>DASRSC010000158.1:0-8990 GCA_035695525.1 Pseudonocardia sp. | reverse complement strand
CCCGCTGGTGTCAGGCGGGGTGCTGTCGGGCGGGCTGCTGTGGGGCAGGCTGGTGTCGGGCCGGCTGCCGCCAGGCGGGCTGCTGTCGGGCAGGTCACTGTCCCTCGCCGCGCTGTCCCTTGCCGCGCTGTCGCTCCGCTCTCGCGAACGCTCCTCGTCGGGCCCCTCCGCTGCTCCCACGCTCCCGACGCTACCGGCCGTGGCCATCGGACGTCGTGCACAGGCTCGTGCATGATCGTGGTCCTATCGGCACGTGACGCGGTGCGCCGGAGCCGTCACCTGGGGTGATCTTCCCGCGCGGATTCACGGACGGGCCGACGGGCGCTGGCGGGTCAGCCGGTGGCGTGCACCGGCCTGCCGCGCAGCATGACGAGCGCGGGCTCCCGCAGGACGGAGAGGTCGGCGCGCGGGTCGGATCGGTAGACCACCAGGTCGGCGCGGGCGCCCAGATGCAGCCCGGGCCGGCCGAGCCAGTCCCGGGCCGACCAGCTCGCGGCGCCGAGCGCGTCGGCTGCGGACAGCCCGGCGCTGTGCAGCGCGATGATCTCGTCGGCGATCCGGCCGTGCACGATCCCGCCGCCCGCATCGGTGCCGGCGAACACGGGGACCCCGGCCTCGACGGCCCTGCGGACAACGCCTGCCGTGCCGGCGTGCAGCTCGCGCATGTGAGCCGCGTAGGTCGGGTACTTGGTGGCCGCGTCGGCGATGCCGGGGAACGTCTCGATGTTGATCAGCGTGGGCACCAGCGCGGTACCGCGGCGGGCCATCTCCGTGATGAGGTCGTCGGTGAGCCCGGGGCCGTGCTCGATGCAGTCGATCCCGGCGCGGATGAGCCCGGGGAGGGCGTCGGCGCCGAAGACGTGTGCCGTGACCCTGGCTCCGGCGGCGTGCGCCGCGTCGATCGCCGCGACGAGCACATCGTCGGGCCACAGTGGGGCCAGGTCGCCGATGCCCCGGTCGATCCAGTCACCTACCAGCTTCACCCAGCCGTCACCGGCCGCGGCCTGCTCGGCGACGACCTCGGGCAGGAGCCACGGATCGTCGAGCTCGGCGGCGACCCCGGGGATGTAGCGCTTGGGCCGTGCGACGTGCACGCCGGCGCGGATGATCTCCGGGAGATCCTGGCGGATCTGCAGCGGGGTGGTGTCGAGCGGTGAGCCGCAGTCGCGGATCAGCAGGGTGCCGGCGTCGCGATCGACGCGAGCCTGGGCATCGGCCTCCTCGAGGTCGACGGCGCCGGACGCCCCGAGCCCGATGTGGCAGTGCGCGTCGACGAGGCCCGGAACGATGAAGCCGCCGTCGATGATCGTCTCGGCGCCCGGAATCTCGTCCACCAGCATGCCCGCTGCATCGACGAACAGCTCGACCGTCCGGTCTCCGTCCTGCCCACCTGCCCCGAGCAGCACCCCACGCAGCCGGTACACGCGCTACTTCCCCTTCGGGAACTTCAGCTTGCTCGGGTCGAAGCCAGGAGGCAGCTGGTCGAGGCCCGGCGGGAGCTGGCGCAACGACGGCGGCAGGCCGGAGAGATCAGGGGTACCGGTGCCGAGCCCTGCCGGCAGCGCACCCGCGCGGGCCGGTGAGGGGCCGCGTCCCTTGCCCTTCTTGCCCTTGCGTCCCTTGGCCTGCTTCCGGGTAGCGCTGCGGCCACCGCCGAAGCCGAACTGCCCCGCCATCTGCTTCATCATCTTGCGCGCCTCGAAGAAGCGGTTGACCAGCTCGTTGACGTCGCTGACCTGCACGCCGGAGCCGTTGGCGATGCGCAGTCGCCGGGACCCGTTGATGATCTTCGGATCGGCGCGCTCCGCCGGCGTCATACCCCGGATGATGGCCTGCAGCTTGTCCAGTTGTTTGTCGTCGACCTGGGCGAGCGCGTCCTTCATCTGCCCCGCGTTGGCGCCGGGGAGCATGCCGAGGATGTTGCCGATCGGACCCATCTTGCGGATGGCGAGCATCTGCTCGAGGAAGTCTTCGAGCGACAGCTCCCCCGAGCTGATCTTGGCCGCGGCCTTGGCCGTCTGCTCCTCGTCGAAGACGGTCTCGGCCTGCTCGATCAGCGTGAGCAGGTCGCCCATCCCGAGGATGCGGCTGGCCATCCGGTCGGGGTGGAAGACATCGAAGTCGGCGAGCTTCTCACCGCTGGACGCGAACAGGATGGGCTCGCCGGTCACCTCACGGACCGACAGCGCCGCGCCACCACGGGCGTCCCCGTCGAGCTTGGTGAGCACAACGCCGGTGAAGCCGACCCCGTCGCGGAACGCCTCCGCCGTCGCCACGGCGTCCTGACCGATCATCGCGTCGACGACGAACAGCGTCTCGTCCGGCCGGGTGGCGTCGCGGATGTCGGCGGCCTGGCGCATCAGCTCCTCGTCGACGCCGAGCCGGCCCGCGGTGTCGACGATGACGACGTCGAACATCTTGTCGCGGGCATGCGCGACGCCGCGACGGGCGACGTCCACCGGATCCCCCACGCCGTTCCCGGGCTCCGGGGCGAACGTCGTGACGCCGGCGCGATCGCCGACGATCTGCAGCTGGGTGACGGCGTTGGGCCGTTGCAGGTCGCATGCCACGAGCAGCGGTGCATGCCCCTGGCCCTTGAGCCAGTGCGCGAGCTTGCCCGCCAGGGTGGTCTTCCCGGAACCCTGCAGGCCCGCGAGCATGATCACGCTCGGTGGCTCCTTGGCCAGCCGGAGACGCCGGGTCTCACCGCCGAGAATCGCCACGAGCTCGTCGTCGACGATCTTGACGACCTGCTGCGCGGGGTTCAGCGCGCCGGAGACCTCCGCGCCCTTGGCCCGCTCCTTGATCCGCGCGATGAAGCCGCGGACCACCGGCAGCGCGACGTCGGCCTCCAGCAGCGCGATGCGGATCTCGCGTGCGGTGGCGTCGATGTCGGCGTCGGAAAGCCGCCCCTTGCCACGCAGGTTGGCGAGGGTGCTGCTGAGGCGCTCGGAGAGGGTGTCGAACACCCGACCAAGCCTACTTGGGCCGCATCGACGCGCGCTCCACCGGAGCGTCATCGTGCCGTGCCGAGGTGCCGTTGACGACCGTGAGACGCCGTCCGTCGGAGGTGGTCCGACTCGTGCCGGCGGGGGCGGTGTCCAGCTGCAGGCCACCGCGGGCCGAAGCGCGGTCGAGCACGGTGACGCTCGACCAGCCCGGCGGGGGGCCTTCGAGCAGCTCGGCCGTAGTGGACGCGGCCCGTTCGGCGTGTCCGGCGAAGGACGTCTCGGGCACCACCCGACCACGCTCGCACTGTCCCTGCCGGGCGTCGGCCGCGTCGACGTGCAACCAGAGCAGGTGCGCGGTGCGGCCGGTGGCAGCAGCGAGCCGGGCGACGACCGCACGGGTGCGGTCGTCGGTGGCAGGCAGATGAACGACCACCGTGGGCGTGGACGAGACCGCTGCGGCCAGCACGGCCAGCCGGTGCAACAGGTGCACGAGTGGTCGGTACCACGCGTAGGGCAACCGGCCCAGAGCGCGCCGCAGCGCCGACCGGTGGATCTCCGAGTCGAACACGGCGAGACCAGGACCGCCCGGGAGCCCCCCGAGCAGGGTCGACTTTCCCGCGCCGGGCATACCCGCCACGAGCAGCAACGTCCGGCCGGGCAGGGCAATGTGCACAGGCAGGACACCCGCGGTGGCGGCCAGGGCGGCGGTCGATGTCGCTCTCGTCACACAGGACTCAACGTCCGTTCCGTGCCGTTCGTTCCTTTCCGATCTCCCGGTGCACCGCGATGCGGCGTGCTGAGGAGCTAGCGCGCGGCAGCGAGCACCGCCCGCTCGATCCGCCGCCGTTCCGTGGCACTCAGCGCTCCCCCGGCGCCCGGTCCTGCGACACAGAACGAGTCGACGACAGACGCGCCCAGCGTGGCCACCCTCGCCCAGCGCAGGTCGGCACCGCACTCCCCGAGCGCGGCTGCCACCCGGTGCAGCAAACCGATCCGGTCGGTGCCGCGCAGCTCCAGCACCACCGCCCCGGTGGCCTCGTCGTCGAACCACAGCACCCGCGGGGGCGCAGGCGGTTCTCCGCTCGGGATGATGGGGGCGTAGTCGCGTTCCTTGCGGGCCAGCGCGTCGGCCAGGGTGAGGCCACCGTCGAGCACCCGGATCAGGTCCGACCTCAGCAGCGCCGGGTCGGGCAAGCCGCCGAAGCGAGGCGAGACGGTGAACGTGAAGACCGCCGCGTGCTCGGCGGACGGGAGCTCAGCCGCGTGCACCTCCAGGGAGTGCAGCGCCAGCACGCCCGCGGCGGCGGCCAGGGCCCCGGGCCGGTCCGGGACCGCGACGATGACGGTGGCCGGGTCGCTGCGGTCGTCGAACCGGACCTGCGGCTGGCCGTCGGTGGCGACGGCTGTCGCGAGATCCGCCGCCGCCGCATCGAGCGCAGCCGGAGCAGGGAGAGGATCACCGGCCAGCAGCGTCCGGCAGCGTCCGACCAGGTCCCGGATCAGGGTCTGCTTCCACGGGCTCCAGACACCGGGACCGGTGGCGAGCGCGTCGGCCTCCGCGAGGGCCTCGAGCAGGTCGAGGACGAGCCCGTTGCCGTCCAGGGTCTCGACGACACGCATGATCGTCGCCGGGTCGTCCAGGTCACGGCGGGTAGCGGTGTGCGGCAGCAGCAGGTGGTGACGCACCACCTGCCCCAGCACGGCAACATCGGGCTCGGCGAACCCGAGGCGTCGCCCGACCTGCACGGCCAGGGACTCGCCGACCTCGGAGTGGTCGCCGGCGCGGCCCTTGCCGATGTCGTGGATCAGGGTGCCCACGAGCAGCAGGTCCGGACGCGCGACGCGGGTGGTGAGCCGAGCGGCCTGCGCACAGGCCTCGACCAGATGCCGGTCGACGGTCCACACGTGCGCGCGGTCACGCGGTGGCAGGTCGCGCACCGCGCCCCATTCGGGGAAGAGCCGGCCCCACAGCCCGGTGCGGTCCAGTGACTCCACGACGTCGACGATCGGGCGTCCGGTGCCCAGCAGCGACAGCAGCTCGCCCAGTGCTGGCCGTGGCCAGGGTTCGCGCAGCTCAGGGGCAGTATCGGCAAGCCTGTGCAACGTGCCGGCGGCGATCGGCAGCCCGGTGCGGGCCGCGGTGGCCGCGACCCTCAGCACCAGCGCGGGATCGCGCGGCGCTGCAGCGTCTCGCGCGAGCGCCACCTCGCCGGCGTGCTCGACGACACCGCTGTCCAGTGGCCGCCGCACGGGGGCGCGCCGCAGTGCGGCCAGACCACGGCGAGGCAGGGCACTCCGCGCGGAACGCAGGCCGACCTCGGCGGCGAACGCCACCGACCGGGCTGCGCCGGACAGGGCGCGCGCGAGCTCGAACCGGTCGGCGATCTCCAGCGTGGCTGCCACCTCGTCGGCGTCCTGCGCGCGCAGAACGTCCCGGGCCCGACCGGCGAGCCGGTGCAGTTCGGTGCGGACGTCCAGCAGCAGACTGCGGGCCTCCACGACGTCCCCGGCCGGCCGATCCACGAGCTGCGCTGCCGCGAGTGCGTCGAGGAGCTGGACATCCCGCAGCCCGCCATGCCCGTTCTTCAGATCCGGCTCCACCCGGTGTGCGACGTCGCCGACCTTCCGCCAGCGCTCCTGGGCGGAGTCGGCGAGCTCGTCGAACCGGCCCCGGATACCGGCACGCCACGCCTGCCGCACTGCCGCACGCACCTTGTCCGAGAGCGCACCGTCGCCGGCGATGTGGCGGGCCTCCAGTAGGCCGAACGCGGCGCGCAGGTCGGTGGCGGCCACCTGGACGGCCTGGCCCGGTGTGCGCACCGAGTGGTCGAGGCCGATCCCGGCGTTCCACAGCGGATACCACAGCTGCTCGGCCAGCCGTTCGACGTCCTTGCGGCCGTCGTGCAGCAGCACCAGGTCGAGGTCCGACCACGGTGCCAGTTCGCGGCGACCCAGCGCCCCGACCGCGACGAGCGCCGCGCGGTCGGTCAGCCCGATGGCCGCCGCCCTCGACGACAGCCAGAAGTCATGCAGGTCCACCAGGGCGGTACGCAACGCCTCGGGTCCCAGCCTGCGTTTCCCTGCGCCCGGGGCGAGGAGCACTGCCTTCGCCCGGACCAGATCCCCTGCGTCCCCCGACGCCACTGCCACTGCACTCACAGCGCGTCGGCACCCCGTTCCCCGGTGCGGACCCGCACCACGGTGTTCACCGGCGTGACCCACAGCTTCCCGTCACCGATCTTCCCGGTCCGGGCGGCCACCGACACCGCCTCGATCACCTTCTCCACGGCAACGTCCTCGACTACCACTTCGACGCGCACCTTCGGCACGAAGTCGACGTGGTAATCCCCACCGCGGTAGAACTCGGTGTGGCCCCGCTGGCGGCCGTATCCGGACGACGCGCTGATGGTCATACCGGCGACGTCCAGACGCTCGAGCCCGGCACGGACGGGTTCCAGCGCGAACGGTTTGATGATGGCGGTCACGAGCATCATCGCGATCCTCCGATCAGTGATGAACCGGACACTTCGGGAACAAGCGCCAAGGGCCCGCTGCACGGTCATGCTGTGCAGCAGGCCCTCGGAGCCGACGACGCGGTCAGATCGCGTCGGTGCCGCGCTCGCCGGTGCGGACCCGGATGACACTCTCGACCGGAATGACCCAGACCTTGCCGTCACCGATCTTGCCGGTGCGGGCCGCCTCGACGATGGCATCCACCACCTTGTCCGCGAGGGTGTCGTCGGCGACGACCTCCACCCGGACCTTCGGCACGAAGTCCACCGAGTACTCCGCCCCGCGGTAGACCTCGGTGTGGCCCTTCTGCCGCCCGTACCCCTGCACCTCGCTGACCGTCATCCCGAGGACGCCGATCTGCTCGAGCGCCCCCTTGACGTCCTCGAGGACGAACGGCTTGACGATTGCCGTGACCAACTTCATCGCTCAGCTCTCCTTACCTGCGGTGACGTGCTCCGCGGCCGCGTTCGTGGCCGCGGACGGCCGAGGCGTCCCGATGCCGCCGATGCCGTGGAGAGTGGAGAAGTCGTAGGCCGTCTCGGCGTGCTCCGTCTCGTCGACGCCGGTAGCCTCCTCCTCGTCGCTGACCCGTAGGCCCATGATCGCCTTGACGATGAAGGCCAGGATCAGGCTCACGACGAACGAGAACACGAGCACCGCGAGCGCACCGACGGCCTGGCGCCAGAGCTGGTCCACGCCGCCGCCGTAGAACAGGCCGTTGACACCGGCCGGGGCAGCGGTGGTGGCGAAGAAGCCGACCAGCAGGGTGCCGGCCAGACCGCCGACGAGGTGGACACCGACCACGTCGAGTGAGTCGTCGTACCCGAAGCGGAACTTGAGGCCCACGGCCAGGGCACACAGGACACCGGCGATCGCACCGACCGCGATAGCACCGATCGGCGAGACCGACGAACAGGAGGGGGTGATGGCGACGAGACCGGCGACCAGACCGGACGCCGCACCGAGGCTGGTGGGCTTGCCGTCCCGGATGCGCTCGGTGAGTAGCCAGGCCAGCATGGCGGCCCCAGTGGCCACGAAGGTGTTGACGAACGTGATGCCCGCGACGCCGTTGGAGGCGACGGCCGAACCGGCGTTGAAGCCGAACCAGCCGAACCACAGGAGGCCGGCTCCGATCATGACCAGCGTGAGGTTGTGCGGGCGCATGGGCTCACGCGGCCAGCCGCGGCGCTTGCCGAGCACCAGCGCGAGCGCGAGCCCTGCCGCACCGGCGTTGATGTGCACCGCGGTGCCGCCTGCGAAGTCGATCACCTTGAGGTTGTTGGCGATCCAGCCACCGGTCGCGGCGGTGACGCCATTGAAGGCGAAGACCCAGTGCGCGACCGGGAAGTAGACGATGGTGGCCCACAGACCGGCGAACAGCAGCCACGGACCGAACCGCAGACGGTCGGCGACGGCACCGGAGATCAGAGCGACGGTGATGACCGCGAACATCGCCTGGAAGGCCACGAACACAGTTGCGGGGATCGTGCCGACCAGCGGAATGTCGACCGGGGGGCCACCCTGGGTGGCGAGATAGGTGCCGCCGAACAGACCGTGGAGACCGGCGAACTGCGCCGGGTTGCCGAGCAACCCGCCGCCGACGTCGTTGCCGAACGCGACGGAGTAGCCGTAAAGCACCCAGAGCACGCCGACCAGTCCGAGCGCCGAGATGCTCATCATCATCATGTTCAGCACGGTCTTCGAGCGGACCATGCCGCCGTAGAACAGCGCCAATCCGGGTGTCATCAGCAGCACCAGCGCTGAGCTGGCCAGCATCCAGGCGGTATCGCCGGTATCGAGCACGTCAACTCCCTCCCGTTTTCGCCGCTTGCCTGGAGATGGCGTGTGGAGCGGCAGGTGCGGGAACTATCGGATCGCCATGTTTCGGACGGCGTCCGCCGCTGTTTCGAGGGGGTGAACGCGATAGCTCGCGGAGTTACATCCGGATTACGGAGCCGGATGATTAGGCCAACAGAGCGTCGACAAAGGCCGCGGGCTCGAACGGAGCCAGGTCATCCGGCCCCTCACCGAGCCCGACGAGCTTGACCGGCACGCCCAGGTCGCGCTGCACCCGGAAGACGATTCCGCCCTTCGCGGTGCCGTCGAGCTTGGTGAGCACGATGCCGGTGACGTCCACGACGTCACCGAACACGCGGGCCTGGGTGAGCCCGTTCTGGCCGGTGGTGGCGTCGAGGACGAGCAGTACCTCGTCCACCGCGGCCTGCCGGGACACGACCCTTTTCACCTTGCCCAGCTCGTCCATCAGACCGGTCTTGGTGTGCAACCGGCCCGCGGTGTCGAGCAGCACGGCGTCGGCGCCCTCGTCGGAGCCCTGCTTGACGGCGTCGAAGGCGACGCTGGCCGGGTCGGCTCCCTCCGGGCCGCGCACGACGGTGGCCCCCGCGCGTTCGCCCCAGGTGCCGAGCTGTTCGGCGGCGGCGGCGCGGAAGGTGTCGGCCGCACCGAGCACTACGTGCCGCCCACCCGCCACCAGCACCCTGGCCAGCTTTCCGGTGGTGGTGGTCT
>DASRSC010000157.1:0-2678 GCA_035695525.1 Pseudonocardia sp. | reverse complement strand
GGAACACGCCCTCGCGGGCGGGCCCGTCGGGTGGCAGGACGAGCAGCGTGCGGTCGAAGCGTCCCGGGCGGCGCAAGGCGGAGTCGACATCCCACGGGTGGTTGGTCGCCGCGAGCAGGAACACCCCGGTGTTGTCGGACGCCACGTCGTCGAGCTCGAGCAGCAGCTGGTTGACCGCCGAGCGCATCGGCGTGTTGCGCAGCTGGGACCGCTTCTGCCCGATGGCGTCGACCTCGTCGAGGAACACCACGCACGGGGCGTTCCGCCGGGCGACCTCGAAGAGCTCGTGGATGTTCCGCTCGGACCGGCCGACGAACATGTCGATCAGGTCAGCGAACGACACGGTGATGAACCGCGCGCCGAGTTCCCCGGCCACCGCGCGGGCGATGAACGTCTTCCCGCAGCCGGGCGGCCCGTAGAGCAGCAGCCCGCCGCGCAGTGACTTCCCGTAAAGCTTGCGAAGCTCGGGGTTGCGCATCGGCGCGAGGAACGCGGCCTCGAGCCGCTTCTTGACCTCGTCGAGCCCGGCCACGTCGGCCAGCGTGAGCCCCGTATGCTCGGCGTCGTAGGCGCGGGCCTCGTCAAGGCCGGCGGACACAGAACCCGCCTCGCCGACGAACATCGCGGGCAGCACGTCACGCAACTCGTCTTCGGCCTGTGTCCAGTCGTAGGCGTCGGTCGAGTCGTCGCTCCTGCTCGCCGGGGCATCGTCGGCCGGGCCGTCCTGCACGGGGGAAGGACCGGTGGCGGGGGAGGCGGAGCCGCGAACCCGTTCGGGAGAACTATCGACGTCGGTCGGCGGGGACGCGGGCGGTTCGGCGACCTCAGCCGGGGAGGTGAGCATTCTTATCGCCTCGGCATTGCCCGGTTCGCGCTGCAGCACGGCACCCAGATGCCGCACCGCCTCGTCACGCAGTCCGGCGCGCAGCAGCATCGTCGCGAGGTGGAGACGAAGCGGCACGTCGTCCGGCATTGCGTTAACCGCGTTACGCAGGCTGTCCAGTAGCGGTTCAGGTTCCATGCGTCCGTTCCGGGAGTCGAGTGCGATCCTTCAACACTATGATCCCTGGTGCTCTACTGAGTACCGTCCCGGCAACACATACCCAGCCGAGAGGGACCGCAGCACCTCTTGTAAGAAGAGGAACCACGGGCTAACCCCGTCCGTGCGCGGGGGCCCGATACAATCGGCGCTCTCCGCCATCGGGCCCCCGCGCACGGACAGCCGGGGGCGTCCCCCGGGGGATAACAGCGACGCGGCCAGTCCCCTGAGGTGGGCGTGCACCCCGTCGTAGGCGGTCGCGGGCAGGTAGCGCTTGGGCATCTTCGCGATCGACGTGTAGTTCGTGTCACACACGTTGGCGAGCGGCGACTCCACGGCCTGCGTGACGAACTGGTAGGCGTCGATCGGGTCGAGCCCGCACAGCGCCGCCACCCAGGTCACCATGTCATGCTGCGCGATGCGGAACGCGTCTTCAAGCGGCCGCGCGGACCCGGCCGACATGATGTACTCGTCGTTCTCGAGCCGCGGCCACGGCGTCTGCGGCGCCCCGGAGCCCTTGATCAGGTCGACGATGAGCACCGTGTTCATCGCGCACTCGACCGCGACCCCGCAGGTCTCGCCCTCGCCCTGGCGCGCGTGCCCGTCGCCGAGCGAAAGCAGCGCACCCGGCACGTTGACGCCCAGGTAGCAGGTGGTTCCCGCGCGCATCTCGGGGGTGTCCATGTTCCCGCCGAACGCGTCGGGCACGAGCGCGGAGCGCACCTCGCCCCCGGCGGGGGCGACGCCGACGGTCCCGTGCATGGGCGACATCGGCAGGTCGGCGGTGAAGTCCGACTTCTTCGCGGTGAACCGGCACAGCTGCTTGTCCCGGTCGAGCTGCCAGATCCACATGACCTCTTCGAGCGGCTCGTGCAGCAGTGCGGTCAGGTGCGTCCCGGTCAGCGCGCCGAACAGCGGCACCGTGGTCGACGCCGCCCAGTCCCGCGCAGGGGTCAGCGATACGAAGTGCACCGCCACCGTGTCGCCGGGCTCGGCCCCCTCGATATAGAAGGGACCGGTCTGCGGGTTGAGCCCGGTGATGTTCAGCCTGCTGACCAGGTCGTCGGCGGACTGAACCTGCCCTGCGAAGGCGTCTTCTGTGTACACGTCGAGCACGCACGGGGTGCGCAGCCGCATGACCGGGGCGGCGCCGCCGAAGGTCCAGGCGTACTCGCCGGCCCCTGGCCGGTACGTGATCGTCTCAAGGTCGCTCATTGTCAGCTCAGCCTTCCGTCACCACGCCCGAGGCCGGCTCGTCGAGGTGGACGAGTCCGACCTCGGTGACCGTCCGCGGGTGCTTCGCGTACAGGTACCCGAGGTAGATGATGCCCAGCACCATGAAGCCCGCGACACCCGGCCCCATGTACGACGCGGGCGGGCTGAGCGGCACCACGAAGGAGAACACCTTGATGCCAGCGGCGGTCAGCCAGGCGGGCACGAAGACCACGATGCCAAGCACCGGCACGATGAGGTGCAGGAACACGTTCCACCGGCGGCCGGCCCGGTTGGCGGCGCGCGCGAAGTACCCGATGCACGCGACGTTCATCAGGATGTAGATCGCCACGAGCACGATCACGATGCCGGTGCCGGTCATCGCGAACCCGTTCACCGGGTTGTACGCGAGCCCGAGGCCGAGCAG
>DASRSC010000156.1:0-12142 GCA_035695525.1 Pseudonocardia sp. | reverse complement strand
CGCGGGGTCGGCCGCCTCGCGGAGTCACAGCTTGCCCAGCTGGTACCCGCGCCCGCGCACGGTCGAGACGATGCCGCGACCAAGCTTCCGGCGCAGGTAGTGCACGTAGGTGTCGACCACGACCTCGCTCTCGGCCTCCGGGAACGCGATCGCGAGCAGGTCGTGACGGCTGTAGACCCGCGTCGGGCGCCCGGCCAGCGTGGCCAGCAGCGCGCACTCCCGCTCGGACAGGCGTACGACCGCTCTGTCGTCGCCGGCGAGTACCTCGCGGGTGTCCAGGTCGAGCCGCCCCTCGCCGATCGGTAGGGCCCGTGCGGCGTCGAGGTGGCGACGGCGCAGGGCGTGTAGCCGGGCCAGCAGTTCGTCGATGTCGAACGGCTTGCCCAGGTAGTCCTCGGCGCCCGCGTCGAGGCCCGCCACCCGATCGGACGGGTTGGCCAGCGCGGAGAGGATCAGTACAGGCGTGGTCACGCCGCGGCCGCGTAGCCTGCCGAGCAGATCGAGGCCATCGACGGCCGGCAGCCTGCGGTCCAGCAGGAGGACGTCATAACGCCTGGTCAGCCCCAGGTGCAGGCCGCGGTGCCCGTCGGCGGCGACCTCGACCTGGTAACCGTCCTCGGTGAGCAGTGCATCGAGCATGGCCTGCAGTTCCGGGTCGTCCTCGACGAGGAGCACCCGCGGGGAGCCGAGATCGATCGACGTCACTGGCCCATCCTGCGCGGTGGAGCTGTGAATGCCCTGAATGCCGCTCCGGAGGACGGCGGGGAGAGGAACTGGAACCCCCAGAAGAGGGGCGCCTATTCCGGCTTTCCTCGCGAACCGCGCGATTCGCGGACGAGCGTGCCGCCCCCCTGTTGATCATGAGTGGCGAGAATGTAATTAGCTTTGCTAAGATGTCTTCATCGTGCTAACGAGGAGGTCGTTTTATGACGCCCACCACAGTCACCGCCGGCAACGACGCGGGTGCGTCGGCCACGCCGAAGTACCCGATGAAGCGCGGCTGCCCCTTCGACCCGCCCGCCGAGCTCGCGCAGCTGCGGGCGGAGAAGCCGATCAGCCGCGTCCGCCTCTGGGACGGCAGCTCGCCCTGGCTGGTCACGCGCTACGGGGACGTCCGCAGCCTGCTCGCCGACCCGCGGGTCAGTGCCGACATCGACCGGCCCGGCTACCCGGCCACCTCGGCGTCGATCCTCGCCCGGCGCAAGAACTCGCGGAGCTTCATCGCGATGGACGACCCGGAGCACGCCCGGTACCGCAAGATGCTCATCAGCGACTTCACGGTGCGCCGCACCGAGTCGCTGCGCCCGCTCGTCGAGAAGATCGTGAACGAGCTCCTCGACGCGATGGAGCGCGGGCCGCGGCCGGTCGACCTCGTCGAGGCGTTCGCGCTCCCGCTGCCTTCCATGGTCATCTGTCAGATGCTCGGCGTGCCGTACGCTGACCACGACTTCTTCCAGAGCCACTCCCGAGCCCTGCTCGACCTGTCGGTCGACGTGCAGGAGTCCATGCGGGCCAACGACGAGCTGCGCGAGTACCTGACGGGCCTCGTGGCTGCGAAGGAGGCCGAGCCGACCGATGACGTGCTGGGCCGGCTCGCGCAGCAGCGCGTGCTGACCGGCGAGCTCAGCCGCGATGACGCGGTGTCGATGGCCCTCCTGCTGCTCGTCGCGGGTCACGAGACCACGGCGAACATGCTCGGCTTCGGCACGTTGACGCTGTTGCAGCACCCGGAGCAGGCCGCAGAGGTGCGCGGCGGTGACCCTGCGGTGGTGAACAGCACCGTGGAGGAGCTGCTGCGGCTGCTCACCGTCGTGCACTCCGGACGGCGTCGGGTCGCCATCGAGGACATCGAGATCGGCGGGGTGACCATTCACGCCGGCGAGGGCATCATCGCCGCGGGCGAGGCGGCCAACCGTGACCCCGCGGCGTTCGTCCTACCCGACGATCTCGACATCCACCGCGCCAACAACCACCACGTCGCGTTCGGCTTCGGCGTACACCAGTGCCTCGGGCAACCCCTGGCCCGGCTGGAGCTGCAGATCGCCTACCCGGCGTTGCTGCGCCGCTTCCCCGGCCTTCGGGTCGACGTGCCGGTCGAAGAGATCCGCTTCCGGGACCAAATGGTCGTCTACGGCGTGCAGGCATTGCCGGTGAACTGGTGAGGTGAACGACATGAAGATCACGACCGATCGGGAACGCTGCATCGGCGCGGGTCAGTGCGTGCTCAACGCTCCCGGCGTGTTCGACCAGGACGACGAGGGGACGGTGATCGTGCTCGACGATCACCCCTCGCCCGAGGAGGAGCCCACCGTCCGGGCCGCTGAGCACGCCTGCCCGGCGCGCGTGATCAGCGTGGTGACGTGACCGGCGGAGGACGCTCGATCGGGTGGGGGCGCCCCCGGTGGCCGCGGTCCACCGGCTGATCGGATCAGGCGACGACCCGGATGGTCTCGAGTTGAGGGTTCGCCGGATCGGGGAGAACCATCCCGGCCTCCACGCCGCTGCGGAGGTAATCCAGCGCCGCCTGGCCGATGCGTTCGCCGGGGAGCAGGACGGGGATCCCGGGCGGGTAGGGAGTGACCTGCTCGGCACAGATCCGGCCTGCGGCATCCTCGGCATGCACGTCTTCGGTGCGGGCGAAGAACGCGTCCCTCGGCAGCATGACGGTGTCGAGCTCGAGGTCCTCGGGCGCCGGGAGGCTGACCGGCGGCGGTTCCGGGAGGCGGCCTGTGGCCTCGGGCAGGCTGGCGAGCGCGTCCAGGAGTAGTGCGCTCGTGGTTTCATCGTCGCCGATCGTGAGCTGCGCCTCGACGCGTCGGTGGTCCGAGAGCCCCATGTCGATCGCGCATTCGGCGCGCAACCAGTCCGCCGCCTGGTAACCGGAGATCCCCAGGCCGGCCACGTCGATGATGACCTTCAGCGGGTCCAGTTCGTGGGAGGCCTCGGCGCCGATCAGCTCGTCGTGCAGGACGTGCAGGCCAGGGAGCTTCGTGATGCGCTGCCGCAGGTCGCCTGCGAGATCGAGGGCGTCGGAGAGCAGATCGTGGCCGTGCTGGACCATCTGGCGGCGCCAGCCGTCCATCGCCGCGTAGACCAGCACGTTCGGGCTGGTGGTGGCCAGCATGTCCGCGCATGCGCTGAGGTGGGCCGGATCGATGAGGTCGCCCTGCAGGTGGAACACCGAACCCTGCTCCAAGCCGGCGCCCATCTTGTGGATGCTCACGACGCACAGGTCGGCGCCGGCGTCCATGGCCCAGGTGGGTAGCTGTTCGTGGAACGGCAGGTGCGCGCCCCAGGCCTCGTCGACGAGGAGCGGGAGGCCGCGACCGTGGCAGAGCTGGGCGATGGCAGCGATGTCGGCGCAGGTGCCGTAGGGCGTCGGGCTGGTGATCAGCACGCCGCCGACGTCGGGTTCGCGGTCGAGAGCCCGCTCGATGCTCTCCGGCGAGGGCGGATGGGCGAGGTGCAGCTCGGCGTCGTACCTCGGGTGCACCCAGGCGGGCTGCAGGCCGGAGAGGACGAGCCCGGAGATGACCGACTTGTGCACGTCGCGTCCGACCAGGATGCGACCGTGGCGCCCGGCGACCGCGAGCATGGCGCTCTTGACCGAGAGCGAGCTGCCGCACGTGGAGAAGAACGCCTGATCAGCTCCGACGGCATCTGCCATGAGCTCCTGGGCCCGCTGGATCACTCCTCCCGACGACGACCGATCGTCGAGCCCGGAGATGGCGAGCACGTCGTTGCGGAAGACATCATCGCCCAGCACTGCCCGCACCCGTGGATCCGCACCGCGGCCCTGCTTGTGGCCCGGCGGTGTGAACGGCGTGTGCTTGTGCCGGTGGTACTCGGCGAGCGCGTTCAGCACGGGTACGTCGTCGTGGTCCATAGATGCTGTCGTACCCGTCGCACGTCGCCCCCCACACACACCATTTACCGCGGGGACGCCCGACCGGCGGGTCGAGGACCTCGGCAGGTCAGGGAACTTCGGAAAGCCAGCGCACCGCGTCCTCGGCGACGGCCGTAGGCACCGTGTGAGGCCCGTCGAACTCATGCGCCTCGATGGGCACGTGTGTTCTCCGGAGTTGCGGGACGATGCGGCGGCTCGTCCGCTCGATGGGGAGCACGGTGTCTTCACGGCCGTGGGAGAGGTAGACCCTCGGTGTGCCGACCCGGCGAGCGGGAGCGATATAGCCAGGTGAGAACGCGATGATGTGCGTGAACAGGTCGGCATTGGCGAGTCCCAGCGAGAGCGCATACGAGGCGCCGTCGGAGAAGCCACTGATGGCGAGCCGGGCTTGGTCGACGGGGTAGGACTCGAACACGTGGGCGAGTGCGTCGTCGATTCGACGCACGTCCGGTCCCCAGCGGCCGGTGAGGGCGTCCCACGTGCTGCCCTGCGAGGTCGGTGCCAACAGGAGGAGCCCGTTGGCGTCGGCCAGTGGGAGGAGGGGAGCGAGGCCGCCCCGGGCGTTCCCGCCGGCTCCGTGCAGGGTCACCACCAGGCGCAGGGTGGCGGCCCCCGCAGCGGGCACGCGCACCAGCACCTCGGGGCCCGGTCCGGTGGGCAGGATGTGCAGGCCCGGTGGCGATGGAGCAGGAGCGGGCACGGCTGCAGTGGGAACTCGGACGTTGAGACGGGCACTCCTGCAGTCGGCTCCGCTCGGTGAGAAAGGGTTCATCCCGGAGAAGTCTCCCGGCACCGGGCCGCACCCGCCCAGCGCAGCGCTCGTCGCGGCGGTCGTCACAGCCATAACCGCAGCGTGCAGGAGTGTCCGGCGAGGGATCGGCACCAGAAGTCAGTACCTGCTTCTCCGGGCCCGGGCGGCCCGGCCGGGTCACGAGTACCCAGCAGACCATGCGTCACGTCGTCGTGAGCCGCCGCATGCTCGCCGAGGCTCAACAACCTGGACGGCGTGCTCAGCGTGGCGGCAAGCAACCCGGATCTCGATCCGGACGCCTGACGAGCCAGGCGGAGAGCAGGAGGATCACGGCGACTGCCGTGAGCGAGAGCAGCGCGGTACGCGGACCGGTGAGCGGAGTCGCGTCGGCCGGGCGTAGGTGGAGGGCGAGGGTCACCAGGGCGACACCGAGCGCGGTGCCGAGGCTGCGGGTCATGTTCACCAGCCCGCCGCCGGTACCGGCAGCCTGAATGGGGATGGACCTCATGACGAGGCTGTTGTTCGCCGGGGTGAAGATGCCCAGGGCGATCCCGAGGGCGCCGAGCATCGGTGCGAGCCACGCCTGGGTGAGAGGTGCAACGGCCAGAACACCCGTCGCGACGACGATGAGCACTGCGCCGACGAGACATCGATCGCGGTCGGTCAAGGTCTTCGGCAGGAGCCGTTCGCCGGCCGTGGCTGCCAGTGCGAAGCCGGCCGGTAGAGCCGTCAGTACGAGGCCGGCATGCAACTCGGACGATCCCGCTGACGTGAGCACGACCGGGACGAGGACGAGCGGTCCGAAGAGGATCAGGTAGGCGCCCAGGGCGCCGATCAGGCCGGTGTCGACCGTGCGGGAGCGGAGGAGGGCCGGGTCGAGCAGCGGTGCCGCGGCCCACCGCTGGCGGGCGAGGACGCCGAGTACGGCAGCTGCCGCGATCCAGAACAGATGCGGCGGCACCCAGCCCGGTAGCGCCAGGCCGGACAGCGACGACAGACCCAGCAGCCCCGCGGTGGTCGCGGTGAGGAGCAGCGCGAGGCCGGTGAAGTCCCAGGTCGTGGCGGTGCTGCGCTGGTGCGTGCGGGGGAGGAGGAAGACTCCTGCGACGACGGCGAGCACGCCGATCGGGACGTTGATGCCGAACACCCACCGCCAGCCCAGCGTGGAGACGATCAAACCGCCGACCGTCGGGCCGAGGGCGAGTCCGACGGCCTGGGCCGCTGCCTGGATGCCGAGTGCGGCGCGCATCCGGCTCGGTGGAGCGCTGGTGGTGATCAGCGCGACGCTGTTGGCCTGCAGCATGGCTGCGCCGATGCCCTGCACGACCCGGAACGCGATCAACCAGCCGAGCGTCGGTGCCAGCCCGCAGGCAACGGAGGCGACGGTGAAGACCACGAACCCGTAGAGGTAGAGCAGCTTGCGGCCGTGGGTGTCGGCCAGGCGGCCGACCGGGATCAGCAAGGCGGCAAGGGTCAGGAGGTAGGAGAGGGAGACCCACTGGACGCCGGCCAGGGACGTGCCGAACTCGGCGCCGACAGGTCTGTACGTGAGGGTGACGATGCTGGCATCGAGCTGGCCCATGAAGGCGCCGAGGCACACGGTCGCCACGGCCAGCAGCCAGGCATGTGGCCAGTTGCGCAACTGAGTCGGGCGGGCAGGTTCCCGGACGAGGACGGACATCCACACGGCGACTCCCCCGCTCGCAACCGCGCTGTCGGCGCCTCTCCCATCGGACGGGCACCTGTAATGACCGTACATTCTGGGGGTGGTTCCAAGGTGTGGAGAACGTCACGCCCTGCCGAGGAGCTCACGTCATCACGCTGATCGGCCGTCGCCGCTGCGTACCACCCACGCCGGCTCCTCGTAGGCCTCCGGCAGGCCGAGGCACACCGACCGGGGTTGCGCGACGATCTCGGGAGGGACGTCCGTGGACTGGGTCACCCGCCCCTTCGGCCGGAAGTGGAGTCCCGGCTACAGGGACCGGACGTCTGCGCTCCCGTCCGGATGGCCGACCACCATCGCGTCGGCGATCCCCACGAAGAGGCCGTGCTCGACGACCCCCGGTATGTCGTTGAGGACGCCGGCGAGCGCGGGGACGTCAGGGATCGTCTCCAGGTGCGCGTCGAGGATGTAGTGGCCGCTGTCGGTCACCAGCAGCTCGTTCCCCCGCATCCGGTTCGTGATCTCCACCTGCCCCAGGCCGGCGTCGGCGAAGAGCCGGGCCAGGTGCCCGCGGGTGGAGACCCAGCCGAACGGGATGACCTCCACCGGCAACGGGAACGCGCCCAGCGTAGAAACGATCTTGGTGTCGTCCAGGATGGTGACCATTCGGCGAGAAGCCCTCGCCACCACCTTCTCCCACAGCAGGCAGGCGCCCCCGCCCTTGATCATGCTCCCGGCGCCGTCGATCTCGTCCGGCCCGTCGATCGTGAGGTCGAGCTCGGGGACGTCGTTCAGGTCCGCGAGGCGGATCCCGAGCTCCAGCGCCAGGTCCCTGGTGGCGGTCGAGGTCGGCACCCCCACCACGTCCAGGCCCTCCCGCACGCGCTCGGCGAGGGAGCGCACGAACCAGTGCGACGTCGTCCCGGAACCGAGTCCGAGGAGCATCCCGTCCCGGACGTAGGTGTCCAGTGCCCGCACTCCGGCGGCGACCTTGGCCCGGTCCTGCTGGGTCACCGGCTGCACCACGTTCGCCGTCCGGGAGCCAGGGGCGTTCACTGCTCCGCGCCGGCGAGCTCGGCGAAGGTGGGCTCCAGGGTGTCGTAGAGGCGACGGTGGATGGTGAACGACCGCGCGTAGACCTCGGCGTTGCCGGCGTCGGGGGCGTACCGGGAGGTCTCCCGGACGAGGGCTGCGGCGTCGGTGAGCGTGCCGAGGTCACCGGTGCCCACCCCGGCGAGCAGGGCAGCTCCGTAGGCGCCGCCCTCCGCGGCTCCCGTCACCGTGACGACCTCGCGTTGCAGCACGTCGGCCAGCATCTGCAGCCACAGCGGCTCCACGGTGGCACCCCCGGAGACCCGCACCTCCTGGCAGTCCAGGCCGGTGGACTCGCACACCTCCACGATCTCGCGCAGGTTGAGCAGGACGCCCTCCAGCACACTGCGGGAGAGGTGGGCGGCCGAGTGCATCGGCGTGAGGCCCACCCAGCTGCCGCGGGCGTCGGGAGCCACGTGCGGGCAGCGCTCGCCCAGCAGATAGGGCAGGAAGAGCAGGCCCTCGGACCCGGGCGGCGCCTGCCGGGCCAGCTCCACCAGAGCGCCGTACTCCAGCTGCGAACCCACCAGCGGGCGCAGGGCGTCCCGCAGCCACTGGAACGCTCCGCCGGCCACCAGAGAGACGCCCATCAGGTGCCACCGGTCCGGGGCGTTGCCGCACGAGATCTGCAGGGTGCCGTCGACGTCGTCCGGGCAGGCCCCTCCTGCCCCCGCCACGATGCCGGCCGTGCCGAGCGTGATCCCGACGGAGCCGCTGTCGATGATGCCCATCGAGGTCGTCTGGATCACGGCGTCACCGCCACCACCGAACACCGGGGTCGAGGCCGGCAGGCCCCAACGGTCAGCGACGTCCGGCAGCAACGTCCCGGTGGCCTCGTGCGACTCCACGACCCGGGGCAGCAGGTCCTCCGGGATGTCGAGCAGCTGGAGCAGCTCGGTGCACCAGCGGCGCCGGCGGACGTCGAACAGGCCGGTGCCCGAGGCGTCGGAGACCTCCGTGGCCAGCTCGCCGGTCATCTGCAGGCGCAGGAAGTCCTTGGGGTTGAGCAG
The DNA here is from genome assembly GCA_035695525.1 of Pseudonocardia sp. Lineage (GTDB taxonomy): Bacteria > Actinomycetota > Actinomycetes > Mycobacteriales > Pseudonocardiaceae > Pseudonocardia. Next base: position 3,719 of record DASRSC010000156.1, on the reverse strand, counting down.
GTGGCGCATGTCCTTGAAGGAGGCGGGCTCGTGCTGGCGCAGCCAGAGAATCTTCCCGGCGGTGAAGCCGGGCAGCATGCGGTTCTGCACCAGGTCCAGCAGGCCGGGCAACCCGCCAGCCCGCTCGGTGATCTCCTCGCACTGCGGCGCTGCCCGCTGGTCGTTCCACAGGATGGCGTGCCGGATGACGCGGCGTTCCTCGTCCAAGGCGGTGAGGCCGTGCATCTGCCCGCTCAGACCGAAACCGCGTACGGCGGTACCAGTGGGCAGCCGGCCCAGCAGCTCCTGGACCGCGTCGTCGGTGGCCTGCCACCACCGCGCCGGCTCCTGCTCCGACCAGCCGGGGCGGGATGTGAGCACCGGGTACTCGCGGACGCTGGTGGCGAGCACCTGCCCGCTCGCGTCGAGGGCGAGCACCTTGCAGGCGGACGTTCCGAGATCGATACCGATGAGACACGTGGTCATGTGTGGCTCCCTCTCCCGCAACTCGTCGTCGAGCCGCTGCGCCCGGCACCGCTGCCGGGCGTCAACTACCGTGCCGTAACCGCACGTGCTTGATCTGGAGGTAGCCCTCCATGCCTTCCCGGCCGTGCTCGTAGCCGAAGCCACTGCCCTTGCGCCCGCCGTAGGGGGCGTTGATCGTGCCGGCGTCGACGTTGTTCACCGCGACGCTGCCGAAGTCGAGGCGGCGGCTCAGCGCGAACACCTCGGAGAGGTCGTCGGAGTAGACGTAGGCCGCGAGCCCGGCGGGGGTGCTGTTGGCCAGCTCGATCGTGGTGTCGAGGTCGTCGTAGGAGCTCACGCCGATGACCGGGCCGAAGGTCTCCTCGTGCATGACGAGCATGTCCTGGGTGCAGTCGGCCAGCACGGTCGGCTGGTAGAAGTTGCCCACGGGACGGTCGGGTGAGCGGCCGCCTCCGACGAGGACGCGTGCGCCCTTGGACCGGGCGTCCGCCACGTGCCGCTCGGACTTCTCGAGGATGTCGGCGTTGGTGACCGGCCCGACATCGACCTTGTCCTCGCGCAGGCCGTCGCCCACAACCAGGCCCGCCGCCGCTTTCGCGAGCCGCTGGACGAACTCCTCGTAGAGGTCCGCGTGCACATAGGCGCGGTTGATGGCGATGCAGATCTGCCCGGCGTTGCGGAAGGACCGCCGTAGCGCGCCCGCCACCGCCTGCTCCAGGTCCGCGTGCCCGGTCACGATGAGCGGACAGTTACCGCCCAGCTCCATGGAGAGCGGCTTGACCCCGGAGACGGTCCTGAAGATCGCCTCGCCGGTGGCCCCGGAACCGGTGAACGCCACCTTGTTGATCGCGGGGTGCGCCACGAGCGCCCGCCCCGTCGCTCCGCCGCCCGTGACGAGGTTCGCCACGCCCGCGGGGAGCCGCGCCGCCTCCAGGCAGCGGAAGACCTCGATGGCTGCGGACGGGGTGTACTCCGAGGGTTTCACGACGACGGTGCAGCCCGCGGCGAGCGCCGCCGCCAGTTTCCAGCCGATGAGCTCCACCGGGTAGTTCCAGGGCGTGATGGCCGCGACGACCCCGATCGGCTCCTTCTCGACCAGGCTGGTGAAGCCGTCCTCCTCGTTGGCCAGGGTGGCGCCGGTGATCCGGGTGGCCTCCTCGGCGTAGAAGTGGAAGGTCTTCGCGAGCTTCTGCACCTCTCCCACGGCCTCCGCGAGCGGCTTGCCCATCTCCCGCGTGATCGACGCCGCCACCCGGTCCTGCGTCGCGGTGAGGGCCTCGGCGGCGTCGTGGAGGTAGTCCGCCCTGCGCGTCGGGTTGACCCACCGCCATGTGCTCCACGCGTGCCGGGCGGCGACGACGGCGCGGTCGACGTCCTGCTCCGTGGAGTCCGGAACCCGGGCGGCGACCTCTCCCGTCGCCGGGTCGCGCACCTCCAGTACCGGGCCGTCGCCGTCCTCCCAGCGACCGTCGATGTAGTTCTGGCCCTGGGCCACGCCATCCATGCCGCTTCAGTTCCTCCGTCGACGAGGGGCCTGCTCGGGCAACCGTACCTACGGGTCGGCAGCGGAGGACCCGAACGACGGGAGGCGGTCCCGGTCATTCGGGACAACCATCGACTATGACGCTGTCCCAGCGATGCGATCTGGCTCACTTGTCGGTGACATCACCGCAGCTCACGACGGTGCGGGGGCGGCCGTCGGGAGTTCGCCACGGCTGGCTGTACCTTTCCCCGCTGCACAGCGTGAGTGGGGGTGGGAGACACAACGGGCCGACTGCCTACGCGTGGGGCGCGGGGTGGATGCCTTCCGTGGCGCGCGAGGGGTCGCCACGGAAGGCATCCCACGATGTCCGGTCAGCGCGCCGCCACGCTGCTCAATCGGAGGTGCGGTTGGCGGCCACCAACCCGACGGACGCCGTGAGCAGGACGATCGGCAGCAGGGGCACGGCCCAGGGCAGGGTGTGGAGCAGCGCCGCGGCGGCGGCGGCCCCGGCCACGAGCGCGATGAGCTGACGCAGTGCCTGGCGGCGGCGTCCGGCCCGGCCGGTCACGACGTCCTGCAGCACGGTGACGAGCGTCCCGGTCATGTACGTCGTCGAGGCCTGCAGCCGCAACGCGGCCACGCTCTGCCCACCCATGGCGATCGCGGCCAGAGCCAGCAGGGCCAACGACACAGCCGTCCCGGGGTGCGCTCGTGTGGCGGCCCAGCCCGCGGCCACGACGATCAGGAGCACCAGCTCGGCGAGCAGCGGGCCGACGAGCGCCCGCGGACGGCCCCGCCACAACCTCGCCCAGGCCAGTACCCCGAGTGTGAAACCGGCGACGGCGACGCTCGTCGGCGCGATCAGCTCGACGTCGCCCGTGCCGATGCCGTACCCGGCAGTCACCAGGTTGCCGGTGATGACGCCGGCGAACGCGCCGCCGAGCCCGGCGAGCGCGAGCAGGTCGACCGCGCCCGCGCAGGCGGCGAGCGCAGCCGGAACAGCCCCGGCCCACCGCATCGACACGTTTTCCGGGGCTGCGGTCATGTCGGCTCCCTGCGCGCTGGCACCCGCCGACTCCTACCACAGGCATCGATCCCAAGGAGCTGCGTCCGATGACAGATTCACACCGCTGATGTTGTGGCGGGAGTCGGCCATACCGACGGTTCGTCCAGCGCCCCCGACCTTCGCCCAGTCGCTGACCACGCCGGCTGAAGGCGATGCTGACCGGCCCGGTGACGATCCTTGCCAGCTCGGTTGGCTGGTGTAGAGCGATCGACACGAGCGGGCGCGACGCGGTCACCGCACCCGGCTGACCGATCTCGCGGGCGGCGTGCTGCGATTGACGTCGTGTCGTTCGTCGATCACCTTGCTGGTCTCGACGCCGCGCGCCTGACCGCGCTGCTGGAGTTCCGGCCCGATGTCCTGGTCGAGCCGGTGCCGCGCGGATTCGGGGAGCTCGCGCTCCGGCTGAACGGGGTCGAATCGCTGTCTCATGCCCTCCCGCTGCTGAACCACGACCAGGTGGTCACCACCCGGGCGATCGCGATGCTCGGGTCGGCAACGGTCCCGACCCTCGCAGGCCGGCTCCGTGCGGCTGAGGCCGAGGTGCGGCAGGTCGTCGACGAGCTGTGCAACCGCGGGCTGGCGTGGGACGTGCATGGGCGGGTCGGGCTCCCCGAGCGGCTCTCCGAGCATCTTGCCGCCGGGCTCGCCGCGTTCCGGCGCCTCGCCCTCATCGCGCAGCAGGCACGGGTGGACGACCTGCGGGTC
>DASRSC010000155.1:0-2523 GCA_035695525.1 Pseudonocardia sp. | reverse complement strand
GAGCACGTCGAGCACTACCTCGGCCTGTTCGACGGCAAGGAGCTCGCCGACGCCTGGACCACCTCCGAGGACGTGCAGCGCACCAAGCCCGCCCCCGACCTGCTGGAGGCGGCCTTGCGTGCCGTCGACGGCAGCGCGGGCGTGATGATCGGCGACTCGGTGTGGGACTTTCGGGCCGCAGCCGCACTCAGCGCCCCCGGCTACGCCGTGCGCAGCGGTGGTTTCTCGGTCGACGAGCTGTGCGCGGCCGGGGCGTTGGGCGTCTTCGACTCCCCGGCGGAGCTCCTCCACCACCTCGACGAGACGCTGCTCTCCCGAAGCGGTCAGCGCGTGTCCTAGCCGGGCTCGCCCCGCCGCTTCCGGTAGAGCACCCACACGAGGTCGCCGATGGCGACCACGGCCACCGCGACCATCACCCACCCGAGTACCGGGAGCCCGGCGGCGAAGCCCAACCAGGCCGCCCCCGCCGCGAAGACGAGCCCGAACACCGCGAGCACGGCCCGCAGCGTCAGGGCGCTGCGGGCGGGTGCCGCGCCGCCGAACCCGGTGGTGGGATCGTGGTATCCGGGCAGTCCGCGCTCGTAGTCGGCACGAGTGCGGCGGGGTCGGTCTCTGGCCATGTTCGCCGGGTACCCGCCGGGCGGCGCCGTCACGAGTCTTCGGGCCCGGAATTCGTCAGAGCGGCGGCTACGGCTGCGGTGGCTGACCATGCGGTGGCTGTGGAGCCGATGATTCCCCAGGCGGGATGCGGTGGCGGAGCAGCACCCGGCTTCCGCGGCCGTCGAAGTGGATGAGGACGGACTCCGACATCATGCTCATCAACGGGATACCGTGGCCGCCCTGTGTCCGCTCCTCCGCAGGCGGGCGCCAGTGGCCGTGGTCGACCACCTCGATGCTGAGCGTCCCTGGTTCGGTCCACAACGTCAGCTCGACCGCACCGGACTCGTTCGGCCCGTAGGCGTGCCGCACCGCGTTCGCGGCAGCTTCGTCCACCGCGAGAACGACGTCCGCGATCTCTTCCTCGGTGAGCGCCAGGGGCGCGAGCCAGCCGCCCAGCTCGCGCCGGATCAGCACCAGCTGCTCCGGATCGGCCGGCCAGCTCCGGTGCACGAACTCGACGTGCCCGGGGACGTCCTGCTCCATGATCCTCTATTCCTCCGCGTCCGCCCCCGAACAGGACCCGGCTCAGTCTCGTCCGGCTCACCCGGCTCGCCCCACGTGCACAATGACCGGTCGCACCGTAGCCCGGTCGCATGGTCGACGCACCTGAGGTTCGTGCGCCCACGTCGGCCTGTTACCCGATCACGGGCGCCGAAACCTTCCCCAGCCCTCGTCCCCCGTGCTCAGCGTGTGCCAAGATCCGCGCGTGCACGCCTTCCGGCTGAACGGGTCCCTGGTGCTGGAGATCGACCTGAGGGGCGATGCACGTGCGTACGACCTCTGGATCCATGATCGCCTACACCGGCGACGCGACTTTCCGGAACGCCGGCGCGGGGAGATCCTCGGCCAGCCCGACCGCACCCACCTGAAGGGCGTGATCCAGGCCCGGCTCGCACAGCAGCAGGGTCGGTAAGCGATGAGCCCGGAGATACTGCGCTGGTCCGCGTTCACCACGGTTCCCGAGGGCGGTAACCCGGCCGGGGTCGTGCTGGACGCGCGGGGCCTCGACGACGTGGAGATGCAGCGCATCGCGGCCGACGTGGGCTACTCGGAGACCGCGTTCCTGCAGCCCGGCATCGAACCCGGCGACGTGACCGTCCGCTACTTCAGCCCGCTGGCCGAGGTGCCGTTCTGCGGGCACGCCACGATCGCCTCAGCCGTGGCGCACGCCCGTCGGCATGGCCCGGGCCTTCTCCGCTACGCCACCCCGGCCGGGCCCGTGCAGGTTCAGACCGAGGCGGGCGCGGACGGGACGGTCACCGCCACGCTGGTGAGCGTGCCACCGCGCACGGTCGAGATCGCCGCCGACGACCTCGACGAGCTGCTGGCCGCGCTGCGCTGGTCGCGCCCTGCCCTCGACCCCGGCCTCCCGCCGCGCGTCGCCTTCGCCGGGGTGGCACCCCGTCGTGGGCGTGGCCAGCCGCGCGCGGCTCGCCACGCTGGACTATGACTTCGACCGGCTCGCCGCCCTGATGGGCGCGCGCGGCTGGACGACCGTCGCGCTGGTGCACCGGTCGGACGACCGCACCTTCCACGCCCGCAACCCGTTCCCGCCCGGCGGTGTGGTGGAGGATCCGGCCACCGGGGCGGCGGCCGCCGCGTTCGGCGGCTACTTGCGGGAGCTCGGCCTGGTCACCCCACCGGTGACGCTCACCGTTCACCAGGGCGACGACATGCGGCGCCCGAGCCTCCTCACCGTCGACGTCCCGGCGGGTCCGGAGAGCGGGATAGCCGTCTCCGGCGCGGCGGTGCCGCTCGCCGACTGACGCCGGCACTCACCGCCGCAAGCCTCCCCGCGCGCCGGCCCGCAAGTCGCGCCCGAGCAGGACGCCTAGGCCGATCATCGCGATGGCCAGGACGAAG
>DASRSC010000154.1:0-4255 GCA_035695525.1 Pseudonocardia sp. | reverse complement strand
CACCTGGCTCGCCTTGGCCATGTCCAGGTTCTGGTTCTGCGCCGGGAAGTAGCCGATGTCGAGGCACCAACTGCAGCCAACCTGTGCCGCGACGGCCATGTGCGCGAACGACTTGAGGCTCTCGTCGGCCGCATCCCACTCGCTCACCTTGCCCCCGATCTCCAGGGAGGCCTCGGGACCGTGGGGTTGTGCCACATCACCTCGACGGGTTCGGGCACGGCACCGAGCTGCTTGATCATGCTTCCGCTGAGCCCGCACGAACGGCGAGAGGCGGGCCACGTCCTGGTCGCGGACGTCGAATCCGCCCTGAGCCCGATATCGCCCTTTCCGGTCGGGAGGTCAGCTCTCGGCAGAGACCGTAAGCTCTTGACCATGTCCCGGTTCCTGGCGCTGTTGCTGGACTCCGCCGTCCGTTCCTCCCGTGGGATGACGACCGGCGAGCCGAGGACGGCGGTCCGGCGCACCTGGCCCGATGTGCACGCGGCCGCCCGGCGCATGGCGGCCTCCCTGCGCTCAGGCGACGGCGAGGTGCCCGGTCTGCAGCACGGTGCGGCGGTCGGCATCCTCGCCGGGGAGCCCGCGTCGATCGCGCCCGTGGCGCAGGCCGTGTGGATCACCGGCGGCAGCGTCACGATGCTCCACCAGCCCACAGCCCGCACGGATCTCGCGGCCTGGGCGGAGGACACCATGTCCGTCCTCAGGATGATCGACGCGAAGCTCGTGCTGCTCGGTGCGCCGTTCGACGCGCTGGCGCCGGTGCTCACCGAGCGCGGGGTCGCGTTCCGCACCATCGACTCCCTCACCACGACCGGCGAGGACATCGACCCGGACGCGGAGGTCGCGGGTGAGGACGACACCGCCCTCCTGCAGCTGACCAGTGGCTCGACGGCGGAGCCGAAGGCCGTGCGGATCACCCACCGCAACCTGCACGCCAACATCGCCGGCATGGTCCGGGCGTCCGCGCTGGACGTCGAGCGGGACGTGATGGTGTCCTGGCTCCCGCTGTTCCATGACATGGGCATGGTGGGGTTCCTCACGGTCCCGATGGCCACCGGGCTCGAGCTCGTGAGCGTCACCCCGGTCGACTTCCTCACCCGCCCGGTGCTGTGGGCCGAGCTGATCTCGAAGTACGGCGGCACGGTCACGGCGGCGCCGAACTTCGCCTACGCGGTGCTCGGCCGGCAGCTGGCGCGTGCCGACGACGGGTCGCTCGACCTCTCGTCGCTGCGGATCGCGCTCAACGGGGCCGAGCCGATCGATCCCGATGCCGTGGAGGCATTCTCGGCGGCGGGGAGCCGCTTCGGTCTGCGCCCGGACTCGGTGGTCGCCGCGTACGGGATGGCCGAGACGGCGCTCGGTGTGTCCTTCGCGCCTATCGACACCGGGTTGCAGGTCGACCACATCGACGCAGAGCAGCTGGAGGCGCAGCGGCGTGCGGTCCCGGCCGGTGACGGGCCACGACGCCGCTTTCCGAAGCTCGGGCCGCCGCTGCCCGGCATCGAGGTCCGGGTGGTCGGCGACGACGGCTCGGTATTGGGCGAGCGCGAGGTCGGTGTGCTGCAGCTGCGGGGCGACTCGGTGACGCCCGGCTATCTCACCGTCGACGGGCCGGTCCCCACGCAGGACCCCGAGGGCTGGCTCGACACCGGCGACGAGGGTTACGTCGTCGATGGTGCCGTCGTGGTGTGCGGCCGCCGCAAGGACGTGATCATCATGGGTGGTCGCAACATCTACCCGACCGACATCGAGCGCGCCGCGGCCGACGCCGACGGTGTGCGCGCAGGCAACGTGGTGGCCGTCCGGATGCTCACCGGTACGGAGGGCGCGCGGCATCGTGAATCGTTCCTCGTGGCGGTCGAGTCGCGCAGCGCCGGCGACCCGGAGGCCGAGAAGCTGATTCGCAAGGACGTCGCGAGCCGCGTGGTCTCCGCGGTGGCGGTGCGGACCGCCGAGGTCGTGGTGCTCGGGCCCGGCAGCCTGCCCAAGACGCCGTCGGGCAAGCTGCGCCGCGCCGCGACCGGGGAGCTGTTGCGGGCCCGCGTCTGACGTCGGCGGGCCCGCGGGCCGGCCGCGACAGGACGACTCACCCGGACAGTGCGTGGAACCTGTTCTGCGCCGGTTCGAGACCGTCGGCGAGCAGGGCCTCGGCGGCGTCGGCCGCCAGGTCGACGGCGAACTCCAGCTCCTTCTTCTCGGCCCCCGAGAAGCGCTTCAGCACGAAGTCGGCCGGATCCTGGCGGCCCGGGGGCCGGCCGATCCCGAACCGGACGCGCAGATAGTCTTTCGTCCCGACCGCGGAGCTGATCGAGCGCAGCCCGTTGTGGCCGCCCTCGCCTCCGCCGCGCTTGAGCCGGACCACGCCGAATCCGAGGTCCAGGTCATCGTGGACGACGACAAGATCCTCGAGCGGCACCGAGAAGTACTTCGCGAGCCCGGCGACGGGGCCGCCGGAGACGTTCATATACGTGCGCGGCTTCGCGAACACGACCCGCCGCCCGGAGAGCCTGCCCTCGAGCACATCGGCGTTCGTCCGATGCTTGGAGAACCGGCCACCGCCGGCCCGCGCCGCGAGCAGCTCGACGACGCGAAAACCGACGTTGTGCCGGGTCTCGGCGTAGTCCGGGCCCGGGTTGCCGAGCCCGATCACCAGAGCGGGGCCCGGCGCCACGGTCAGCTCTCGGGCGAGGCAGCAGCCGCCGGGGTCTCCGGGGCGTCCTCGACGACGCCGGCGCCCTCGGTGTCGACCTCGGCCTCGAGCTGGGCCTCGGTCGGGGCGGCGACGATGTTGACCACGAGGATCTCGGGCTCGGCGCGCAGGGTGGTGCCCTCCGGCAGTGGCACGTCGGAGGCCTGGATCTGGGTGCCGACCGGCAGCCCCTCGACGGACACCTCGATCTGCTCCGGGATGTTCGAGACGTCGGCCTCGACCTCGAGAGCGTTGAGCTCCTGCGTGACGAGGGTGCCGGGCGCCGCATCGCCGACGATGGCGATCTGGACCTCGACCGCCACCTTCTCGCCCCGGCTGATGACCAGCAGGTCGACATGCTCGATGTACGGGCGGATCGGGTGGGTCACGACGGTCTTGGTCAGCGCCAGCTGGGGCGTGCCGCCGATGTTCAGCGTCAGGACCGCGTTGCGGCCCTGCTCACGGACGACCCGCTTGAACTCCAGCTCCGGGAGCGAGAGGTGCTGCGGGTCGGTGCCGTGCCCATAGAGCACAGCGGGAATCTTGCCGGCGCGACGGGTGCGGCGGGCGGCGCCCTTGCCGAACTCCGTGCGGGTCTCGGCGTCGATACGGGCCTCGGCCACGGTACTTCTCCTCGATCAAGCGTGCTGCGACATGGACGCGCGCGGCGAGGCAGGCCGGCCGGGCCGGGGCTGCGTCGATAACGGCGGGCTAGAAGGACACCCGCCCTCGCCGCGGAACTGGCGTTCACGATACGCGATCCACGGGTGGCGCCCGACGGCCGGGGTTGTCCTCCGCGCCGCCTGCCTCGTCGCCGGTGCTTTGCTCCTGGCGGGTGCTCGGCGGCGCCCCCACCAGGGGACGGGACCAGCCGAGCCGGCGTAGCCCGTGCGGCCGGAGGACCCCGAGGGGCCTACCGGCCTCTTCGCACAGCCCTGACGCGCGTCAGGCGTTGCCGTCGAACAGGCTCGTGACCGAGCCGTCGTCGAAGACCTCGTGGATGGCGCGGGCCAGTAGCGGGGCGATGGACAGCACCGTCATCGTCGGGAACCGCTTCTCGTCCGGGATCGGGAGCGTGTCGGTGAAGATGACCTCGCGTGCTCCGCAGGTGGCGAGGCGCTCGGGCGCCGGGCCGGAGAGCACCCCGTGCGTCGCCGCGACGACGACGTCCAAGGCGCCTTCCTTGAGGAGGACCTCGACGGTCTTCGCCACCGTGCCACCGGTGTCGATCATGTCGTCGATCACGACGCAGAGCCTGCCCTCGACCTCGCCGACGACGCGGTTGGCGACGGCCTCGTTGGGCCTGCGCGCGTCGCGGGTCTTGTGGATGAAGGCCAGCGGCGTGCCGCCCAGGGTCTCGGCCCAGCGTTCGGCCAGCCGGACACGGCCGGAGTCGGGGGACACGACGGCCAGCGGGTGCTCGGCGTAGGTGCGCTTGACGTGCTCGGCGAGCACCGGCAGCGCGAAGAGGTGGTCGACCGGGCCGTCGAAGAAGCCCTGGATCTGCGCGGTGTGCAGGTCGACCGTCATGATCCGGTCGGCGCCTGCGACCTGGAACATGTCGGCGAT
>DASRSC010000153.1:0-3533 GCA_035695525.1 Pseudonocardia sp. | reverse complement strand
TGAAGAGTACCCTGATTGTATTGCCATTGTCCGGCGACTAGTCAAGCCTGGACGAGACCGAAATAATCGTGTCAACTATCGCGAGATCTGGTGGCGGTATGGCGAACATCGACCCGGGCTAGTCAAGGCTCTCGTTGGACTGAGCCAGGTGATCGTAATTGCACAAACTAGTAGCACGATAATGCCTGTTATCGCACCAACAAATCAGGTATTCGATCAATCGTGTATCGTCTTCGCCCGCAATGATTTCGGGACTCTGGCAATCCTTTCATCAAGCCTCCATTCGGCATGGGTAATGCGTTATACAACTCCAATGCGAAACGACATCAGGTATTTGCCGGCCCACACGTTCGCGACATTTCCGCGGCCCAGGGTGAGTCCAAATCTCGAAACACTTGGACAGCAACTAAACACCATGCGCAGCGAACTGATGCAGTCTCGCGCCTGGGGTCTTACCAAGACCTACAGGCAAGTCCACAATCCCGATATCCATGAGCGCGCGATTGAAGAACTCCGCGATATACACGTCGCAATTGACGAAGCCGTCACACAGGCCTACGGCTGGGACGACCTAGACCTCAAAATCGGCCATCACCCCACCAAGATCGGCGTCCGGTGGACCGTAAGCAAGGAGGCGCGGTTCGAGCTCCTAGACCGACTCCTCGAAGAGAACCACCAGCGCTACAAGCTGGAGAACCCGTCGTGACGACACCCGAGGTCACCTCGTTCCAGGTCCGGGCCGAGCTAGAGGACCGCCTTGCACGAGACCTCCTCGGCCCCTGGGACGGCCCCGAGGAGGAGCTTCCGCCGGGCACCTCGCCAGCGGAGCGGTACATGCTCGGACGGCTCGTGCCGAGGGAGCGGCCCGCCGCAGCAGAAGACCCCGACGAAGGCGAGGCCGTCGATGCCGAGGAGACCGATCCAGGGCTGGTGGACCGGGAGGTCACGGCCGCGCCGGACGGAGAGGAAGAGGGGGCCGAGGCAGAAGCCACCATCCGTTCGGGATCAATGGCGGCCTCAGCCATCGGACTAGCTTTCAGCGTCCCAGCGACCATCGATGTGATCAGCGTGGTCGCCAAGTGGGGGCGGTATGAGCGGTCGCCGTCGGAGACCCATGAGACGCCGCAGGGGCGCGCCGCGATCACCTGGCACCGGGTGCCGACGGGCGGAGCCGTGGAGGTGCGGACGGACGCCGAGGGGACCGGCGAGGTCGTGCCGGACGACGAGCAGCCGGGCGTGGTCATCCGGTGGACGGTGCGGCACCGGGGTGCGCGGCGGGTTGTTGAGCTGTCGCTGGTGAACGGGCAGCGAGCACCCGCGAGAGCTCAGGACACGGCGCGGCTGTATCAAGTCGGGCTGACCGTGACTGCCCTGGACGGGGACGCGGCGATCTTCCTCGGGCACAACGACCCGTCGGTCGCGCCGCCGCCGTCGGCCTTCGACGATGAGCGGCTGCACCTGGAGCTGCTGCACCGGGGAACCCGGCAGTACGCGCACGGGCGGCAGTGCGCCGTGGACGCGTTCTGGCGGGCGGGCGAGACGCAGGCGTGGAAGCTGGCCACGACGTGCTTCCCCGCGGCGGAAGTGCCCCTGGTCGTGCCCGGTCGCGTGCCGGGTCTTGTGCTTGACATGGCGCGGCTCGGGTCGCCGGAGCTCGGGCGCGACGACCTGGTCAAGGCGCTGCGGCCGCTGGTGACCGGGTACCGTCGCTGGCTCGCCGAGCAAGCGTCGCGGGTGGAGTCTGACCCGGAGGTCGGGCGGTACGCGCCCGCCGGAGAGCACGCGGTGGTGGCGGCGCGGGCGGTGGCGGACCGGTTGGAGCGGGCGATCGAGCTGCTACGCGGCGACGGGATCGCGCGGGAGGCGTTTCGGTTCGCGAACCAGGCGATGGCGCTGCAGCGCGTGCGGTCGGAGGTCGTGCGGGCGCGGATGTCGTCGCCTGGTGCTGACGTTTCGCCGCTGCTGCGGGAGAAGGACGTGCCTGGGAACCGGTCATGGCGGCCGTTCCAGCTCGCGTTCGTGCTGCTGTGCCTGCCGGGGCTGACCAACCCGTCGCATCCGGACGCGCACCGGGGGCTTGGTTCACCGGATGACGCCGAGGTGCAGCTGCTGTTCTTCCCGACCGGTGGCGGTAAGACCGAGGCGTACCTGGGGCTCGCGGCGTACACGTTCGCGATCCGGCGGTTGCAGGGGGTGCTCGGCGCGGGCTCTTCGGATGCGGTCGACGGGACGCGCGGGGTGGCGGTGCTGATGCGGTACACGCTGCGGCTGCTGACCGCTCAGCAGTTCCAGCGGGCTTCGGCGCTGTTGTGCGGGTGCGAGATGCTGCGCCGGGAGCGCCTGGATGCCGGGGACTCGCGGTGGGGCACGACGCCGTTCCGGATCGGGCTGTGGGTCGGGTCGACGGTGTCGCCGAACTCGTTCGAGGAAGCCGAACGGCAGATCACCGAGACGCGCGGCAACGAGCGGCTGCTCGGCGGGGTGCTGCAGTTGCCGGTGTGCCCGTGGTGCGGGTCGGGGTTGTCCGCCGGGCGGGACGTGGTAACCGACCGGCTGCGGCGGCGGGTGCTTGTGTACTGCTCGGACCCGGAGGGGGACTGCGCGTTCTCGCCGCGCAACTCTCCCGGCGAGGGGCTGCCGGTGCTTACCGTGGACGAGGAGATCTACCGGCTGACCCCTGCGCTGGTCATCGCGACCGTGGACAAGCTGGCGCAGCTGCCGTGGAAGGCGGCTACCGCTTCTCTATTTGGGCTCATTGACACGGAGTGCACGCGGCACGGGTGGCAGAACCCCGAGTTCTCGTCGTTCTGCGGGCCGGGCGGGCACCCGGCGCGCGGGGAACTGCCCCGTGCGGTGATCCAGCCGGCGATGCGCCTGCGGCCGCCGGACCTGATCATCCAGGACGAGCTGCACCTGATCAGCGACGCACTCGGGTCGATGGTCGGGCTGTACGAGACGGCGATCGACCGGCTGTGCTCGCGGGGGCCGGTGCGGCCGGTGCTGGTCGCCTCCACCGCGACCGTACGGCGGGCACGGGACCAGGTGGAGCAGGTGTTCGCACGCGGTCTTACGGTGTTCCCGCCGCCGCTGCTTGACGCGGGCGAGACGTACTTTTCCGCGACGGTGCCGCCGACCGCTTCCGCGCCGGGACGACGGTACCGGGGCGTGCTCGCGCCGGGCGAGCGGCTGAAGTCGGTGGAGATCCGGGTGGCGTCGGCGCTGCTTGAGCACGCGCAGTTCCTGTTCGACCGGTACGGCTCGGCTGCGGACCCCTACATGACGCTGGTGGACTACTTCACCTCCACCCGCGAGCTGGCCGGCATGCGGCGCCTCGTGGAGGACGACGTTGCGGACCGGCTGTCGTCGCGGCAGGTGCGCACCCGGCGGAAGCGCCCACGGGTGGACGAGCTGACCGGGCGGATGCCGTCCAGCCGGATCGCCGAGAGCCTCGCCGAGCTGGAGCACCCCTTCAACCCGTCGTTCGACTCGACGGCCGCGCTTGACGCGCTCCGGCAGAACCCCGAGGAGTACCG
>DASRSC010000152.1:0-5223 GCA_035695525.1 Pseudonocardia sp. | reverse complement strand
CTCTGTGTGAACACAACGGTGTTCCGCGCGACACCGTGGCCGAGGACATCGGTGACGTCGCCGATCAGCGTGGGCGGATCGTCCAATTCGCGCAGGACCTCGCGCCGACCGCCTGCACCTCGGTCAGCCAGTGCTTCGCGCTGACCAAGGACGTCTCGGAGACAGTGCGCGTCATGGTCAAGAACATGGATGACCTGAGCAAGCTCGACGACGAATACGTCGCTCCCTGGCTGGGAAGCGACCGGGGATAGATCCGGCGCGCCAACTGCCCGTGCGCGGATACGAGTGCTCCAGCACTCGTATCCGCGCACGACTATCGGGAAGCTGTCCACAGCCTGGAGCATCCGGGCCCGCGGCGCGGGTCCGTCCGGGACGCTCGCGGCATGTCCTCCGAGACAGCCGCGGCGCTCATCGCTGCACGCTGGGCGGCGATCGAGACGCGCCAGCACGGCATCACCGACGTCCGCCAGCTCGTCGATCTCGGCGTCACGCGCGACACGATCGTCGCCCAGATCGAGGCGGGCCGGTGGCAGTGGGTGCTTCCCCGGACGTACGCCACGTTCACCGGACCCATCCCGCGCCCGGCGCGGCTCGTCGCGGCGCTCCGGTACGGGGGCGCAGCGGCGGTCCTCAGCCATCGCACGGCAGCCGAGCAGTGGGGCCTCGTCCCGGTCGCCGACGGGCCCGTGCACATCACCGTTCCGTACGGCACATCGGCGATCTCGCAGCCGCCGTTCGTGATCGTGCACCGGTCCCGGGCCTTCGCGTACATCACGGTCGCGCTCGACCCACCGGTCACCAGCCGTGCGGACACGGCGATCGACATGGCGGCCGCCGAGCCCGACGTCCGTGGCGCGCAACGCACGCTCGCCGGGCTCCTCGTCACCGGGCGGGTCCGACCCCTCGCGGTGGAGCGCAGGCTGCTGGAACGCCCGCCGCCACGCTATCGGCGGGCGCTGACGGCGACCGTCCTGCTGGTCCGCAACGGGGTTCAGTCCGTGCTCGAGGAGTGCTACGCGGTCGACCTGGAGCAGGCGCACGGCCTCCCGTCCGGGCGCAGGCAGGGAGCGGTCGTCGTGGACGGCGTCACCCTCTACGAGGATGTGATGTACGACGAGTTCGGTGCCGACCTCACAGTTCGGCTGGACGGCCGGACGCACCTTCTGAACAGCGTGGCGTTCCGGGATCGCCGGCGTGACAACGCCGCCGAGCTCGCCGGGCGGTCGCGCCTGTCCTACGGCTGGCACGACATCTCCGACGACGTGTGCGGCGCCGCTCGCGAGGTCGTAGCGGTACTCCGGCGCCGCGGGTGGGACGGCGCTGCGGTCACATGTCCGCGCTGCGCAAGCCGGGGTGACTGACCGGCCCGCGGGTGAGCTCTCGTGCGCGGATACGAGTGCTCCAGCACTCGTATCCGCGCACGGGCGCCGTCAGGCGCGGCTCTCCCCGCCTCCCGCAGGCGGCTGGATCCGGATGACGCGGTCGTCGCTCTGCACCGGATCGCCGCCCGTCTTGTTGACGGTGCCCAGCCAGAGCAGCCCGTCCGGGGCGAGGGCGGCCGCCGACAGTCGGCCGTAGGTGTTGATGAGCAACTTCTCGGGGGCGCCGGTGAACGCGGCGTTGTCCCCGGGGTGCAGCACGAACAGGGCGGCCCCGCCGCTGAGCGCGATCGCCACCATCCCCGGCTGGGCCATGCAGCCGGCGACGCCGGGGCGGTCGGGCCAGGTCCAGGCGGGCGCGGGAAGCGGCCCTGGTACGACGAGGTGCAGCACGTCCTGGGTGCCGGTCCGGTCGGTTACCCAGGTCATCGTCGTGACGGGGTCGATGCAGATGCCGGCGGGCGCGCGCAGCCCGGAGCTGAGCACCCGGGAGGCGGGGTCCGGGTTGCCCTTGCCGGGGCGACCGAGCGTGTCGATCCGCAACAGCTTGCCCGCGAGCGAACCTGGCAGGGTCGGATCACCCCCGGCGTCACCCGTGGCCACCAGCAACGATCCGTCGACGTCGACACCGAGCGCTCCGCCGTTGTTCCGAAGCCCGCGAGGGATACCGGTGAGCACGGGTTTGGGGGGCTCGCCGGGAGCGATGCGCACCACCCGGTTGTCCGTGCGGGTGGTGACGTAGGCGTAGATGAGCTGGTCCTCGCGGAACGACGGAGAGAGCACGAGCCCGGTCAGGCCGCCGCCACCAGCGGCGTCCACCGGCACGGTGGAGATCAGGACCGGCTCCGAACCACGCTGCACACGCAGCACCCGTCCGGTGGCGCGCTCGGCCACGAGCGCCGACCGCCCGTCCGGCAGCACCGCGATGGCGCCGACCGGCTCCAGGCAGGTCGCGACGACCTGCGGGTCGGGATCGACGCAGCCCGACGGTGGCTGGGGCGAGCCCGGCTGCCCGGCGCCCCCACCCGGCGGAGCGGACGGGGGGTCGCTCGGCTCGGGAACGACCGGTGGGCCGCCGAGCTCGCCGACGCCCTCCACCTGCTCCCGCCACTCCCGCGGGCCCTGGTCGGGGAACGTCGCGCAGCCTGCCAGCAGCAGGCCGAGCAGCACCGCGGCCGCAGCGCGCCGCACCCGTCCTCCCACGGGCCCAGGCTAAGGGGGACGGGGTGAGCGGCCGGTGAGTAGCGGGCTGCCGCATTCCCTACGGCGTCGCGGAACGGGGCCTGGACGCGTCGTAGGGTCACGCTCATGGGCGACATCGTTGTTCTGGTTCCGCACGAGGAGGGGACGGCCGCGCTCGCCGACGTCCCCGGCATCACCGCGGTGGCGTACGACCCCAACGGGGAGCTTCCTGCCGCGGCCGAGTCGGCACAGGTGCTGGTGCCCCCGTTCCTCGCGACCCGAGAAGCGGTGGCCCTGACGCGGAAGCTGCCGGAGTTGCGGCTCGTGCAGTTGCTCTCGGCGGGGGCGGAGAACTGGGTCGGCAGGCTGCCCGACGGCGTCGCGCTCTCGGACTGCCGCGGTGCCCACGGCGGTGCCACGGCGGAGTGGATCGTCGCGACCCTCCTCGCCGTGTACCGGCACCTCCCGCGCTTCGTCCGGGCGCAGGACGAGGCGCGCTGGGACTACCACTTCACCGACGAGCTGGCCGGCAAACGGGTGCTCATCGTGGGGGCGGGCGACGTCGCGGAGAACACGGAGCACCGCCTCGCGCCGTTCGACGTCGAGGTCACGCTGGTCGGCCGCCGCGCCCGCGACAGGGTGCACGGCATCGACGAGGTGCTCGACCTGCTGCCCCACCACGACGCCTGCGTGGTGGTCGTACCCCTGACCGACGACACCCGCGGTCTCGTGAACGCCGAGTTCCTCGCCGCAATGCCGGACGGGGCGGTGCTCGTCAACGCCGCGCGCGGACCCGTCGCTGACACCGATGCGCTCACCGCGGAGCTGACGGGCGGGCGGCTGCGCGCCGCGCTCGACGTCACGGAGCCCGAGCCGCTGCCCGCCGACCACCCGCTGTGGACCGCCCCCGGCCTGCTGATCACGCCACACGTCGGGGCCAGCGTCCCCGGTGCGCTGCGGCGCGCCTACGAGGTGGTCGCCGAGCAGCTCGGCGCGCTCGCCCGCGGCGAGCGCCCGCCGAACCTGGTCGAGGACGGGTACTAACCCAGATCGGTCAACTCACCAGCGCTGATCGTCCGTCGGGTCTACCCTCCCGGGGCATGACTGACCAGCCGACGTCGATCCTCCGGGGTTCCGGCAGCAGTGGCTTCGGTGAGCCGGAGTCGAGCGGGACGCGGCCCACTCTCCGGCCGCTGGTGTGGAACGGCGGCACGGACATCGGGCTGCTGATCCTGCGGTTCGCCGTGGGCGGCACGTTCTTCGCCCACGGGATGCAGAAGGTGTTCGGCATGTGGGGCGGACCGGGCGTCGCGGAGTTCGCCCGCACGCTCGACCGGTACGGGTACCAGCAGACCACCACCCTGTCGTGGGTCACCGGGATCACGGAGCTGGTGGCGGGCGCGTTCGTGGTGCTGGGAGTGCTCACGCCGCTCGCGGCGGCGGCACTGCTCGCCATCAAGATCAATGCGGTGCTGCTCAAGGTGGCCAGCGGGTTCTTCATCACGTCCGTGGCCGGTGCGAACGCTGTCGAGCTCGACGTCGTGCTCGGGCTCGCGGCCGCCGCGATCATCTTCACGGGGCCGGGCCGTATCGCGCTGGACAACGGCCGCGCCTGGCATCGGCGACCCGCGTCGTGGGGCGTGCTCGCCCTGGTGGTCGGGGTGGCGGCGGCCGTGCTCGTGTACGTGATGCTGCGCTCCACACCCGTGTCCGGCACACCCTGATTCCGCTCGCAACGGTCCCGGACGCCGCGTGGCTGCCGGCGGTCGGTCGCGCGCTGCATGGCTCCCCGCGCGTGGTGGGCCGGTCCGCGCTGGCAGGCGGGTACGTCTCGCACGGGGTCGAGCGGGTCGACCTCGACGTCGACGGGCGCCCGGTGCCCGTGGTGCTGAAGCAGGCGTCGCCCGTCGAGGTGGCGGCGATGCGGGCCGTCATGGTGGTGCCCGGCGTCGACCGGCCTCGCCTCCTTGCCGCGGGCTCGGGCTGGCTCGTCCTTCCGTTCTACGACGGCCCGGCACTTCGCCCGGAGGAGGACGTGCCGGGCGAGGTGTGGACGGCGCTGGGCCGCGTGCACGCGCACTGGTGGCGCAGGCGGCCGCGCGGTGTCCCGGTGGTCGACGCCGCGTGGTGGCGGACGATGGTCACCAGGCACACACTGCCCGCCGTGCGCGGCGCCCGGGAGCGCACGGGCGACGTGCTGTTCGACGAGGTCGAGGCGCTGCTGGAGCGGTGGTCCGTCGAGCCGCGGCTGCGCGCCGCGCTCGCGGTACTGCCGCGGACTCTCACCCACGGCGACGCGCACCGGGGCAACGTCCTGATCGCAGCGGACGGCGGCGTGCTCATCGACTGGGGCAATGCGCGGGTGGCGCCCGCCGGGCTCGACCTCGCAACCATGGCAGCACAGGGGGCGGAGCCGACGCAGGCGTACCGCGCGGCGGTGGGTCCGGGGTCGACACCCCCGGAGCTGCGCGAGGTCGAGCGGTGGTGGGCGCGGGCGCACGTCCACGTCCAGTACCTCGGGTTCGCCGCCGACCACCTGGGCCCGACGCGGGTGGCCGAGATGATCGAGACCGCAGCGAACGCCATGGACCGCCTGGGCCCGGCGCTGAAGTCGGCCACCACACGCTGAGAGGTCGTGCGTGGATACGAGTGCCGGAGCACT
>DASRSC010000151.1:0-15473 GCA_035695525.1 Pseudonocardia sp. | reverse complement strand
ACCGGCGTTGATTGGCTACAAGACCGGACCTTCGGCGAGCGCGTTCCTCATGGCGTGGTGAGCACGTGGAACGCCGACGGCAAGGTGGCGGCCACCGACCGATCAACGCCGAGCCGCATCGGCTCAACGCTTTGGCGACCGGCCCGCATCCCGCCGCGGTGCAGTAGCCCGGAGATGCGCGGCCCGGCGCGGAATCGGGGATTCTGGGGCTGATCCCGGATTGGGTTCGGGGTCGACCGTGACCGATGCGGCCCGCGCGGGCCAGTACGAGGATCTCGACGTCTTTGGCCCCGTCGGAGCGGGCGAGTAGCACCATCCAGCCCACGAGGCGGGGAAGGATCAGGCACGTCAGCCTGAGCGCATCGGGCGATCACGCCGAGCCGGGGTTCCTGGCGGACATGCAGGCCACAGTCGTGGGCCGAATTTCGGGCACCCACGGGTCTGTCGGAGAGAGCTGCGCCGCGCCGTGTCGGCGGGCAGCGCGAACACGTCCCCGGGCGGCAGCTGGAGGGACAACGTGGTGCCCCAGTTCCCCGCAGAGGGAGCACAACGCCGCGCCGACGCGCTGGATCGGCCGGGGCGCGCCGGCCCCGCCGTCAGGTGCCCAGCGCCAGCCGGTGGACGAGCTCCCGCTCGTCCGGGCCGAACCAGGGCCAATCCCCCGCGGCGACGTTCTCGTCGATCCGCGGCGGGCGCGACGTCGCCGGGATCGCGACGGTGCACCTCGGATCGCTCAGCCCCCACTTGAGCAGCGCCTGCGCCCAGGTGCGGACGCCGAACGGGTACAGCGGCGCGAGCTGGGCCTCGCCGATGTCGAGGTCGAGCAGCTCGCCCTCGCCGAAGGGACGCATCACGACGACGCCGAGGCCGAGGTCGGCCGCCAGCGGCAGGATGCGCTGCTCGGCCTCCCGCTGCCGCGGGTTGTACGGGATCTGGACGGCGTCGATCCCACCGGTGCGCATCACCGTCTCCAGCTCGCGGACCACCGCGTAATGCGTCGCCCCGATCCGGTCGATCCGGCCCTCCTCCCGCGCCGCCAGCAGCAGCGGCAGGTGCTCGCGCCAGGCCACCAAGTTGTGGATCTGCATCAGCTCGACGTGACCGCCGTAGAGGCGCAGCGCCCGGTCGAGCTGCCGCCGTCCCTCCACCGGTGAGGCCGTCCAGATCTTAGTGGCCACGACCGCTTCACCCCGGCGGTCACCCAGGGCCTCGGCGAGCAACTCCTCCGCCCGGCCATACATGGGCGACGAATCGAAGAACCGCACCCCCGCGTCGAGGGCGCGGGTCACGACCGCGACATGCCCGCCGCCGGTCGCCGCCGCCTCCAGCCGGCGCCACGTCCCCAGGCCGATGACCGGCACCTCCATACCCTCCACACCGAGCCGCCGTCTCTCCACCTGCACAGGGTCCCGTGCCGCCACGCCGCCAAACTTCGGGCCACCGCTCAGTACCCGCGGGCGATCCAGTCGTCGAGGTGCGCGTGGCCGACGGTGGTCTCGTCCAGCGAGTCGGGCAGCACGGGTCGTCGCAGACCAGCCCACTGAAGCCGCCGCCCAGGTCGGCCCGGTCGATCACGATTCCGGACGAGATCGACGGTGAGATCCCACAGGCTGCACGGGGTTTTGCGACGCGGGCGCGACTCGTCCCGATCGCGCTGGCCCGGTCCCGGCGCTCTCGCGCACCCGGCCTCATCCCCGCGACCAGCGCCCCCAGTGGACGACGTCGTCGAACGGGCGGCGGTTCGGCCGCTGGATCGGGGTCAGCGGCCGGTCCGCGGGATAGCCCAGCGCGATCAGGCTCTGGCACCACGTCGAGTCCGGGTTGCCGAGGAGGCGGCGTGCGAGGTCCTGGTCGGCAACCGCCGAATGGCCGCTGCCGATCCCGAGGTCCGCCGCGGTGACCATCATGTTCATCGTCGCCTGGCCGAAGTCATAGTGGATCCAGTCGCGCTGCCGGGCGTCCTCGGGCTGCGGCGCCACGAGCGCGATCGTCGCTGCGGACCCGGCCACGTGCCGCGCGCCCTGCCAGACCCCGGCGAGCTGCCGGAGCTGCTCTCGGTCGGTGACAACGACGAAGTCCCAGGGCTGCCAGTTCTGCGAGGACGGAGCGCGGCGGCCCGCTTCCAGGATCCGCTCCAGATCCTCTCGCGGGATCGGTCGATTCTCGTAGACACGGACGTTCCGCCGAGATCTGATCGCGTCCCACGTCTCCACGACCTCCAACGTACGCAGCGCCCGGGCTCACTGCCGCAGCGTGCGCCGAAGGCGGCGCTTCCGTGACCCGTAGCCGGTTCGCCGAGGGTTGTATCTCCTGCCTTCGCATGGTGTCCTAGGAAACTCGTTGTGCTCGCGCTCCGGCAGCAGCCGTTAATTGATCTCCGGGACGGAGAAAGCGCATGGGTGTGCCTCGCTGGCTCGGCTCCTGGCCGATATACCGCCAGCTGACTGGACCCGACCGGTTGGGCCGGGGTGCAGCTGCGGAGTCACCACTTTCGGCTGCCATGCAGCCACGCACGGCAACCGCAGATCGAGTTGTCAAGTCCGTTTGCCCATATTGCGCGGTGGGTTGCGCGCAGGATGTTTTCGTTTTCGACGAAAAAGTGATCCAGATCGAGGGCAATCCCGACAGCCCGGTCTCGCGTGGACGGCTGTGCCCCAAGGGATCGGCGAGCAAGCAGCTGGTCACCGGCCCGCAGCGGGAGCAGAAGGTGCTCTATCGGGCTCCCTACGCCACCGACTGGATCGAGCTCGAGCTCGACACGGCCATGGACATGGTCGTGGATCGGGTGCTGGACGCCCGGGCCAAGGGCTGGCAGGACCACGACGACCAGGGCAACCAGCTCCGCCGCACGATGGGAATCGCGCACCTCGGCGGAGCGACGCTGGACAACGAAGAGAACTACCTGATCAAGAAGCTGTACACCGCCCTGGGTGCGATCCAGATCGAGAACCAGGCCCGTATTTGACACTCCGCCACGGTTCCCGGTCTGGGAGCCTCCTTCGGCCGCGGCGGCGCCACCAACTACCAGCAGGACCTGGTCAACTCCGACTGCATAGTCATCATGGGCTCGAACATGGCCGAAGCACACCCGGTGGGGTTCCAGTGGGTGATGGAGGCCAAGGCCAGGGGCACGCGGGTCTTCCACGTCGACCCGCGGTTCAGCCGCACGAGTGCCGTGGCAAACGTGCACGTGCCACTCCGCGCCGGGAGCGACCTCGCCTTCCTCGGCGGAGTGATCAACTACATCCTGAGCAACGAGCTGGACTTCCGGGAGTACGTGGTCGCCTACACCAACGCGGCACATCTGATCCGCGAGGACTTCCGGGACACCGAGGACCTGGACGGGCTGTTCAGCGGGTACGACCCCGAGACGGCAACCTACGACCCCGAAACCTGGCACTACGAGGGGGCCGACCCGACCGGCAGCTCGCCAGGACAGGAGGCACCGGCGGAGGCCAAGCAACACGCGCGGGGCGACACGCACGGTGCGGCTGGCCCGACGCTGGACGGAGTGCTCGGGAAGATGGCCTCGGACCCGACACTGCAGCATCCACGATGCGTCTACCAGGTCCTCAAGCGACACTTCGCCCGCTACACCCCCGAGATGGTCGAGGAGGTCTGCGGCACCCCTCGGGAGCAGTTCCTCGAGCTGTGCGAGGCGTGGACCGCCAACTCCGGAAGGGAGCGCACATCCGCGCTGGTGTACAGCGTCGGATGGACCCAGCACAGCGTCGGGTCGCAGTACATCCGGGCCGGGTCGATCATCCAGTTGCTGCTGGGGAACATCGGCCGACCCGGCGGCGGCATCCTGGCGCTGCGGGGGCACGCGAGCATCCAGGGCTCCACCGACGTCCCGACCCTCTTCAACCTGCTTCCCGGCTACCTGGCGATGCCCTCGTCCGTCTCTCACCCGGACCTGGAGAGCTACCTGGAGAGCATCTGCGGCGGTGAGAACCAGAAAGGCTTTTGGTGCAACGCCAATGCCTACATGGTGTCCTTGCTCAAGGAGTACTGGGGCAAGAGGGCCACGCCCGAGAACGACTTCTGCTACGACTACCTGCCGCGGATCAGCGGAGACCACGGCACCTATCGCACCCTCATGGACATGATCGACGGGAAGGTCTCCGGCTATTTCCTGATCGGCCAGAACCCGGCCGTCGGGTCGGCGCACGGTCGGCTGCAGCGCCTCGGAATGGCCAACCTGGACTGGGTGGTGGTCCGCGACCTCGCCATGATCGAGAGCGCCTCGTTCTGGAAGGACGCGCCGGAGATCGAGACGGGCGAGATCGTCACGGAGAAATGCCGTACGGAGGTGTTCTTCTTCCCTGCTGCCTCGCACGTGGAGAAGGAAGGTTCGTTCACCCAGACCCAGCGGATGCTGCAGTGGCGGGACAAGGCCGTCGAGCCCACCGGCGACCAACGCTCGGATCTGTGGTTCTACTACCACCTGGGCCGGCGGATCAGGGAGCGGCTGGCCGAGTCGAGCGACGACCGGGACCGGCCGATCCTGGACCTGGCCTGGGACTACGAGGTACATGGCGACGAGCCGTCCGCTGAGGACGTCCTCAAGCACATAAGTGGGCGCGATCTGACCACCGGTCGGCTGGTGGACGGCTATATGGACCTCAAGGCGGACGGCACGACGTCCTGCGGTTGCTGGATCTACAGCGGCGTGTACGCCGGGGGCGTCAACAAGGCTGCACGGCGCACATCGCGCCTCGACCAGGACGAGACCGCCCTGGAGTGGGGGTGGGCGTGGCCGTACAACCGGCGGGTCCTCTACAACCGCGCCTCGGCCGATCCGCAGGGCCGCCCGTGGAGTGAGCGGAAGGCGCTCATCTGGTGGGACCCGGACCGTGGCGAATGGACCGGTCACGACGTCCCCGACTTCGAGCAGAAAAAACCGCCCGACTACGTGCCGCCTCCCGGTTCCTCCGGTGTGCAGGCCCTGAGCGGAGATGACCCGTTCATCATGCAAGCCGACGGCAAGGGCTGGTTGTTCGCACCCCGGGGACTCGTCGACGGTCCGATTCCCACGCACTACGAGCCGCACGAGTCGCCGGTGCGCAACCCGCTCTACCCCCAGCAGGGCAACCCCACACGCATGGTCTACGGGCGCCGCGACAACCCCTCGAACCCGTCCCCACCGGAGGCGCACTCCGACGTCTTCCCCTACGTGCTCACCGCGTCCCGGCTGACCGAGCACCACACCGCCGGCGCGATGAGCAGAGCGCTGCCCTACCTCGCAGAACTGCAGCCCGCGCTCACCGTCGAGGTCTCCCCCGAGCTCGCCGCCGAGCGCGGGCTGACGCACCTCGGCTGGGCCCACGTGATCACCAGCCGCGCCGCCATCGAAGCCCGGGTCATGGTCACCGACCGGATGGCGCCGCTGCGCGTCCAGGGCCGGACCCTGCACCAGATCTGGTTGCCCTTCCACTGGGGCACCGTCGGGCTCGTCACCGGAGACGCGTTCAACGACCTGCTCGGCCTGTTCCTCGACTCCAACGTGTTCATCCAGGAGAGCAAGGTCGCGACCTGCGACATCCAGCCCGGTCGTCGCCCACGCGGCCATGAGCTGCTCGACTACATCCGCGGGTACCGGGAGCGTGCCGGCATCACCACCGACACCGGCACACACGTCGCCACCGGGAGCGGCGTCGCGCACGTCGAGGAGGAGCTGCCATCGTGAAGCACACGAAGAGCCTGCCCAAGCCGTCGGCCGACGTCGCCGGCGACGCCGGTCATGTCGACCATCCGCCACGCGTCGGCTTCTTCACCGACACCTCCGTCTGCATCGGCTGCAAGGCATGTGAGGTGGCCTGTAAGGAATGGAACCTCGTTCCCGACGACGGGTTCGACCTGCTCGGAATGTCGATGGACAACACGGGCTCGCTGGGCGCGAGCACCTGGCGGCACGTTGCGTTCGTCGAGCAGCCCGTTCCCCTCGGGGCTCAGACCTCCGGGCTGGCCGGGCTGCCCACCGGGACGTCCGCAGGCACCGCGGCGGCCGAGGTCGTGGCCAGCAGGCTGCGGGCGGCCGAGCGGGGCGGCGGGGAACTCGGCACGTCGCCGCTCGAGGTTCCGGAGGTGCCCGAGGACCTGGGCATGCCGACGTTCCAGCGTCCGGGCGACGGCACGGGCGCGGAGAGCCGCACGGACTTCCGCTGGCTGATGTCCTCCGACGTGTGCAAGCACTGCACGCACGCAGGCTGTTTGGACGTCTGCCCCACCGGCGCGCTGTTCCGTACCGAGTTCGGCACCGTCGTCGTCCAGCAGGACATCTGCAACGGCTGCGGCTACTGCGTTTCCGGCTGCCCGTACGGCGTGATCGATCGGGGTGTCGTCGACGGCAGGGCGCACAAGTGCACGTTGTGTTACGACCGGCTCCACGACGGGCTGGAGCCGGCGTGCGCCAAGGCCTGCCCGACCGACTCCATCCAGTTCGGCGAGCTCGACGAGCTGCGCGAGCGCGCAGCGAACCGGGTCGACCAGCTGCACGAGCGGGGTGTCACCGAGGCCCGCCTCTACGGGGCCGACCCCGATGACGGTGTCGGTGGTACCGGCGCGTTCTTCCTGCTCCTCGACGATCCCGAGGTCTACGGTCTCCCGCCGGACCCGGTCGTCCCGACCCGCGACGCTCCCGCGATGTGGAAGGCGGCAGGCGCTGCCGGGGCGGCCTTCCTGACCGCCGGCGTCGCTGCGTTTCTCGGGACCCGGCGATGACCCGGGACCGCTCCACCGCATCCCTCACCGACACCACCCGCGAGCAGCGAATGGTCCCGGAGGCGGAGTTCCGTTCCTACTACGGCAGGCCGGTGCTGAAGCCTCCGGTGTGGGAATGGATGGTTCCCGCCTACCTGTTCACCGGCGGGCTCGCGGCCGGTTCCGCGGTGCTCGCGGCCGGGGCGGACGTCACCGGCCGACCGAGCTTGCGGCGGGCCGGCCGGCTCGGCTCGCTCGTCGCGTTGACCGCCAGCGGCGTCTTGCTGGTCGGCGACCTCGGCCGGCCCGAACGGTTCCACCACATGCTCCGCGTCGCCAAGCCCACGTCCCCGATGAGCGTCGGCACCTGGATCATCACTGCCTTCAGCCCAGGTGCGGGAATCGCGGCGATCGACGAGCTGGTGCCGCGGCGCTGGCGCCGCACCCTGCTCGGGCGGCTGCTGCACCGGCTCGCCCGCCCGGCCGGCATGTCCGCCGCGCTCGTCGCGCCGGGCCTCGCGTCCTACACGGCTGTGCTGCTCTCGCACACGGCCGTGCCCGCGTGGAAGGAGGCCGGAGAGGTGCTCCCGTTCGTCTTCACCGGATCAGCGGCGGCCGCCTCCGGTGGCCTCGGCATGATGTTCACGCCGGTGGACGAGGCTGCCCCGGCCCGATGGTTCGCGATCTGCGGCGCGACGATGGAGCTCACGGCGTCTCGGTCGATGGAGACCCGGCTCGGCCTGATCGCGGAGGCCTACACGACGGGCCGGGCGCACCGGCTGCGCCGCGGGTCAGAGCTGCTCACCGTGGCCGGTCTGGTCGGCACGCTGCTCGGACGGCGCAGCCGGACCGTTTCCGGGGCCGCCGGGCTCGCGCTGGCCGCGGGCAGCGCGCTCCAACGGTTCGGCGTGTTCGAGGCCGGCGTGGTATCGGCCAAAGACCCGAAGTACACCGTCGTCCCCCAGCGAGAGCGCCTCGAGCGTGGGTTGCGGGCGTCCGCATCCGTGCCGGGCGACGAGGCTGTCGTGGGGGTCGATCCCGACGAGCCGATCAGCAGGGCGCGATCGGGAGGCCCGTAACGATCCGGGCGACACCTGGCCCGCGCGCCGCCAGTCCGGCGGGCCGGCCACCAACTGATACCGAGGCTCGGCAGGTGAATGCGCTGGCGCGCAGTCGAATGTGCATTGCCTCCGGAACGCGGACGACCTCTGCACGGTCGCCGGCCAAGGTCGCAGCGCCGCCGGTGCGGGGGCACGGGCGTCGGGTGTCGCGACGAACTCGTCCCTGGTTGCTTCGAACAGGCGTGTTCGTAGCGGCTGGTGACTTTTGCTACCCGGTGGCAGGTATGCGGGGACTCGGGTCAGCACCCAGACCCGCACGGGGCTGGCGGTGTTGTGCCGCCGGGTGCCGGAGGAGAGGCTGTCGTAGAAGGAAGCACCCTCGTCCCGGGTGGCCGCAGCTCTGCGGGCTCGAGCTGTTCAGGGACTGGGCGTTTCGCTTAGCCATCCAGCGCGACGTCCACGCGCTCGGCCACCTGCAATCGGCCTATCTCGGAGCGCGTCTGCCGAGGCCGGATGCACCGGCGCTGAACCAGTCGGTGACTCGTACCAGCACGCCGATCATGCCGATCAACATGATCAAGAGACCGACCACGTACAAATCGTCTTCGACGAGACCGAGGGCCCCGATGCCGACACCCACCCAGAACACCGTCGCCGCCGCGATCATCAGATCCGTACCTCCGGCCTCCGCGCTGTCTGCGCCCACTCGTAGTATGCGCGCCGACAGGCCCGCGGAGGTCGCACGGCGCGTCGCACCGATCCCAGGGGGGCTGTCGTGACCTCCTACGCCCTCGTGCTGGCCGACGGCACCGTTCCGGCGCGCAGCCAGATGGGGGCGTCCCTCGGCTTCCACATCATCTTCGCATGCTTCGGGATCGCCTTCCCGGCCGTCGTCCTGATCGCCCACTGGCTGGGGCTCCGGAGGGGCGACGCGGTGGCCCTGCTGCTGGCGCGGCGGTGGTCGAAGGTGATGGCCGTGATCTTCGCGGTGGGCGCGGTGTCGGGCACCGTGCTGTCCTACGAGCTGGGGCTGCTGTGGCCCGGCTTGATGGGGCGCTTCGGTGCCGCCTTCGGGATCCCGTTCAGCATCGAAGGGATCTGGTTCTTCGTCGAGGCCATCTTCACCGGGATCTACCTCTACGGCTGGCGGGGGCTCTCGCCCTGGCTGCACTGGTGGAGCGGGGTGCCGATAGCGGTGACCGGGCTCCTCGGGGCGTGGGCGGTGGTGGCCGCGAACTCGTGGATGAACCAGCCCGGCGGGTTCACGTTGACCGACGGGCGGATCACCTCCGTCGACCCGTGGGCGGTGATCTTCAACAGCGCCTCCAGCTACGAGGTGCCGCACATGATCCTGGCCGCGTACATGGTCGCCAGCTTACTGACGGCGGGCGTGTACGCGGTGGGGATGCTGCGTGGCCGGTGGGATCGCTACCACCGGCTCGGTTTCCTGATTCCCTTCGCGGTGGGCGCGGTCGCGGCGCCCATCCAGGTCTTTGTCGGTGACATCGCGGCCCGGATGATCGCCTCCCAGCAACCGCAGAAGTTCGCGGCGATGGAGCTGGTCGACCGCACCGGGACCAACGTCACCGAGTGGCTGGGCGGGATCTACTGGAACGGGCAGGTCTACTTCGGCGTCGGGATCCCCGACCTGGACTCCATACTCGTCGGCTTCTCCCCGAACACCACGGTGATCGGCTGGGACGCCGCCCCGCCCGAGCTGCGGCCCCCGTTGCCCAACCTGATCCATCTGGCCTTCACCGGGATGGTGGGCATTGGGACGGCGCTGGTCGTGCTGGGGGCATGGCAGGGGTGGGTCTGGTGGTTCCACCGGCGAGTTCCCCGGACGCGCTGGTTCCTGGTTCCCGCTGCCTTGTCCGGGGTCGGGGCGGTGCTGGCGATGGAGCTCGGCTGGATCGTCACCGAGGTCGGCCGGCAACCCTGGACCGTCTACGGCGTACTGCTGACCCGCGATGCGGTCACCCCTGCGGGCGGGGTGATCATCACCCTGGCCGTGACTCTCGTGATTTACCTGGTGCTCACGGGCGTGTGCATCGTGGTGCCCTGGTTGATGGGCCGTCGGTGGCGAGCGGAGGGGGATCCCCGGCTCGTAGAGGACCAGGCCACGCCCTACGGTCCGCCGGTCGAACGGGTTCGGGAGGTCCGGTCATGAGCCCGTCACCGGAGCTGATCGCGGTCACGGTCGTGCTCTTCGTGGCCATCGCGGCCTACGCCCTGTTCGCCGGGGCCGACTTCGGCGGTGGGATCTGGGACCTGCTGGCCGGCAGTACCAGACGCGGGGCGGTGCCGCGCGCTGCCATCGATGCCTCCGTGACGCCGGTATGGGAGGGCAACCACGTCTGGAGCATCTTCGTGCTCGTGATCTTGTGGACCGCCTTTCCGCCCGCCTTCGCCGCCATCATGACGGCGCTGTTCGCCCCGATCGCCCTGTCCCTGCTCGGGATCTTCCTCCGCGGCCTCGGCTTCGCCTTCCGGCACGAGGCCGAGCGGCTGCACATGCAGCGGCTCAACGGAGCACTGTTCGCCGCATCCTCGCTGATGGCGCCGTTCTTCCTCGGGACGGTCATCGGGGCGGTGGCGACGGGAGCGGTGCCGGCGGCGCCGTCCGGGCAGGTCCTCAGCGCGTGGACCAGCCCCACAGCGCTCGTCACCGGAGGGCTCTTCGTCGCCACGTGCGCCTACATCGGGGCGATCTACCTCGTGGCCGACTCCGAACAGCGCAAGCAGCCCGAGATGATGCGCTACTTCTCGTACCGGGCGATCGCCGCCGGCGTGGTCAGCGGCGTGCTGGCGGCGGTCAACCTCCTACTCATGCGCGCGAGCTCGCCCTACACCTTCGACCGGCTCGTCGGCCCGGCGCTCCCGCTCGTCGTCGTGTCGGTGGTGGCGGGGATCGCCGCGCTCGTCCTGGTCGTCCTGCGGCGCATGCACCTGATGCGGATCGCCGCCGGCCTCGCGGTGGCCGCGGTGGTGGCGGGCTGGGGATGGGCCCAGTACCCGTGGTTGCTGCCCGGCTCGCTGACCCTTCAGGCCGGCAGCGCACCGTCGGCGAGCCTGTGGGCCGAGCTGGCCGTCGCTGGCCTGGCCGTGGTGTTCGTGCTGCCCCCGTTCGCCTGGCTCTACTGGCTGCAGCAGCACGGACGGCTGCAGGAAAGCGAGATATCCGAGAGTCTCCGTCTGGCCAGGGCCACCACCAGCGAGCCGGTGGTGCCGGCGAGCCCCGCTCCCGTGCACCATGAGCACAGGCTCGTGACGACCGTTCTCATCGCATCGCTGGCGACCGAGCTCGTCCGGCAGGTCCTGGAGCGCCGCCGGAGCCGCCGCGGGTGAGGGTGCCCCCGGAGGCGCCCAACCGGCTGCACCGTGGGTCGGCCCGACAGCTGGCATTGTCTGCGCAACGCGTTTCGGGCAGTTGGCACGGCGGACGGTGACAGCCGCGGTGCTGGTGGTGGGTCTGTTGGTGGTGGTGACGACGCGATCGGCGCTGGAGGTGCCGTCGTCGTTTATGTGACGCAAAGGGCGCTTCGTGCGGGCACAGGTCCGGTCAGCGAGCGTCTGATCGCGTCCCGAACGCAGGACCCGTGTCGAGCGCGAGGCCCAGCGCCCGGGCGGTGCCCGTCAGATGCACCCGAATCGCCTCGAGTGCCTCCTCGAGGTCACCGTTGCGGACCGCAGCGGCGATGCGCTCGTGCTCGGCAAGGATCGTGTCGACCCGCCGGGGATCGCGCAGTGCGGACTCGCCGATCATGCGCACCTGCCGGTCCCGGAGTGACGCGTAGACCGCGCCCAGGATGGCGTTCTGCGCGCTGTCGAGCAGCGTCGCGTGGAAGAGCCGGTCGGCGTCGAGGAACTCGGGAAGGTCGGCGGCGTCACCGGCCCGCCGCTGCCGCACCAGCTCATCGGCCAGCGCGTCCGCGGTTTCCCCCCGCATACCCGCGTCGCGGCGGATCACCTTCTGCGCAGCGAACTGCTCCAGGACCAGCCTCGCCTCGATCACGGCCCGGATCTCTTCCGGCGATACGGGAACCACGAGAGCTCCCCGCTGCGGGTAGAGGCGCAGCAGCCCCTCGGCCTCGAGCCGGAGGAACGCCTCGCGGACCGGGGTCCGTGACATCTCCAGGGCCCTGGCGACCTCACCCTCGCTGATCAGCTCACCCCCGCGGAATGCGCCGCTCAGTATCCGGCTCTTGACGTAGTCCAGCGCACGGTCCTTCGCCCCGCCCCTGGCTTTCGCAGTGACCCCGGCCGCCATGCCCGCCTCCGCTTCCATCCCAGTGGCATACAAGTGGTCCACGTAACGTACACCGATCCCCGGGCGGGTGGCGGTCATGCCCCGGCCGCCGTACCGTCGGAGATGCAACTTAGATACTAGTTGCGTTCAACAGGGGAGGACGTAGATCCAATGCATTGTCTCGACTGCATGACCGCCGCCAGCGACGCGCCGTTCGGCGCGGAGGACGTGGTCGCGCTCTGCGCCTACTGCGGCGCCGCCGTCTGCTACCACCACGCCCACACCACCCGGGTCGACCCGCCGCGGATCGGCCTCGTCTCCCAGGCAAGGACCGGCGCCCGGCGGATCCTGTGCTCGGAGTGCGCGGGTGTTACCCCCACTGCCAGCTTCCCGCGCCCGCGCGTCGGCGCCGCCATGCGATGACCACCGATCGCGGGCGTCATGTCGACCGCGGACGATCCCGACGGATCGCGGGCACGCCACCGACAACCTCGCCCGGCTCGCGGGAACGACATGCGCCGGTGCAGCGACCGGGGGTTGGGCATCGAGGCCCGCTCCCGCACTGCTGATCGAGGGCAATCTCACCGAAGCGCCTCGCGAGGCGGAGCCCGGTCGACCCGCAGGGCGGGGGAGCACATATGCGCAGCAGCAGCCGACAGGGCCTCGCCACCCAGCGCGGTGATCAAGGCGCGGGGGTCGTTTGTCGATCTTTGCGGGGCGCTTTTGTGTCTTGATCAGCGGCTGCGGGGCAAATGCGCCCAGATGGGCGACGGCTGCGGGTGGGGAGTGACTTTTGCGAGGTTCTGGCCGACCATCTGCTGATCTGACGATCAGCTGAGGGAGGCGCCGTGGCGCAGAGGCCGATCTCCGGTGTCGGACTCCGTCGCGAGCTGAGCGTGTGGGAGGCGATCGGTCTCTCGCTGGCGCTGATGGCGCCGTCCATGGCGGCCAACATCAACCCGCAGGGGACGGCGGGCACGGTCGGGCGCGCCGTGCCGCTCGCCTTCGCGCTGGCGACCGTCGGGGTGCTGCTCATCGCCTACACCTTCGTCCGGCTGAGCCAGCGCTTCCACCACGCCGGCAGCGTCTACGGCTTCGTCGGGGCGACGCTGGGTCCTCGGGCCGGCGTGGTCGCCGGGTGGTCGCTGCTGGGCACCTACGTGTTCTACGGCGTCGTCACCTCCACAGCGGCGGGAATCTTCGGCGCTGCCGCCCTGGACAGCCTCGGGATCTGGACGGACCAACCGCCGTGGGCGGGGTTCGCCGTCGGCGCCGTGGCCCTGCTCGCGGTGCTGGCGCTCGCCGTCGCACCGGTACGCGGCGGTACGCGGGTGCTGCTGTCGATCGAGGTGGCCACCGTCGCGCTGATCCTCGTCGTCGCCGTGGTCATCCTTGTGCGGTTGGCCACCGGGACGGCCCCCGGCGGCCGGACCATCGACCTCTCGGTGTTCACGGTGGCGCCCGGCACCGAGGTCTCCGCCGTGTTCCTCGGCGTCGTCTTCGGGTTCCTGTCCTTCGCGGGTTTCGAGGCCGCCGCGACCCTGGGTGAGGAGGCTCGCGAACCACGCCGGAGCATCCCGCGAGCGATCCTGGGCACCGCGATCTTCGGTGGCGTCTACTTCGTGTTCGTCACCGCGGTGGAGGTGATGGGTTTCGGCACCGACGATGCGGGGCTCGCCGCCTTCACGTCGTCGTCCTCGCTCCTGGGCGACCTGGGCGGGCAGTACGTGGCGGCTTGGGTGGGGGATCTCATCACGGTCGGTGCCGCGATCAGCGCGTTCGGCTGCGCGCTGGCCTGCGCGGTAGGTGCAGCGCGCATGCTGTTCGCGCTCTCCCGCGACGGCGTGGGCCCGGCGGTGCTCGCGGAGGTCTCCCCGACGCGCGCCACCCCGACGCGGGCGACGATCGCCGTCGTCGCCGCGATGTACGTGATCATCGCCCTGACATGGTCGGTACTGGGTGGGGAACCGTTCGAGCTGTTCGTGGCCTCCGGGACGATCGGCACCCTGATCCTGCTGGTCGTGTACGCGCTGGCCACGATCGGCGCCGCCCGCCTGCTGTTCTTCTCCGGACGGCGGGAGGTGGCCGCGTGGGAGGTGGTCGTCCCGGCGCTCGCGCTGGTGTTGATCGGGTACACGCTGTTCCGCAACGTCGCGCCCTACCCGGAGGGCGCGGCCGGTGTCTACCCGATGGTGTCGGCCGCCTGGATCCTGCTCGGCGTCGTCGCGGTGCTGGTCCGGCCGGGAGCCGCCCGCCGGGCCGGCCGGCAGCTCACGGCGAACGAGGGGCTGGCCTGAGCGGCGTTCAGCCCTGCGGAACCACCCTTGCGTCCGGGCCGGGGAAGTAGACCGACTCGTGACCGTCCTGCCAGCGGACGCGGTAGTGCTCCCGCTCGCCGTCGCCGATCACCTCGACCACCACGCCGCGCCGAGGCGGTGTGTCCAGCGTGGTGGTCTCGATGACGATCTGGTCTCCGTTGCTGCACCGCATCGCTCGTCCTCCTCCACTTTCGCGTGACCAGTTTGGAACCGCAGCCGGGCGCGGACAAGACCGCCAGGACGTCCAGAGCCTCAGAAGTCGAAATCTGCCCGGCCGACTCGTGGAACGAGCAGCACCGGGCACGGCGCGTGGTGCAGGGCGCTGCAGGCGACGAGACCGAGCCCGCCCGGCGCCGGCAGACGCGGGCCGCCGAGGACGAGGAGGTCTGCGTCGAGCCCCTCACCGACCATCTCGTGTGGGCGGACGCGGAGCAGGCGCGGCTCGACGGTGAGGCCCGGAACCGCGTCGACGGCCGCTCCGACGGCCGCCTCGAGCAGACGGCGGGCGTTGTCCACCGCAGCGTCGAGCCCGACGCTGCGCTCGGCGAAGGAGGTGGGCACGCCGTGGGTTACGACCAGTTCGGCCCCCATGTGCAGGGCGACGGCCGCAGCGTCGACCAGTACCGGTGCGTCGTCGGGCAGGGCCTGCACGGCCGCAACGACCCGGCGTGGGCCGGACCGGACGGGCGCGGGCCCGGACACGGCGAGGACGGCCCCGCCCCGGCGCGCCGCGGCCGCGGCGATCTCGGCGATCTCGCCGACCGGCTGGGCCGAGGGCGGGAGGTCGCCCTCCGCGGCCACCGGCAGGTGCTGCCTGCGTAGCCACCGCCCGGAGTGCCGGCACCAGTCGACCACCCAGTCCGGCGCGCCTGAGCTGTCGCTCACGACCACGACGCCGCCGCGACGTACGGGATCGGCGCGTCGGGCCGGGAGGGTCGTACCGCGGGTGGCCACTCCTGCGACCTTCCTCGGAGCCGGCGGCCCGGTCCAGTACATGATGGTGGGAACCCCGAGTGCATCTCGACGACGGAGCGCAGCATGCGGTGGGCCGTTCGATTCTGTGAGGGCAACGCGCTACCCGACGGTGAGGGAGTTCGTCACAACCGGCTCGGCGGCCGGTCCGGAGGCTCCTCGGTGCGGCAG
>DASRSC010000150.1:0-34036 GCA_035695525.1 Pseudonocardia sp. | reverse complement strand
CTCCCGAAGAGTGGTCACGAAAATGCCTACCGTTAGACTCTGTTAACCTTGGCACTGTCCGTCGCCGCCACTTGGTGATGTCGGGTATGCCGGTTCCTCAGTTTCGACCCCGCATTTGACGCCAAGCCTGCGCCGCGTCTGGTACGTCAGTAGCACGTCGATAAAGGATTGCCAGGCTACTGTCGTGACGTGTGTCAGCCTGGTGAGCCGTTGCTGCCGGTCGAAGAGTCGTGGTCCAGTGCGCTGGCGTTGGTCGCGCATCCGGACGACCTTGAGTACGGCACGGCGGCGGCGATCGCCCGTTGGACCGATCAGGGCAAGAAGGTGGCCTACTGTCTGGTGACCAGCGGCGAAGCCGGCATCGAGACCATCGAACCCGAGCAGTGCGGCCCTCTGCGGGAGGCCGAGGAACGCGCAGGCGCATCGCTGGTCGGCGTGGATGTCGTCGAGTTCCTCGGTTATCCCGACGGAATGCTGGAATACGGCCTCGACCTGCGCGGCGCCGTCGCCCGCGCCGTACGCCGGCACCGGCCGGACATCATCGTGACCGGCAACCACCACGACACGTGGGAACCGGGAGTGCAGAACCAGGCAGACCACATCGCCCTGGGACGCGCCGTGATCGACGGCGTGCGGGACGCCGGTAACCGCTGGGTCTTCCGCGAGTTGCTGGCGGAAGGACTGCAGCCGTGGCGGGTGACGCAAATCCTGGTGGCGGACAGCCCGCTGGCAGCGCACGGGGTCAATGTGACCGACACCTTCGACCGTGGCGTTGCCTCGCTGGAGGCACACGGTGAGTACCTGCGCAATCTCGGGCCCAACGCCATGAGCGAGCCACGCGAGTTCCTGGACGCGATGGCCCGCACGGCTGGGACGCGACTGGGCTGCCGTTTTGCCGTGTCCTTCGAGGTGATCAACCTCTAGCGATTTGGTCGTTCGAACTTCGGCACTTGGTCAGGGTTTCAGGCAGCAGCCACCGGTAATCGAGCGTTGGCGAGGCGGGCGTCGAGGTGTTGGCCGTTAGTCCGCAGCGCAGCGCGGCGCGGATCGGTGGTAGGGCTTGCGGTGCGTGGTGGCCAGCAGTGGTCACAGGACCCGGTAGTGCAACTTGCTGTAGAAGATCGCGAAGGCGAGGCCGTCGTCGGTGAGCCGATAGCGGATGCGGCCGTCGATTTGGATGATCAATCCGATGCGGCGCAGCCAGGTGAGGTCGTAGCTGGCCAGGGTCATGCTGTGGGTGTGGGGTGCCCGAAACGCGGATCAGTGTCCACGCGCGGCGCCGCCGTCATGCGGGCCGGGCGCTCCGGGAGAAGTACCGGCGCACGGCCGGGCGCGTCACCGCCCATAGCAGGGTCAGCAGAACGAGAGCCTGGATGACCTGCTCGACGAGCACCCACGACGGGTACTGGCCGGAGGTGGCCAGGTAGACGATGCCGAGCAGGCTGACGACCGAGATCACCAGCACGCGGATGTAGGCGCGCCGCACGCCCCGGCGCAGCCGGCGAATGAGGAAGACGTACACAACGCCGACGATGATGACGGCCAATGCGCGGGACCACAGGCCGGCGCTGAGGCTCGCGCGGACGGCGGCGCTGTCCGCCGAGGCGGGGAGGGCCAGCCGGGCGACCTGGTAGTCGAGCAGGGTGTCGTGGAACGCCGCGAACAGCACCGCGAGCACGGCGCTCAGTGCGAGGTTCACCAGGAGGAGCGTGGTCACGCGCCGCAGCTCGGGCGGAGGCGTAACGGTCGTCGACGCGGTCATGAGCCCGATCTTGGCCTGCCGTGCCCAAGGCGACCCATGACCGCTGTCATGGATACGCGTGCACAGGTCCCTGACTCTGCGAAACCCGACGGGCGCGACTTGGACACGTGAGGCGCCTGGATGTCGCTACCGAACAGCGACCGTGTGCCGAGCAGATCGGTGTAGTGAGTGGTCAGGGGCCGAGACGCGGCCGCAGCTGGATGGACAACGAGTACCGTTCTCGCCCTGCGGCCGCGAGCACCAGGGGCGGACCGGACCGACGGGCAGATTCCTGGACCCACCAGCGGTGTGTCGTTGCCCCCGGGGGGTATGCCTTCGCCGGACGGTATCGTCACAATGCCGAGGCATGAGTTACGACCAGTATCAAGGTCCGCAGGGGCCGCCGCCTCGCCGTGGTCCCGCGACAACTCGCCGACCGGATCAACCACATCCCGGCGGGCACGACCAGGGTCCGAACCAACGGACACCGCAGGCACCCGGGCGTCGCCCGCAACCGCCGCCAAATCCCGGCGCGTACCAGCAGCCTCCGCAGGCGTTCGGTGGCTATCCACCACGGCCGCAAGGCCCTGGTGGATATGAGCAACCGCCCGGTCTCGCCGAACATCCGACGACCGCGATTCGCCAGCCGAGTCGCCAGCCCACAAGGCACTACGAGCAGCCAGCACCACCCGCTCCCACGCCATATGAGCAGGAGCCCGACCCGTACCAGCACGAGCGGTATCAGCCACCGGCTGAGCCGTATGAACCGTCGCCAAGCTCTCGTGATTACCCCAGCCAGGCGTATCGGCAGCCCGAGGAATCTCCTCTCGCGTACCAGCGTGAGCGCGATCGTCGCGCCGACCGGGTCAATATCATCGCTAACATGATCCATGTGGTCACGGCTCTCATCGCACTCGTTTTCGTGCTGCACATCGTGTTCAGCTTGTTCGGCGCCAATCAGAACAGCGGCACCGTCGCTTTCGTCTACGGTGCGGCGAAGATTTTCGTGTTCGGCTTCGGAGATGTCTTTACTCCGAGCGATGCCAAGATCGGCCTTATCGTCAACTATGGACTGGCGGCGATCGTCTACTTGGTGGTCGGCCGGCTCATCTACCGGACACTCCGGCACCGCTGAGTGCCCTGTAGGTGCCCCGAAACCCGGCTCATGTCATGCGACCTGCTGATATTCATGGCGAAGACCGCCGAGCCGGTCGTGTCGGTGGACGTGGCTGGTACCGGTCTGGCGGCGCTCTGGAAGGGCATGCAGCGGAGCGGCCTCAGCGATCGCGCGCTGCGGGCGATGGCGTCGTGGCGAAACTGCAGGTCACGGTCGGTGGGCCGGATATCGGGCACCCGCAGGGTCGACCGGTTGGTCGGGCTGCAGTGGAGGTTCGACGACGATCGCCGCCCCCGACCCCGGGGCGGCTGTTGACCTCGATCGACCCGCTCAGGACCTGCACCTGGTCGCAGGCCGTCAGGCCGGAGCCTCCGGCGGGATCGGCGCCGCAGATGCCGTCGTCGCGGAATCGAGAGGTTCAGGAGGGCGTCGCGTTGTTCGACGGTGACGTGGGCGTGTGAGGCGCGGGCGTGTTTGGCGGTTCGACCGGGAGCGGCGGGCGGCGGGCCAGCGCCTTGAGCGCTGGACCCAGGCCGCCGCTGGCAAGCAACGCAGGGTGAATGCCGCGGGAGATCTCCCGCAGGTCGTCCAGCACGGCGATCAGGCCGTCGGCGAATTCAGCCAGCTCAATTCTCAGCTGTAGTTGTGTGTCGGGGGACGGTTGCCTGCGTGTTGCGCACCTCGAGCACGAGTGAGACGGTCGAACGGATGCCGTGCTCGCGGGCGATCGCGGCGACAGATCCGGGAGCGCCTTCGTAGTCCTCGATGCGCGCCGGCCTGCTGCTGCTGTGCACCAGGGATCCGCATCAAGCGCGTGCGACCTCGAGCAGCCGGGCCACCTCCTCGTTGACCGCGGGGAAGACCTTCTCCGGCGGGGTGCCCTCGGCGACGAGGGTGGCGACCCGGCGCAGGGCGGCCTGCTCTTCAAGCAGATTGGCGAGTTCCGATTGGCTGCCCTGCAGCCAGCTGGCCATGGTGTTGACAGACTTCTCGAGCACTCCGATCTCGGCGGCTCCGGTCGTCGCCATGCGGGTCGACAGATCGCCGCTCGCCAGTCGGTGAGCCGTCACGGACGCCTGCGTCCCGACGGCACGATGGGCGGTCCCTTTCGTCCGGGGAGCCGCCCATGGACATTTCCACCCCGTGCGGTTCGCGCGGATTCGGGGCGATTTGCTCTCCGCGAGCGAGCGGCGGCTCGCGGTGTTCGGCCGTCGTTGACTGATGGCGATCTGTCGGCCAGAGTTCTGTGCTCACCCAGCGGCGGCCGGGCGAGGTCCGATGTCTGGGGGTGCTGGGTTCTGCGCAGCGTGCTCGTCGCCTCATGGGTCGTCGCCATCGCCGGGATCGTGGTAGGCGTGGTGCTGGCACCGCACGGCCTGTCGAGCAGCGCTCTGGTGGTCGCCGTGGCCTGCTCTCCGCTCATGGCCACCCTCGCTGCGTCAATCGGGAGAACCCGGGCGGGCGGTGCAGCGATTGTGGTCACAGGCTTCGGCGTCGCCGGCGTAGGCATTGCGATCACGGTCAGCACCGACGCGATGCATCTGTTCCGCCTGAACTTCCCCTTGCCTCAGGTGGTCACGAACGCGGCAACCGTGCTGGCTCCCGTGGGGCTGGTGGTGGTGGGCATCGTCCTGGTGGTGGCCGGGCTGGCTGCTCTGTTCGGGGACCGGTTGCTCGGCGTGATCGCCGCGGCGATCATGGTCGTCACTGCCCTGCTGTACGCGCTCGCGCTACTCGGTCTCGCCGTCCAGAGCCTGGCCTACCGCGGCGGGAGCATCCAGAGCACCCCGATCGCGGCTGCGATCATCGTGGGCGTGGCCGCAATGCTGCTGGTGGTCGTCGTCACCCGGTGGTGGTCCCTCACGGCCCGCACGGGCAGTGCCGGGGTCGACAAGCCCACGGTGCCCTCCACCGGTCCCCGGTGGGCGGCTCGGTGGACTGTCCTGGGGGCGATCGTCTTGGTGGCAGTGGGTACCGTCTGGGCGGGGTACTCGCAGCTGGGCAACCGGCTGGAGCTCGCGGCACTTTTCCCCGACCCGGCGCTGGCAGCCTGCGTGCGGTCAGCGGTCGGCGCGACGGACGGCGAGCGGGTGTCGGAGCGGGAGCTGAACAGCGTCTTCAGCCTCAAGTGCAACGGCGACCTCGCACAGGATGGGCGGATAGCGGCTCTGGGCGGGCTCGACCACCTGCCGAACCTGGTGGACCTGGACCTGTCGGGCAACGACGTCGTCGACCTGTCCGGCCTGGCGCAGGTACCGCAGCTGACCACCCTGACACTGACGAACAACGGGGTTCGCGACCTGACTCCGTTGGAGGGGCTGGCCACGCTCCAGGAACTGGGCCTGTCCGGCAACGAGGTGACGGACCTTGCCCCACTCTCGGGGCTGACCGGGCTCCGGTTCCTCGGGTTGTCGCGGAATGCAGTCACCGGCCTCGCGCCGCTGACCCCACTGGCCGGCCTCACCGAGCTCGACGTCAGCGACAACCACATCGCCGACGTCACTCCGCTCGCCGCGTTGTCCCGGCTGGACAGGCTGCTGCTGGCGCGCAACATCGTTGCCGACCCGAGCGTGCTTCAGGGGCTGCCGGCCCTGACCACCTTGGACGTGTCCGGCAACCGGATCAGCGACGCGGCCACAATGGCCGGGTGCCCTGCCGTCGACGAGCTGTGGATCGGCGGCAACCCCCTGACCGACGTCCGTCCGCTCCAGGACATGCCCGCGCTGGCCGGCGTCGATCTGTCGGGAAGCGATTCCACCCTGCTCACCGGCGTCGAGGCCCTGCGTTCGCAAGGGGTGTACGTCGGCGGGCTCGCGTGACCATTGTCGACTCGTGGACACCGATCTCGCACTATTGCCCCGCGGGGTCGACGCTGTGGTTCGTCGCCGCCGGTCGCCTTCGTAGGTGGTGAGTGTCCCCGACGTCCTGACCGGCCCGTGATCGGCACGGCGGCCTCCGTAGGCGTTGGGCAGGGTGCATCATCGTGCGGTGACACCTCCTCGCGACGCTGACTATGCCTGTCTGGCGGGACGTTCCGCATGAGCCGTGTCGTGGTCGTCGGAGCGACCGGGCACATCGGCTCCTACCTGGTCCCCCGACTGGTGCGCGCGGGGCATGAGGTCGCTGCGCTCAGCCGCGGGACACGTGAGCCCTACCACCACGCACCGGAGTGGTCGCGGGTCGAGCGGGTGACCGTCGACCGGGAGGCAGAGGATGCCGCCGGGACGTTCGGGTCGCGGGTCGCGTCCTTGGATCCCGACGTCGTGGTGGACCTGGTGTGTTTCACCGCCGAGTCGGCAGCCCAGCTCGTCGAGGCGTTGCGGCCCACCCGGCCGTTGCTGCTGCACTGCGGCACGGTCTGGGTGCACGGTCCCGTGGCGCGCGTGCCGGTCACGGAGGACGAGCCGCGGAAGCCGGTGGGCGAATACGGCATCGGCAAGGCGGCGATCGAGGAGCTGCTGCACCGCGAGACCCGCGGCGGCGGTGTCCCGAGCGTCGTGCTGCACCCCGGCCACATCAGCGGTCCCGGATGGCAGGTGATCACCCCGGCCGGCAACCTCGACCCAGCTGTGTGGCGCGCTCTCGCGCTGGGTGCGCCGCTACCGCTGCCCGACCTCGGTCTCGGCGTACTGCATCACGTTCACGCCGACGACGTCGCGCAGGCGTTCGAGCGAGCGTTGACGCGCCCAGCGGCCATCGGCTCGAGCATCCATGTCGTCGCGGAGCAAGCGATGACCTTGCGTGGCCTCGCGCACGGGGTCGCCGGGTGGTTCGGTCGGGAGCCCGTGATCGAGCTGGTCGACTGGCCCACGTTCGCGTCGCTGGTCGGAGCGGAGCACGCCGGAACGACTCGCGAGCACGTCTCTCGCTCGATCAGCGCCAGCATCGAGCGCGCACGCACGCTGCTGGGTTTCGCCCCTCGGTACACCGCGTTGGAAGCCCTCCGTGAAGCACTGGACTGGCTCGTCGCGAACGGGCATGTCGATTTGGAGCCCTCGAAGCTCTGACCTGACGGGTCGTGGGAAGGTCGGCCTGCTTCGGCGAAGGAGGCGGGCCAGATGCAGCTTCGTCCTGGGGGGCAAGAGGCGGCGGTGCCTGAGCGGCGACTGAGGGGTGTTGGGTCAGGCGGCCTCGACGACGAAGACCAGCGTGGCCGTGCACAGGGCAAGCATCGCGGTCGCGTTGAGGAACAGGTTGCGGCCGAGATCCCGGGCGCGGATGTGCGCCGCGATCGCGACCACGAAGTAGCAGACCAGGGCCGCGCAGGTGAGCAACGCCAGCGACGGTACCCAGATGCCGGCGACGAGCCCCGTGGCCGCGGCGACCTTCAGTGGGGGAAGGAGCTTCCACAGGCGTTCGGGGAACCGGACGTCGACCAGGCATTGCCGGATGAACGCGACCGGCTTCACGCACATGGCCGCGTCGCCCAGCTGGATCACGGCCAGCACCGCCAGCGGCCACCAGGTTTGCGCCATCTCGTGGAACTCCTTCGGCATGTCACGAGGAACGGACACCGGATGGACGGTGCGGCTGCCCGCGATGTGACACGGTCCCGGACGGGCGCCTGCACTGCCCCGGCGCTCGCGAGGACAACAACCGCGGCGAGTGGGGCGATGAGCGCGGGGGCCGAGCAGGTCGAGCCCGATGGCTCCGACGACACCCGATGCGGAGGTCGCCAGGTACTCGGCTGACCGATAGAGCGAGGGCACCAGCGTGGCGACGCGGAGGAACCGCCTTGTAAGCGGTCGTTCAGGGGTTCGGTGCGCTTTCGGGTGGTGGCTCGTCGTCGTGGCTGGCTGTGCGGAAGCCGGACATGGCGAGTAGCAGCCCTGTGCTAGTGATTCCCGCGGCCCCAAGCCAGAGTGCGGGTCGCAGGCCCGCGGCGTCGGCGAACAATCCGCCCAGCGGGGCGCCGGCGACGACGGCGGCGCGGTTGAGCGAGCGCATGGTGATGAACACGGCGTTGAACAGGAACCAGCCGTGCGTGGAGAGGGCGAGCGGCCGCAGCGTGGGGTGCCGTTAGACCCAACTGGTGCCCTCGCGCAGCTCGGCGAGGACCGACAGGGTGGGGGGTCGTGGCGTCGGGTCGGCACGGCGTGGATCACGTCCCGGACGGTGTCTTCGTCCGCGGCGACCAGCCGGGTGATCGCGGACACCGGGGGTCCCCGAGGCCGAGGCCATGATGATCGTGGCTCGGCGGATGCGGATCGGGTTCCCGCGGCCGCGGCGGACGAGTTGGGTCAGCCGTTGACCTTCGTGGTCGGACAGTCGACGTGCTCTGACGGGTTCGGCCACCCGCTCCTACCTCCTCGATCCCGTGTTGATGGCGGGACCGAGGGTGGAGCAGCGCCAGGTCAGTCTCGGGACATCGGTCGGCGTGTCGTGAACCGGTGGACGTTCATGGCCACCGCACTAGCGATGGTGGTTCGCGGGGTAACGGTGCCCGGCGTCCTGCACGCTCATCGCATCAGCGCAGGCCGCTTGGGGTCGAACGCCCAGCCGGGCACGAGGAACTGCATGGCTACGGCGTCGTCCCTGGCGCCGAGCCCGTGCTCGAGATGGAGCTCATGAGCAGCGGCGAGTGCGTCGCGGTCGAGTTGGACGCCGAGGCCGGGCGTGGCCGGCACCGCGATCCGGCCGCGGCTGATCGGGAACGGGTTCCGGGTGATCGCCTGGCCGTCCTGCCAGATCCAGTGGGTGTCGAGGGCGGTGATCGGGTCCGGAGCTGCTGCGCCGACGTGTGTGAGCATCGCCAGGGA
The DNA here is from genome assembly GCA_035695525.1 of Pseudonocardia sp. GTDB lineage: Bacteria > Actinomycetota > Actinomycetes > Mycobacteriales > Pseudonocardiaceae > Pseudonocardia. The sequence goes on along the minus strand of DASRSC010000150.1, from coordinate 25,419 downwards.
GATGTCGAAGTGGTTGTTCGAATGCGATCCCCAGGTCAGTCCGAAATCGCGGCAGAGCTGCGCGACCCGCACCGAACCCCGCATGGTCCAGAAGTGGGGGTCGGCGAGCGGGATGTCGATGGCGTCGGCCCGCACCGCGGCCGCCAGCTGTCGCCAGTCGGTCGCGATCATGTTGGTCGCGGTCGGGAGCCCGGTGGCCCGGCGGAACTCCGCCATCGTCTCGCGCCCCGAGTAGCCGCCTTCGGCTCCGCACGGGTCCTCGGCATAGGCGAGCACGCCGCCGAGGTCGCGGCATAGTGCCACGGCCTCGTGAAGCGACCAGCCGCCGTTGGGGTCGAGCGTGATCCGGGCTTCTGGGAAACGCGTCGCGAGTGCCCGGACGGCGGCCACTTCCTCCTCGCCCGCGAGGACGCCGCCCTTCAGCTTGAAGTCGGTGAAGCCGTACCGCGCCTGTGCCGCCTCCGCGAGCGCGACGACGGCCGCCGGCGTGAGCGCCGGCTCGCGGCGCAGCCGCTCCCAGTCATCGCGTGGATCGGCCTCGCGGAGGTACGGGAGATCGGTGGTCTCGCGGTCCCCGACGTAGAACAGGTAGCCGAGCATCGGCACGCTGTCGCGCTGCTGGCCCTCGCCGAGCAGCTCCGCGACCGGCACCCCGAGGCGCTGGCCGTGCAGATCGAGCAGCGCCGATTCGAGCGCCGTCACGGCGTGGATCGTGGTGCGCAGGTCGAACGTCTGGGCGCCCCGCCCACCGGCGTCGCGGTCGGCGAAGGCGGCGGCCACCTGCTGCAGCAGTGACCCGTACCGGGCCACCGGCTGCCCGACGAGCAGCGCGCCGCCGTCCTCGATTGTGCGCCGGATCGCGTCGCCACCGGGAACCTCGCCGAGCCCGGTCCGGCCCTCGCTGTCGGTGACGACGACGACGTTGCGCGTGAAGAAGGGTCCATGGGCGCCGCTGAGGTTCAGCAGCATGCTGTCGTGCCCCGCAACGGGCACCACCTCGAGGGACGCGACAGTGCTCACGTCAGGAGACCTTATTGATCAACGTGGTCAGCTCGGCGAGCTCGGACTCCGTCAGGTCGACCAGTGGGGGTCGCACCGGACCGGGGTTATGGCCGACCGCGGTGAGGCCCGCTTTGACGATGGACACGGCGTATCCCTTCGACCGGTCGCGGATGTCGATGTAGGGCAGGACGAAGTCGTTGAGCTTCCGGTAGACGGCGGTCCGGTCCTGCGCGCGCACGTCCGCGAAGAACCCGAGCGCGAACTCTGGAAGGAAGTTGAACAGCGCCGAGGAGTAGGTGCTGACACCGAGCTGGAGCAGCGGCAACGCGAATGTCTCGGCGGTCGGCAACCCTCCGATGTAGATCAGACGATCCCCGACCCTGGCGTAGGTCCTGGTCATCTGCTCGATGTTGCCGACTCCGTCCTTGAGGCCAATCAGGGTGGGGTTGCGGTCGGCAAGCCGCGCCACCGTGACGTCGGTCAGGATCGCGTTCGCACGGCTGTAGACGATGACGCCGAGGCCGGTAGCCGCGCAGACGGCGCTCGCGTGCTCGATCAGGCCGGCCTGGCTGGCCTCGGTGAGGTATGGCGGCATCAGCAGGATGCCGTCGGCACCGGCCTCCGCGGCGGCGCGGGCCTGGGCCACCGCCTGCGCCGTGCCGCCCGTGGCCGAGGCGATGACGGGCACCCTCCCGCCGATCTCGTCGACGGCCGTCCGCACGACGCGGTCCATCTCGGCGCTGGTGAGGGAGAAGCCCTCGCCGGTACCCCCCGCGGCGAACAGGCCGGCGACGTCGAAGCTCGCCTGCCATGCGAGGTGCTCGCGGTAGCGCGGCTCGTCGAACTCGAGGGCGGCGTCGAAGTGGGTGACGGGGAATGACAGCAGGCCGGATGGCAGCCTTGAGGCGAGCTCCTGAGGGTGCAACGAGGTCACAGTGCAAGTCCTTCGAGGTCGACGGGCGGGCCGGGCGCACCACACGCGGAGGGAACGCCGTCACCCTGGGAACGCCGTTCGATGCCTGTCCAAGTGCGATGTGCATCGAGTGATACCGGGTCAGCATCGGTCCGGTCGTCCTGTCATCGCTCCAGCTGGTCGAGCACCCGCCACAGCGCCGGGCTGGGGGAGTCCTTCATCCAGAGCAGGTGCAGCTCCACCGCGGGCGTCGGCCAGCCCGCTCAGCTCGAGGTACTCGACGCCTGCGATGCCGAGCCCTCTCGTCGACGCCGGGACGAACGCGATTCCGCGTCGGGCCGCGACCAGCCGGACCATCGTGAGGATCTGGCTCACGGTGTTCACGACGTTCTGGTGCGGATCGGCACCAGAACGACCACGAAATCGTAGAAGTACCGGGCGTGCGTCGCGAAATGCATGATGAGCCGCTCCTGCACGAGGTCGCTTGCCGTGACCGGGCGGCCGAGGCCGGTGAGCCGATGCCCGGTAGGGCCGCGACGAGCATCGCCTCGCGGTGCAGCAGCCGGGAGTCGAATATCGCCGGGGCTTACGGCTGTGGCCTGGTGAGGTTCATGCCATTCCCGGGTCCGCGCCGTCAATGCGCGTGAACACGTGCCGGGGGAGCGTGACCACGACGTCGTGGATGATCCGGTGGGCGTCGGCCTCGCTGATCCTGTGCTCGGCCACCAGCCGGGCGAGGTAGCTCGCCTCGACCCGCCGGGAGAGGTCGTGTCGGGCTGGGATGGAGCAGAACGCGCGGGTGTCGTCGACGAACCCGGCGGTCTTGTAGAAGCCGGCCGTCTCAGTTACAGCCGTGCGGAAGCGGCTGATGGCGTCGGGCGCGTCGAGGAACCACCATGGCGCTCCGATGAAGACGGAGGGGTAGAACCCGGCGAGAGGTGCGATGTCCCGGGCGAAGGCCGTCTCGTCGACGGTGAACAGGACGATGCGGAAGCGCGGGTGGGTGCCGAACTCCTCGAGCATCGGCCGGAGCCCGGCCGCGAAGCCGGTGAGCGTGGGGATGTCGTGGCCGGTGTCCGAGCCGAAGGCCCGCTGGGTGGGGCGGTGGTGGTTGCGGAGTACGCCCGGGTGCAGCTGCATGACCAGCCCGTCCTCGCTCGACATCCGGGCCATCTCGAACAGCATGTTGCGGCGGTAGGCGGTCGCCTCCTCGGCGCTGATGGTGCCGGCGATCCCCTTGGAGTGGAGGGACGCCGCATCGGAGGCCGACAGGGGTTGGCTGCCGGTGTCGGCGGTGCCGTGGTCCGTCGCGCTCCCGCCGCGTTCGATGAAGTGCCTGCGCCGGTCGCGGAGCGCGTCGAGGAACTCGCTCATCCGGTTGGTGTCCCGGCCGGTCACCTCGCCGAGCTCGGACACCGCTCGCTGCCAGCCGTCGGCGGACGGGTCGACGAAGCGGTCGGGACGGAACGTCGGGACTACCGCACCGGGGAAATCGTCGTCGGCGGCGAGGGCGGCGTGGGCGCTCAGGTCCGCGACGGGGTCGTCGGTCGTCGCGAGCACGTCTATCCCGAACTGCTGGAAGAGCGCGCGGGGCCGGTACGCCGGTTCGGCCAGGCGCGCCGCGATCGCGTCGAAGATCTCGTCGGCGGTCTCGGCGGATGGCTGCACGTCGATACCGAAGATGTCGTAGAGCTCGACCTCGAGCCAGTAACGGGAGGCGGTGCCCAGGTACGCGTCCCAGTGGGTGCAGAACGTGCGCCAGACCCCCCGGGGTTCGACAGGACCGCCGAGCCCCAGCTGGTCGAGGCCGACACCGAGCGAGTGCATCACGCGGGTGACGTAGTGGTCCGGTGTGACGAGGAGCGCCGCGGGGTCGGGGAAGGGCTCGTCGCCGAGGAGGACCTGGGCGTCCACGTGGCCGTGGGGCGAGAAGATCCGGGCATCGGCCACCGACTCGTACAGCGTCCTGGCGAGCGTGCGCAGACCGGGGTCCGCGGGCAGCAGCCGATCGGGGTGGGGGGAGAGGAGCGTCTTCGTGGTCGCTGTCATGCCTGGTTCCCCTGCGTCGAGTTGGTCGAGAGCCCTGTCCAGCCGGGAGCCGGCCCGGTGGATCGGCGGATCGTGAGGTGCGTCGGGAGCTTCTCGCGCTGCCGAGGAGCGGGGACGTCGATGCCCGCCGTCTGGAGACCGGCGAGCAGCATGTCGGTCGCCACGCGACCGGCATGCTCGATGGGCGCGGTGAGCGTGGTGAGCGGTGGATGGCAGAAGTCGGCGCCGAAGATGTCGTCGCAGCCGACCACGCTCATGTCCTCGGGGACGCGGACGCCCCGTTCGGCGAACCGCTGCAGCGAGCCAATCGCGAGGAGGTCGTTGAAGAACAGGCAGGCCGTGACGCCGTGGTGGATCGCGGCGTCCGCTGCCGCTGCCCCCGCCGCTCGCGTGGGGGAGAACGGCCCGATCGAGTGCGCGGTGATCCCCAGTCGCCGGGCCGCCTGCTGGATCGCCCGCCAGCGTTTGCGGCTGGACCACGACGTGGCGGGCCCGGCGAGGTAGGCGACGGATCGGTGCCCGAAGGACACGAGGTGGTCGAGCGCCTGGACCATTCCCATCGGGGTGTCGATGACCACGCTCGGCACGCCCGGGATCTCCCGGTTCACCACCACCAGTGGCACGCGCTCGGAGGCCCCCAGCAGCGCGGAATCGGGGAGCCGGGACGCCGCGACGACGATGCCGTCGACCGACGGTGAGAGCTCGGTGAGGGTGGCGGCCTCCATCTCCGTCGACTCCTCGGTGTCGACGAGGACGTGACGGTAACCGCGTGCCTTCGCCTGGGCCTGCGTGCCGCGGATCAGGTCGAAGAAGTAGGGGTTCGTGACGTCGGGAACGACCAGGGCGATGCTCTGCGTCCGCCCCGAGGTGAGTGATCGGGCGTGCGGATTGGGCTGGTAACCGAGCTCGTTCGCGGCGGTGAGAACTCGTTGTCGCATTGCCTCGCTCACTCGGCCCGGCTTTGTCAGCGCACGCGAAACCGTCGACGTCGCGACACCGATGGATCTCGCGACGTCCGAGATCGTCACCGTGGCTTGCGACTCGCCGTCCCGATGGCGCATCCAGTACTCCACTTCCCGGTCAAACCGATGTGGCTGGCCAAAGATCTCATACTGGCACAGCCATGGCAAGGATTGGCAACCCCTTGCCAAGCTGTTGCCGAGGCCCTACCGTTTGTGGCGCGGCGGGGCCCGGCCGCAGGTCAGGAGCGAGGAAGTGAAGCCCGCGAGCAAAGGAGCTGCGCGCCGCATGAGATTCGCACTTTTCACCGGGTCCACGCCCGAGTGGACGACAGCGGAAGTCGCCAGGAAAGCAGCTGATCAGGGTTGGCGCGGCCTGGAGTGGCGGGTCGTGGATCAGAAGCCGAGCGATGTTCCCGGATTCTGGGCGGGCAGTCTCTCGACGTTCCCGCTAACCGGGATCGAAGAGCTGGTACCCGAGATCGTCGGTACGACTAACGGCGCCGGACTCGATTTCGCCGGTGTCGCCGCGTACGTCCCGATCGGGGATCGCGGCGACGTGGAACGCGTTCTGGCGGTGACCGCGGCCCTCGGCGCCGGCCGCGTGCGCCTGACGATGCCGAAGACGGAGGCGGGCACCGACTACGCCGAGCTCTTCGCCCAGGCGAGGGCGGACGCGGAGTTCGCGAGTGAAGCGGCCGCCCACCGCGGCGTCCAGGTCGTGATCCAGCTGCACCACGGCACCATCACCGCGACCTCCTCGGCCGCACGCCAGCTCCTTGACGGGCTCGACCCGGCCGCGATCGGCGTCATGCACGACCTGGGCAACACCACGGTGGAGGGGCGCGAGGGGCTGCAGACACTGGCTACCGGCCTGCAGATCCTCGGTGAGTATCTCGCGCACGTCCACATCAAGAACGTGGTCTGGAGACCGGGGGAGCCCCAGGAGGACGGCACCGTTGACTGGGCGTGGAGCTGGGCACCGCTCCGGACGGGGATGGCCGACGTCCCGGGCTACTTCCGCGCGCTCCACTCAGTGGGGTACGACGGATGGGTCACCCTCGAGGATTTCACGACGGAGCTCCCGCTGGAGGAGCGCATCGCGGACGACCTCGCCTACCTCACCGCTTCGGCCACCGCCGCGGGGTACGAGGTGAAATGACGTACCCGGAGGGGTCGCCGGCCTGAGAACCAGGCGGGGATCGCCGGCGGAATCGCGCCGGCTCCGCTTGATCGACGCCGTTCCGGATCGCGACTTCCGCAGTTCCGGCACGCCATTCATCGGACCGATGATTTCGTGATCGATGTTGTCAGAACGACAGGTTGACGGGTACGGCAACAGATTGCAGGATCATCGCAGGCCCACGCCGACGCGCCTCAATCCGGCAGTCGACGCAAGACGAACACATCTCACAGGTGGCCGGCGTGGCCACACAATCGTCAGGACAAAGCCGATGGCAAAGACGCTAACGAGGCTGGCCCGATCAGCGATCGGAGTCCCGCTGCTCGCGGCCGCACTCATCGCCGCGGGGTGTAGTTCCGGATCCGGCGAGGCACCGAAAGAGGGAGACGCGAGCGGCGCTCTCACCGTGTGGGTGGGCAGCTGGTGGGAGCCCATCGTCCCCGGGATCGTCCGGGACTTCGAGGCAGCCAACCCGGGGATCCAGCTCACCATCGAACCCCTCCCGGTGAACGGCTACCTCGACAAGTTCACCTCGTCCGCTCTCGGCGGGAACCCGCCCGACATCATCGACCTGGACTCCACCTGGCTGGCCACGGTGGCCGCGCAGGGCCTCCTGGAGTCGCTCGACGAGCACTTCTCGGACATCAAGCAGGCCGACTACGCGCCGGGGATCTGGGCGGCGAGCCACTACCAGGGCGCGATGTACGCCCTCCCCGCCCGCGGTGAGGCCGAGGTCTGGTACTACAACAAGACGGTCTTCGACAAGGCGGGCGTGCCCTACCCGACGGACGGCTGGACCCACGACGACCTCGTGCGGATCGCCCAGAAGCTGACGATCCCGGGCGAGCAGTGGGGGATCGGGGTGCCGGCCGACGCGAGCGACCCGTCCAACGTGCTCTCACTGTTCGCGCCGATCCTGTGGTACTTCGGCGGAAACTTTCTCAATGCGGACAACACCGCGGCGGAGATCAACAGCCCGGCGAGCGTCAAGGCCATCCAGTACTGGTCCGACTTCTACCTCAAGTACGGTGCCTCGCCTGAGGGGACGCCGAACTTCTCGACCACGCGCGACCTCGCCCCACTGTTCCAGGCGAACAAGCTGGGCCTGATCGTGAGCTCGTCGAACACCTTCGACACGCTCTCGCAGACCAAGGGGCTCCAGTGGGGCACGGTCCTCGCCCCGGACAAGATCAACCGCAGTGGCGGTTGGACGATGGGTATCCCGACCGGTGCGAAGAACCCTGCGGCCGCCCGGGCGTTCCTGCGGTGGTTCGCCGATCCGCAGAACCAGGCGTCGCACATGAACCGCTTCCCCGCTCGCGTCGACGCCCGCGAACTGCCGCCGTGGAACGACGCGAAGTACGACATCTTCAAGGCAGCGAGCCCGGACTCCCGGTCGGTGCCCTCGGTCGCCGGATGGTTCCAGATGCAGACCGCAGTGATCAGCGAACTGCAGCAGGTGCTCGTGCGCCAGAAGACCCCGCAGCAGGCAGCGGACGCGGCTGCCGACGCGATCAACAAGGTTATCGCGGAAAACCACTGATACCGGATTCGGGAATCAGCCCACAAGGAGGAGCGCCGCCGTGTTCCAGCTCGGATTCAGTTCACTTGCCTGCCCGGACTACGACGTCGACCAGCTCATCGATCTGGCGACGAGGAGCGGCTACGCGGGCGTCGAACTCCGGTTCGTCCGAGGTCAGGTGGATCTGACGACACTGGAGGAGTTCTCGCCGGCGAAGATCGGCGAGACCCGGCGCCGCTTCTCCGACGCCGGCCTCACCGTCGCCTGCATCGACACGAGCGTCCGGCAGAACGCGCTCGACGAGGAGACGCGTGCGGCCCAGCAGGAGGACGCGCGGGCCAACGTGCAGATCGCGGTCGGGCTCGGGGCGAAGTACATCCGGGTCTTCGGGGGTCCCATCCCCGGCTCCCAGGACCGGGAGAAGACCCTCGACGCGATCGCCGTCGGGCTGGGGGCCATCGCGGAGGAGGCCGCCGAGAGCGGCGTCACCGCCGTCCTCGAATCGCACGACGACTTCTCGACGTCGGGGAGCATCCTGGACCTCTACCGCCGCGGCGCGAGCGACAAGCTGCAGGTGCTGTGGGACACGCTGCACACCTTCCGGCACGGCGAGAGCCCGGAGTACACCTGGTCGCAGATCGGGCATCTGGTCAAGCACGTCCACATGAAGGACTCGTACGTCGCGACGCCGGAGGGCTTCGACTTCGCCCCCACCGGCGAGGGCACCATCCCACTTTCCGAGATCGTCGCCGTCCTGACGAGGAACGGTTACTCGGGCTTCGTCGACTTCGAGTGGGAGAAGGCCTGGCACCCGGAGATCGAGGACGCCGAGGTCGCGGTTCCCCTGTTCGCCCGGTACATGGCGGGAGTTCTGTGAGATGTCGGCTCCTCCACTGGGGAAGGAAGCCGACCCGGGCGCCGCCCCGCCCAGTTTCCGGGACCGCGTCACGCAGAAACGCGAGCGCCGCCGCCGGATACTCATGCAGAAGTGGGGTCCGGGCTACCTGCTCGTGACGCCGGCGATCGTGCTGATCCTGGTCATGATGGTCTACCCGGTCATCCAGACCGCGCTGTTCAGCGTGTCGCGGGTGCAGCTGCCGACCTTCAGGACCACCTTCGTCGCTCTCGACAACTTCGTCAGCGTCTTCACGGACCCCGCCACCGGCCCGCTCGTGCAGCGCACGCTCATCTGGGTCATCGCCACGGTCGCACTGCGGTTCGTCCTCGGTTTCCTCGCCGCGCTCGTCTTCAACGCGAAGGTCAAGGGCACGGTCTGGTTGCGGGTGCTGGTGGTCCTGCCGTGGACCATCCCCTCCGTCGTCGCCGCGAACCTCTGGCGCTGGATCCTGCAGGCCGACACCGGGGTGCTCAACCAGACGCTGCGGTCATGGGGCCTACCGGAGGCCGCGGCCAACTGGCTGGGCGACCCGCACAACGCGCTCTTCTCGGTGATCGTCGCGTACTCCTGGGCCGGGTTCCCGTTCGTGATGCTCCTGATCCTCGCCGGGATGCAGGGGATCCCCGACGAGCTGTACGAAGCCGCGAAGATGGACGGAGCGAACTGGTGGCAGCTGTTCTGGCACATCACCGTGCCGTCCCTGCGTCCGGTGCTGATCGTGGCTCTCGTGCTCGAAACGGTGAGTGGCATCAACTCCTTCGACACCATCATGGTGATGACCGGCGGTGGTCCCGCGGGTGCGACGGAGATCTGGGGCATCGCGATCTACAAGTCCGGATTCGGTGACTTCAACTTCGGCGTCGCTTCTGCCATGAGCATCCTGCTCTTCGGTGCGGCATTCGCCTTCTTCGTGGTCTACGGGATCGCGAACAAGGGCGTGCAGAAGCAGAAGGGATCGCTGCGATGATCCTCCTCGAGCGGGGCTCCGGAGGGGGCACCGCGAAGCCACCCAGGCGATGGCACGCGCCACGCGCGCACGCAATGGGGCAGTACATCCTGGTGTACGGCTCCGGCCTCGTGCTGGCCTTCTTCAGCCTCGCGCCGATCCTCTGGGGGGTGAGCACCTCCCTGAAGCGAGAGGGCGACATCTACGCCTTCCCGCCTACCTGGGTCCCCGCGCCACTGACGTTCGAGCACTACATCTCGGTGCTGCACAACCCGGCGATCCTGCGCGGCTTCGTCAACACCCTGATCATCGCGCTGGCGACCACGGCGATCGCGCTGGTGGTGGGCATCCTTGGTGCATACGGGTTCTCGCGTTACCGCTTCCCGGGGCGCGACACCCTCCTGTGGTCGGTGCTGTTGACACAGCTCTTCCCGCGCGTGGTCGTGATCGTGCCGTTCTTCGTGACCCTGCGGAACCTCGACCTGATGAACACCTACCAGGGGCTCGTGCTGGTCTACCTGATGGTGATCTTCCCGATCGCCATCTGGATGATCAAGGGCTTCTTCGACCGGCTGCCGGTCGAGATCGAGGAGGCGGCTGTCGTCGACGGCGCCTCGCTGTGGCGCCTGCTGTGGCAGGTCGTCGTCCCCATGTCGCGCCCGGCACTCGCGGCCGTCGCGATGTACTCGTTCATCCTCGCGTGGAACGAGTTCCTGTTCGCCCTGGTGTTCACCAGCGGCGCCGAGAAGCGTCCACTCTCGGTCGGTCTCGCGTTCTTCATCGACGAGAACGGCATCCGCTGGGGCGAACTGATGGCGGCGTCGTTGCTGATGAGCGTGCCCGCGGTGCTCGTGTTCACGTTCTCGCAGAAGCTGCTCGTCCGCGGGCTGAGCGAAGGAGCGGTCAAGGGATGATCGATCGCGCAGGTCAGGTGGCCGTGGTCACCGGGGGGAGCCAGGGGATCGGGGCGGCGACGGTCGCCGCGCTCGCAGCGCGGGGGATGACCGTCGTCGCGATGGCCCGCGATCCCGGGCGGCTGAACGACGCCCTGGGCGCCCTCGACCCCGGCGCACAGGCGCGGACCGCAGCCGTGCAGGTGGACGTGAGCCAGGAGGTGCAGGTCGAGGCGGCGGTCGCGGAGGTCGCCGAGCGGTTCGGGCGGATCGACGTGCTCGTCAACAGCGCGGGCGTGAGCATGAACGCCCGCCGGCGGCTGGAGCACACCACCACCGAGGAGTGGCGCAGGCTCGTCGACACGAACCTCACCGGGACCTACCTGATGTGCCGCTCGGCCCTGCCGCACCTGAAGGAGCGCGGCGGCTACATCCTGAACGTGCTGTCAACCGGGGCGTATCGGGTGGGCGAGGGTTCGAGCCTGTACGCCGCGTCGAAGTTCGGAGCAAGGGCCCTCACTGAGGCGCTCATCGAGGAGTTTCGCGACTCACCGGTGCGCACGACGTCCGTCAGCCCCGGCCCGGTGGACACCACCATCTGGGACCACAAGATCGAGCCGCCGGCGCCGGAGTCCCGGGCGCGCATGATGCGTCCCTCCGACATCGCGGACATCTTCGTATGGCTGCTCGACCGGCCCGCGAACCTTCACATCCCCGACATCACGGTCACTCCGTGGACGGCCACTGGATGAGGAGCAGATGAGTACAGTCCGCGTAGGGTTCATCGGCGCAGGATTCGCGGCCCACCTGCACGTGGAGGGCCTCAAGAAGGTCCGCGGACACCGCGTTGAGCTCGCCGCGGTCGCCGCCGGCCGTCCCGCCTCGGCCGCCGACTTCGCAGCGAGGCACGGGGTGGAGACCACGTACTCGAGCTACGAGGAGCTCCTTGCCGATCCGTCGATCGACGTCGTGTGTGTCTGCGTGCCCAACGCCTCGCACGCGGCGATCTCGATTGCCGCCGCACGGGCCGGCAAGCACGTCATCTGCGAGAAGCCGCTGACCGGTGCCTTCGGCAGCAGCGGCGACCTCAAGGGGGCCGAGCGCGCTCACGACGAGCGCGAGCGGAGCCTGGCCTCCGCGGCGGGGATCAGGGAAGCCGTGCAGGCGGCGGGAGTGCTCTTCCTCTACGCCGAGAACTGGATCTACGCCCCCGCGGTCACGAAGACCAAGCGGCTGCTGGAACTGTCGAAGGCCTCCATTCTGGACATCCGCGCCGAGGAGAGCCACAGCGGCTCTCACGCCGCCCGCTCCCGGCGCCGGGAGACGGCAGGTGGCGGTGCCCTGCTCATGCTCGGTTCGCACCCCATCGGGGCGGCCCTCCACCTCAAGGACTACGAGTCGCGGTTGCGCGGCGAGCCGCCGATCCGCGCCGCGTCGGTGACCGCGGAGGTCGCCGCCCTCTACGACACGGCCGCCACCCACAAGGCCGGGCACGACTGGGTGGTCTCGGACTGGGACGACGTCGAGACCTGGGCCAACACGGTGATCGGCTTCAGCGACGGCACCAAGGCCGTGATCACCGCGTCGTTCGCGATGCTCGGCGGAGTGCGGAACATGCTGGAGGTGTACACCACCAGCGCGGCGTTCCACGCGAACATGACGCCTAATTCGAGCCTGCAGGTGTTCACCCCCGACGCGGCGGCCTTCGGGAACGAGTACCTGCACGAGAAGGTCGAGAGCCGCACGGGCTGGATCTCGGTCTCACCGGACGAGGACTGGGTGCGCGGATACCCGCAGGAAATGCAGGATTTCGTTGAGAGCATAGTCGAAAACCGGCAGCCGGTCTCGGACCTCGACATCGCAATCGACGTCGTGGACGTCATTTACGCCAGTTACGTCTCCGCGGCGGAAGGCCGGCGCGTCGACCTCGCGCCCATCGTCTGACCAATCCCGGTTGAAAAAGAACGATCGAGAGGGACGAGAATGATCTACGAGCTCAACCATTTCGGCATCGTGATCCGTGATCTGGAGAAGTCGCTCGCCTTCTACCAGGGCGCCCTCGGCGCGGAGATCGTGTTCCAGAGCGTGATCCCGTCCACGCAGACCGACGTGGTCTACCTGCAGATCCACGGCGGGATGATCGAGCTGCTGCACCGCGCCGCCCCGCCCGCCGACGAGACGTTCGGCGTCACCCACATCGCGTTCCTCACCGACAGCCTCGATGCGGACTTCGCAGCACTGGTGGACGCCGGATACGCGCCCCTGGTCCAGCCGAAAACGGCCGGCACGGGAGTCGGCCGGCTCGCCTTCCTGAGCGACGCGAACGGTGCGCGCGTGGAGCTCCTCGAGCGCGATCTGAAGATGCGCGTGGATCCCATCGAGCACCCGATCGTGAAGTCGTTCGACCACTACTCTGTGATCGCGAACGACCTCGACGGGGCGCTGAACTTCTACGGCGAGCGGCTGGGGATGAAGACCCTCACCGACCTCCGGGTGGAGAAGTCGGACCTCACGATCAAGTACCTGCACTACGACTACGACGTGCTCGAGCTCCTGCATCGCCCGACGCCATCGACGGACCCGATCTTCGCGCACATCGCCCTCCGCGTGGACGACGTCGACTCCGCACTCGGAACGCTCGCGGCCGAGGGGATCCCGGCCGACCCGGGAACGCCGAAGGCGGCAGGCACGGGTATGGGCCGCATCGGCATCATCCGCGACCCGGACGGTGTGAAGATCGAGCTGCTCGACCGGGCCGACCTCCGGGACGTCTGAGCGGGTCCACGATGGGGGCGAGAATCAGCTCGCCCCCACAGCCGCGGCGCGCTCGACGTGGAGCGCACCGAGCACGGGGTGCTGCCGCACCGGCTGCCCGCACGGGCCCGCGCACAATGCGCCGACGGGCAGCTGGCCATGGCGGAGGCCCAGCCCTCCGGCGTACGGCTGGTGTTCCCACGACCTGGCCGGCGCTGGCCGCCTCCCTCGGCGGCGTGGAGCTGATCAACCTCGGTCTGGGCGGCAGCGCCCTGCTCGATGCGTTCACCGCCCGCGCCATGCGGGACACCCCCGCGGACCTGATCAGCGTCAAGATCGGCATCAACCTGGTCAACACCGACCTGATGCGTCTGCACCAGCTCCACCCGGACGCCGCCACACACCGCCACATCGGCGAACACTTCGCCGCCCTGGCCTTCGGCACCGGCGGCCGTTCGCCGCCGAGCGTGCCTGATCGTCGGCCGTGCGTGTCGGATCGCGCGCACCACCGGTGGATCATGCGGATCATCCCGGGCTCCCGCCGGCGACGAAGCAGCAGGTCAGCGGACGTCAGCCGACATTCACGGCCGACTACGTCGAGTCACATCCCAGAGGACGGGCTCCGACGTAATAAGAGGGCGCCAGCTGTCGATGACCATGCGTCGGGCGAGAACACTCCAGCGCAGCGGCAGTCGATGACAGGTGAAGAGCGGCTGCGCCGCTGCTGGCGTCGCTAGCTCCTCGCGCTGGTTGATCTTGGGGGGAATGACGTCGTGGCACGGCTGCATGTTCTCGGTGACTGGCACGGTCCCGGCGAGGAGAAGACGGCCCGCAGGCTCGCCGGTGATCTGCCCGAGAGCTGGGACATCATCGCCGGCCGGGACGTCCCGGACGGGATGAGCACCGTGGATCTCGACCTGATCGTGGTCTCCCCGCGCGCCGTCTACGTCTGCGAGGAGAAGGCGTGGGGCCGACACGTCGTCGCGGGCGATGTCGGCTGGTACGTCAACGGCGACCGTCGGCACAACCCCAACAGCCAGGTCCAGCACGCCACCCGCGTTCTCGCGGGGAGGATCAAGCAGCGGGTACCCGGATGGCGTGAGGCGGAGCAGCTGTTCCCCCACGGGCATCGCATCGTCCGGGGTCATGTCGTGCTCTCCCATGATCGCCTGGACCTGGAGGGTGCGGCCGATCTCGGCGACGACGTCGTGCTGCGACTCGCCGACACCGCCTCCACGCTCCTGCGTCTCGACGCCACCTGTCCCGACTCCATGACGGCTCTGCGCCCGCAGCTCATGGCGTTCCTGCTGGGCCTTCGGCAGCGTGCTGCGGCCGCGCCGCCGCGTCAGATCTACCAGTACCGCGTCGAAGGAACGCCGATGCGTCGGGGCAACGCCGTCGTCTACGGGGCGCGCAACCCAGCGGGCGAGCTCGTGGACCTCATCTGCGTTCCGGTCGACGGGGCCGCAGATCCGGTACAGGCACGGCGGCTCGCCACCCGGGAGCACGACGCGCTCGCGGCGTTGGCCGCGGCGGACAGGACCTGGCGGGTGCAGGGGTGGTTCGACTGGAGCGGCTACCTCGTTACGCCGATCGCGGTGGCGACGGACGGCACGAGCCTGGGCAAGCTTGCTTCTTCGCGCCGCTCGGGGCCGGGCGGGGACGAGCGGGTGCCGGAGGAGATCGGCATCCCCGTGGTGCACGACGCCTTCCTCGCGCTGGCCGACGTGCACTCCCACGGCATCACGCATCGCGCCCTCCGGCTGCGCAGCATCGAGGTGACCGACGCCAACCGGGTGCGGTTCCGCGACTTCGACCGGGCGCACCTGCCGTCTGCGGTCACCATCGCACCGGTGCTGGACGACGTCCATCCCTCCGCCGGGTTCCGCGCTCCGGGGGCGACGCTGGAGATGTTCACTCCGGCCGACGACCTCTACAGCCTTGCACTCTGCCTCGTTCAGTGGCTGTACGGGGACGTCACGGACCAGCCCGATCACGACCTCGCGCTGCGGCGGGCGCAGCAGTACCCGGTGGTGGGCCCGGTCCTGCTGCGCTGCCTCTCCCGGGATCCGGGGGAGCCCTTCACCGCTGCTGCGGCTGCTGTGGCTACGGCTCCGGAGCCGCCGAAACCGCCTGTGGTGCACGAGCAGGTCATGGAGGCCGGTGCGCTGCTCGCCGGGCGCTACCGGCTGGTGCGTCCGCTCGGGGAGGGAGCGTGGGCCGTCACCTGGCTGGCGTACGACGAGAACCTCGACGAGCGCCGCACCGTCAAGCACATGCGCGCGGGCCGCGTCAGCCCGGAGCAGGTCAAGGCCGAGTACGAGCACGCCAACATGCTGCGCAGCTTCCACTGCGCCCGCATGCACGACCGGCTCGCCCTGCCCGAACCCGGCGCGCTCGTGCAGGAGTACGTACCCGGGGAGACGCTGCACCAGCTCACGACGGGCCGGCCCGAGCTCGATCGGGAGCAGGCCAGACGGATCGCCGTGGACGTGTTGCGCGGCCTGGCTGATGCCCACGAGCGGTCGATCTACCACCGCGATGTCAGCCCCAACAACATCATCGTCCGCGACGACGGCCACGCCGTGCTGATCGACTTCGGGCTGGCGTCGCGGGCAGAGGCCGCGCAGTCAGCTGTGGGATCACCACCGTTCACGGCCCCGGAGGTGTGGTCGCGGCGGCAGTGGTCGCCTGCGGCCGACATCTACAGCGCCGCCGCTTCCGTGCTGCACGCCATGCTCGGCCGGCTCCCGTACGCCGGCCCCGGCATCGACGAACGCCGGACGCTGGTTCCTCCCACCGCTGAGCAGGTCGAGCGGTACGGCCGCGCTCTGCTCGACGCCCTCTACCGCGCCGTCGAGCCCGATCCGGCGGGCCGGCCCCCGGACGCCCGGGCCTTCGCCGACGAGCTCGTCCGCGTCAGCGACGTCGTGGTCGTGCCCGGGCGACGGGTGGTGAACCCGACCGTGGCCGCCCTGCGCGGGCTCTACCGGCACAGCGGTATCGGCAACGCCGGCAACCGCGGCCTCGACGACGCCTTCGCGCACGACACCTACGTCGCGACCCGGCTGGACAGCGAGCTGCTCCCCGCGATCATCGAGGGGAAGCTGGACGTCGTCGTCCTGTCGGGTAACCCGGGCGACGGCAAGACCTCCTTCCTGGTGAAGGTCGGGTCCGCGCTCGACCGGGCGGGGGCGGTCACGCTGCACACCGACGCTGCGGGCTGGCGCCGGCGTCTCGGCGGCCGCACGTTCGCCGCGGTGTACGACGCGTCGGAGTCGCACGGTGAGCTGAGCTCCGATGACCTGATGTGCGGTGCCATCGACCCCGGCGACGGCGACGATTCTGCTCAGCGCACCGTGCTCCTGGCTGCCAACGACGGTCGCATCGCGCAGTTCTGCGCCGACCACACCGACCGCTACCCGGAGATCACCGCTGCTCTCGAGCGGCAGCGACTGGGTGCGGAGGCAGCGGCGGAGGCGCGCATCGTGCTCGTCGATCTCAAGCGTCGCGCCCTGGCACTGCCGGACCTCGCCGGCCCGGCCCTCGGAGCGAACGTCCTCGCCTCGCTCACCGTGCTCCACCGTTGGGAGGTGTGCGGTGGCTGCGAGGTACGCGAGGTGTGCCCGATCCGCCGCAACGCCGAGCTGCTGCGCGCCGGGCAGGCCCGGCGGG
Organism: Pseudonocardia sp.; assembly: GCA_035695525.1. GTDB lineage: Bacteria > Actinomycetota > Actinomycetes > Mycobacteriales > Pseudonocardiaceae > Pseudonocardia. Next base: position 8,625 of record DASRSC010000150.1, on the reverse strand, counting down.
CGGTGTCCGAGCTGCTGCTCACGAGCCATCTGCGGCGCCGGCGCCGGGCCACCGTGCGTGACGTCCGGTCGGCCTTCGGCTGGCTGCTCACCGGTGACCTGTCCTGCGACACCGTCCACGACGAGGTGGAGCAGGGCCTCGACCCCGGCATCGGTCGTCGCGCGTTCGACCTCGCCTTCGACGCCGCCAGCGGCGACTACCTCGTCCAGGAGTGGGCTGAGCTCGACCCCGCCGGCTTGCCGGCTCCTGCTGCGGCCCGGGCGGCCCGGGGCCACCGCGAGCTCGTCCCGGACCTCGCCGGACTGGACGCCGGGGCAATGACGCACCTCAAGCGCGCCCTGTTCTTCGGCGCGTGGACCGTGCCCGCAGCCCGCCACGAGGTGCGCAGCTACCGCCACCTGGAGGCGTTCCTGGACGCGCTGCGCAACCCGGATGCCGGACTGGCGCGCATCCTGCTCGGGGTGTCGCGGGTGCTGGCGTTCGTCGGCTACCACGACGAGGGCCATCTCGCGTTGCGCGACCGCGTGTTCGACGATCCTGCCGTTCGGTCGATCGTTGTGGTCAAGGAACTCCCCGCTGCTGAGTTCCGGCTGGTCAGCGCCACATCGACCGCGCCGTACGTCGAGTCCTTCCCGGATCAGCTGGAGCTGCACCACACCACGTCCGGTGCGCGCCTTCGGATCACATTGGACACCGCGGAACTACTGCTGCGTGCTGCCGACGGCGAGATCCTGGGCGATGCGGCGTCGGCGGCGCTGCGTCAAGAGATCCAGAGCTTCGGTGACCGGCTGCGCCTGCAACCGGCTCGAACCGTGCGCATCGTCGACGGCGCGGGATGGTCGATGGCCGCCACGGTGACCGATGCCGGCCACATCGTCCGAGGAGCCCGGCGATGACGATCTCCCTGCCGACACCGCTGAGGACGTACCAGTACCGTCCCTTGACGGTGTTCTCCCTGCTCGACACCGATACAGATCGCGTGCTGCCGCAGCTGTTCGAGATGTGCGTCAAGGGCGGGCGGTCCAGCCGGTCGCGCACCGATGCCCGCGACTACGACGGCTACCGCCGGGCCCTCCTGGCCAGCGGCACGGTCGAGGGGTTCGACGACCCCCGCGACCAGGCACTGATCGACGGCTGGCTGCGCTCGTGCGTGGTCGACATGGGCGCAGTGGGCCGGGCCAAGACGGGGGAGCAGATGCTGGCAGTAGCACCGCTGACCCTGGCCGCCTACCGAGCCGGCCTTCCGAAGGAACGGCAGCGCCACCGCGGCATCGACGACACCGTGTACCGGCTGCTCCTCGAGGCGATCGATCGCGAAGCGCCCGGTGGCGGATCTGGGGGAACCGCGGCGGCGCTACGTGAGCTCGTCACCCGCACGATCGGGCGCGGCCTCGCCATCGGGCCGGGCCCGAAGTGGGAGCCGCGGCTGGAGGATCCATCGAAGCTCGACATCGGCGCGCTGCTCGCGTTCCGCTTCGTCGAGGGTTTCGCCATGGGCGACGCCCGCGAGGTCGACGCCGTCGCTCCCGACAGCCCGCTGCCGGGGGTGGCCGCCGATCTCGGCGCCATGCTGCTGTCCCACCTGCGGACCTACGGTGAGCGGCTGCCCGTGCCCGCACTCATGTCCAGCTTCGCCGCGCTCATGGCGCTGGGCCTGTTCACGTTCAGCCTGCGCGCTGATGCGGCGGCCCGCGAGCTGCTGCGCACCGGCGAACCGCCCGCCGACCTGACCGACGGACCGGCGCCCCCGTCGCCGCTGGAGCTGTACTGCGATTTCACCGGCAACCTCGGGTCGGAGTCGGACCGGCTGTCGCGGCGCTGCGTCGAGCGCGACCTCGACCGGGTGCGGCTGGCTTTCCGCGACCGGATGACGTTCGTGGTGGTGGAACAGGCCCTGCCCCGGATCGCCGGTGAGCAGGAGCGGCGGGAGGCCCTGTCCCGCTCCGGCCGCCTCGTTCAGCTGGCGATGTTGCGCGGGCACCGACGCGTGGAGTCCTACGCAGAGGGGCGCATCGACGATCTTCTCGCCGACGCCGAGACTTCGGGCGACGCAACAGAGCCGGATGTGGAGTTCCTGCGCCGCGTGCAGGCGGCCGACGACAGCGAGGTCGACAAGCTGCTTGATGTGATCGAGCACGTCAACCAGGCGAAGGCCGTCCGCAACGCAGTGGCCTGGTTCTGGTCCGTCGGCGCTTTGGAGAAGACCTACGGCCTGCTGCGGGGATCCGTGCGCAGTCGCCGGTCGTGGCGCTACGCCCCGGGTGACGAACTGCTCACAGCACTGCTGCTGGCCGTCTTCGTCGAGCCCGACGGCGTGACCAGCCGCGCGACCATGCCGCTGCGGGAGGTCCTCAACGCGCTCGCCCACCGCTTCGGCATCCTGATCGATCGCCCGCCGGCCTTCCTCGACGGCGCGGAAGCCCGCGAGGCGGCCACGGTGAACCGCGAGGCGTTCACGCAGCGCCTGCAGCTGCTCGGCTGTTTCGACAGCCTGTCCGACGACTTCTCCGTGCAGATCGTCCGCAACCCCCTCGGAGACGCCTGATGCCCGACATGCTCACCCCTGACCCGCTCGCCTGCGCCCTGCCCGACTTGGTCCTGGAGGCCATCGCGGGCCAGGTGGGGGACGCACTGCGGGACCACGGCGCGGGGCACTGCGTGCGTATCGACAGCATCCGCCGAGGCGATGCCGCCCAGCTCGTGGAGACCCTCCGCGACCGGTTGCCGAGCGGCGTCGCCGACGTCCACGTCCTCGTGGACCAGCCCGGGGAGGCTGACGGCAAGCTGTCGATCCCCGCCGAGCGGGCGGTCGAGCTGCGCAACCGCAAGGAACGCCAGCTCGTGCTCATGGTGCCTGTCGGCAGCGGGTCGGCCGCCAGCTCGCTGGACAACAGCTTCGCCCGGATCGACGTGACCCTTCTGCTGGGGGCGGCCGCTGAGCTGCTCGTGGCGACGATCGCCGACACCGACCTGCAGGCCGGCGTGCGCCAGGTGGCCCGGGAACTGGGGCGGACGAGGCCGGTCGAGGCGTGGGCGCGCTACGTGGCCGCCGTCGTCGGAGGCCCGTCCTGGGACACCGCGGGCGCGGCGTTGTGGATGGTGGGCCTCGTGCCGGACCTGGGTGGGCCCGACCTGCTCGGGCGCCTCTCCCGCAACGCCGCCTGTGCTCGTGCCATCTCGCGGCCGAGCCGCGCGGTGGCGTCCGTGACCGATCGGCTCACCGTCGCGGAGCTGCAGGAGGGCCACGCCCGCGACCGCATCGCGCGCTACCTCTCGCGCCCGGACGTCGACCTCTCCGACCCTCCGGCGTGGGCAGCCCCGCTGGCTCAGCCACCCCACGAGCTGACGTTCGAGAAGTGGCCGCTCGTGGAGCGGCGGCCCGTCGAGGTCGGCAGCGTCCGCCTCGACCCGTTCCTCAAGGAGGACGGCACGCTGCGCACCGGCACGCGGCTCAGCCAGGAGAGCCCCGGGGACCTGCCCTTCGTCGAGACCGGACCGGACACGCCGGGCACGGTGACCGTGGTCTGGCGCACCGACCCCCCGAAGACCGACGCGATCGACCGCTGGTTGCTCGAGGCACTCCCGCCCGTCGACCTGCGAGATCCCGACACCGAGCCGGTCGCGCGGCAGACGGTCAAGGGCGACAAGCGCCGCGCCACTGTCCGCATCGACTTCGCCGAGGAGGACCTCACCGAGGGCGCCCTCCTCGTGGTGCGGCTGACCGCGATCGACGCGGACGGCCAGCCGGTGCTGCTGCGCAGCGGCGCCGAGGCCGTCGACGAGAGCCAGCAGTTCGGAGTCCGGTGGGAGGAGGACCCGGTCGGCGGGCCGACGCGCCGGGCGTCCACCCCCTCGCTCGCCCAGGCTCGTCTGGACGCGGCCCTGGAAGGGCAGGACGACCTGCGCGAGGATGCGCCGAGCTGGAACGGTGGTGCCTTCTCCGTGCGCCTCGGGGGTCGGCGCACCGCTCTGCTCGCGCTGAGCCCCGCGCTGACCAGCCTCCAGGACAAGCTGCTCCAGGGACGCGGCCGGGCCATCGCCTGGGAGGCCGACGGCAGGCTCGGCGAGGTGCTCGACCCCGAGGCACTTGAGCCGCTGGCCGGCAACCTGCCGCCCGCGTTCGCGGAGCGCCGGCGCCGGCTCTTCGACCGGCTTGACGCGCGCCGTCCCCGGTTCGCGGTGGAGACGCTCGCCTGGGACGACGAGCTGCGCCAGGAGGTGCAGGCCTACTGCCAGGCCTACCGGCGGGCACTGGACTCCGCCGCGGACGACGAGAGCCGCGGGGCACTGCTCGCCCTGGACACGGTGCGACTGAGCGTCGACACCGTCGGCCACGATCCGATCGCCGCGATGATCGCGCTGCCGTTGCAGCCCTTGAGGCTCGCGTGGGCCGCGGAGTACGACGCGACACTGACCAGATGGGCCGGCGAGCTGGCCTCCCTCGGCCGGTCGACGGCCAAGCGCCGGCAGTCGGTGGACGCTCGGCTCACCCGCCGGGTCACCCCGGCCAACCTGCCCTTCGCGATGTACGGCGTGGACGGGTCCCCGTTCGTCTATGTTCGCGAAGCCACGCTCGGCACCGGGGTGTACCTGCACACGGCGGAGGCCGAGCCGGGCGCCGCCGTGCAGGCGGTGTTCGAGGTCCTGGGCCTCGACCGGCGCGACGTCCCGCCCGACCTGCCGCCGTCGACCGTCGCGGAGCGGATCAGCGCGTACCGGTCGGTCAACCCCGGCCAGGACGCGCTGCGGATCCTCGCCTACAACGTCGGGTCCGGCGAGCTGCTGGCCCGGGCGCTGGACGAATCGGTGTTGCGCGAGCCCGACACTGACGAGGAACTCGCAGCCGCCCCGGCTCGCCTCGAGCTGACGGCGTACAGCCGCAGGCCGTCGTTCACCGACCCGGTGCCGGCGCTGACCGATCTCCAGCGGGCGGTGGCGACCCAGCAGGTTCGCGGCGCCCGCTCGCACCTGACCCCGCCGCTGGGACTGACCGTCCGGTCACACGATCGGCTCGCCGCCGATCTGGACGCGGCCCACATCGGGGTGATCGCGGATCTCGCCATCACCCGCGCCGAGGACGCCGCCGGCGTGGCGGCCGTCGCGGTACCCGACGCCGCGACGTCGTTCCGGAACCTCCTCACGCCGGCGCAGACCCAGCGGGTGACGGCACCGACGCCCGTGTGGCGGACAGCCCCAGCCGTTCGGGCCCGCAACAGGGACGGCGCGGCCGATGCCGTCGAAGCGCACCGCAGCTACCAGGCCGCCTTGGCCATCGCGCTCGGCTACCCGGGCGGACCGCTGGCTCTGACGGCGCGGCTCGGCCCCGGTGAGCTGGCGTCGCTCAGGGCGGCGCACGAGCGCGCCGACTGGGTGGTCACGCTCGACCGCAACCTGGGCATCGACCTGTTCGCCACCGCGTCGGGCTCCGATGCACCGCCGTACGTCCTCGACTACGCCCCCGACTTCCTGGAGGGGCTCGGACCGCGGCTCACCGTCACCACCACCCACCGCGGCGACGTGCAACGGCTGCTCGCCGATGCGATGACAGGGCTCGACCTGGCTGCCGTGGACGAGTCCGTCCGCGTCGTGCTCGACCACCTGCAGGTCGTGTCCGGGAGGCTCGCGCTGCGGCTCGTCGGGCGCTCCAGCCTGGCCACCGAAGCCGTCAGCCTCGCGGCGCTGGTGGCACACCTGCGCGGCCGCGGCGAGCTCGACGGTTGCCTGGTGGTCCCCGTCGATGCTCATCAGGAGGTGTTCGGAGACACCCGGGGTGACGCCGGGGCGCGGCGCTGCGACGTGATCCTCGTCAGGACCACCGCTCGCACCCTGAGGATGGAGTGCGTGGAGGTCAAGTCACGGCGGGCAGCCGCGCTCCCGGCCGCACTCGTCGACGACATCGTCGACCAACTCGACGCCACAGTCACGATGCTGCACGACACGTTCTTCCGCACCGACCCGCCCCGCATCGACGCCGAGCTGCAGCGTGCTCGTCTCGGCGGAATCCTGCGTCACCACGCCGACCGCGCGCTCGCGATGGGCCTGCTCGACGACCGCAGGCGCGGCGAGGTGGAGCGCATGGTCGAGAAGGTGGAGGACGGGGCGCTGGTTCCCGAGATCAGCCGCCGCGGCTACGTCGTCAGCTTGGGTGGGAAGGCCGGTTTCCCGGCCGAGCACCGCGGCGTCAAGATCGACGTGCTCACCGCGGCCGACCTGGGACCTGCGGGGTTCGTCTCGCGGAGGGCGAGCGGGAGCCCGCAGCCCGAGTGGGCGCCGGAGTCACCCCCCACTTCGCTGCCCACCGCCGAGCCCGAGCGGGTGTCGCCCATCCTGCCGGAACTCGTTCCGCAACGCCCATCGCCTCGACCGAGGCCGTCGCCGCGTCCGCGCGTAGCCGTCGAGCCGGCCGCAACAGCTGGTTCCGTGCAATCGACGACGGAGCTCCCGTCGGTCACACCGCGACGGGCCGAAGTGCAGCAGAGCGCACCGCTGCAGCCGTTGCATGAAGCACCGCCCCCGGATCCCGTGCTCGCGCAGCCGGTTCCTGCTGCGCTGCTGCCTCAGGTCGTCGAGGTCACCCTCGGCCAGGACGCGCACGCCGAGGACGTGCCGTGGCGGATCAGCACCTCGGGCAGCCCGCACCTGTTCGTGCTGGGCATCCCCGGCCAGGGCAAGTCGGTGACCACCCGTCGCATACTGAACTCATTCGCGGAGCAGGGGCTGCCCGCGCTCGTCATCGACTTCCACGGTGACATGGCCGCCGCCCCGGCCGGTGGTGCTGCGGTGCTCGACGCGTCGATGGGCCTGCCCATCTCGCCGTTCGAGATCGACGAGCCCGCCCGCTACCGCGAGGCCTCGTGGGAGCTCGCCGAGGTGATCGGCTACGTCTGCGGGCTGGGGGAGATCCAAAGAAACGTCGTCTACGAGGGCGTGCGCGGAATCTACGAGCAGCACGGCTTCCCGCGCCCGTCGCACCCTGACGACTGGCCCACCATGGACGAGCTCGCCGAGGCCGTAACGTCGGCGGAGGCCACCAGTCGCAGCCGCAACGTGGCCGCCCGCCTGCGCCCGCTCAGTGATTTCGGTTTGTTCGTCGACCCGGAGCACGGCCGCGGGTTCGCCGACCTGCTCCGGCAGGGCGTGGTGCTCGACGTCCATGGGCTGATGGAGCAGGTGCAGCGCGCGGCCGGTGCCTTCGTCCTGCGCAAGGTCTACCGGGAGATGTTCCGGTGGGGGCAGACCAAGCAGCTGCGCCTCGCGGTGGTGCTGGACGAGGCGCACCGCCTCGCCCGCGACGTGACCCTTCCGAAGATCATGAAGGAGGGCCGCAAATACGGCGTCGCGGTGGTGGTCGCGAGCCAGGGGGTGGATGACTTCCATAAGGACGTCCTGGGCAATGCGGGAACCAAGGTCGCCTTCCGCTGCAACTACCCGCAGAGCAAGACAGTGGCGGGCTTCCTCCGGGGTCGAAGCGGGCAGGACGTGGCGGAAGCACTGGAGCAGTTGTCGGTGGGGCAGGCGTACGTCTCGACGCCGGAGCACGCCGCGGCACGGAAGGTGTTCATGGCGCGGGACTAGCGGATGCCGGACGTCTTCAGCGTCCCAGCACCCGGCATCCATCTACATGGTTCCACAGAACCTGAACCCGGCGTCCATCACGAACCTCGTAGGGGACCTTGCCGAGGGCGGGGTGAGAGGGGAGACGGCGCCCGAGGGGCACGCCCGATTCCTAGCTCCTCGGGAAGTACTCCCACATTCCGCCGGGCAGCCACACCCAACCGCCTGACACCCAGCACGACCTGGTAAGTCCCGCTTCACGGAACGACGTCCGTTCCGGCGAGGGCGTCATCGACGCCGCAGCGGCCGAGGTCGCCCGCGATTCGCACTCGCACCGGACGGACCTGCTCGCCGCCGCCCGGATGCTGCGGCGGATCGACCAGTCCGTCGTCGCCCTCGCGACCGACCTCGGCGTCCCCGGGGGACCGCGCCTCGCGAGGACGCCGAGCGGTCGACGGCGCGCCATCTCCGATGAGAGAGACGGCACCGAGCGACGGCAACCGAGCGACGGCGCGCTCAGGCCTCGCGCGAGTCGCGCCAGGCGAGCCAGGACTTGAGCAGGCCGAGATCGTAGTCGGGGCCCGAGGTGCTGACGGTGAAGAGCGTGATCCCTGCCGCAAGGAGCTCGTCGGCCACCTCCTCCGGCGGAACATCCACCTTGGCCGACCGCTCGATCTCGGCCGGATCGCGCCCGATGTCGGCGCAGTGCGCGTCGAGCACCTGCACCTTGTGCGCGATGGTGGCCGGCGCGCCGATACCGTGCCAGATGGTGGCGTGCTCGGCCGTGTAGCGGAGGGTCTTCTTCTCGCCCCCGCCACCGATCAGGATCGGGATCTCCCGGGTGGGCGGCGGGTTCAGCTGCGCCCACCGCTTCTTGATGCGCGGCAGGGCGTCCGCGAGGTCGGCCAGCCGGGAGCCTGCCGTCCCGAACGGGTAGCCGTAGGCGTCATAGTCACGCTGGGCCCAGCCGGCGCCGATGCCGAGCACGAGCCGGCCGCCGGAGATGTGGTCGACCGTGCGGGCCATATCGGCGAGCAGGTCCGGGTTGCGGTAGCTGTTGCACGTGACCAG
>DASRSC010000149.1:0-1541 GCA_035695525.1 Pseudonocardia sp. | reverse complement strand
GATCGCCGGGCTGGCCGCCGCGGGCCTGGCGGGCGTGGAGGTGTTCCATCCCGACCACGATGATTCCGAACGGATCAGCCTGACTGCCCTCGCGCGTACCCTCTCGCTCATCACGACGGGCGGCAGCGACGACCACGGCTCCTTCAACTCTTCCGGCATCGGCACCGAGACGACGCCGGAAGACCAGTACGGGCTGCTCATCGCGGAGGCGCGCCCCCGGGCCTGAACGGATACGGACGCATGCACGTGCACGGAGAGCTACGCTTAGCCAGAGCTTAGGGTCGCATAAGGGAGCCGATGGTGGCAGCTCGCATCGAACGGGTATGGACGCCGCGCGTCGCGGAACACGACGCTGACGCTGACGCGGCCGAGACTAACGCGTGGGTGATCGGCGACGATGATGAGGTGATCGTCATCGACCCGGGTGACGACGTCGGAGGGATCCTGGACGCGATCGGGGACCGGGAGATCCTCGCCGTGATCTGCACCCACGGGCACGCCGCCCACACGGCCGCCGCCGTCGAAGTCGCCGCGCGGGACGAGGCGCCGGTGGCGCTGCACCGCGCGGACAAGCTGGCCTGGCGCACCGCGCACCGGGAGGATGACCCGGACATCGAGATGGCGGATGCGGGCGTCTTCGAGGTTGCCGACGTCCAGCTCGAGGTGCTCCACACCCCGGGCCACACGCAAGGTTCGGTCAGCCTCTACTGCCCTGAGCTGGGCGCCGTGTTTACCGGCGACGCGCTGCTCGCCTCCGGCCCGGCACCGCACGACGGCTTCTTCCCCGACTTCCCCCGGCAGCTCACGGCGATCGGCGAGAAGCTGCTCGACCTGCCGCCGGAGACCCGGGTGCTCTCAGGGCACGGCGAGGAATCCTCGATCGGGGACGCCGTGAAGCGGTTCGACGAGTGGGTCACTGCTGGGCCGTCAGCCGGCGGGAGCTGAGACAGGCGCGGCGATCCGTTCGGGACAGTGCTAGCCCGGGGGACGACCCCCGGACTCCCGACAAGGGTTTCGAGTTTTAAAGGCAGGTGTACGCGGTGGAGCAGCTCCGGTTCGAAGGGATGCCGAGGCGGCTGTACTCCTGCACGCCCACGCGACTCAATACCTGGCTGGGGTGCCCGCGCAAGTACCGCATGAGCTACCTGGACCGGCCGGGGCCGCCGAAGGGGGCGCCGTGGGCGCACAACAGCCTCGGCGCGAGCGTGCACAACGCGCTCGCGGCCTGGTGGCGGCTGCCGCTCGCGCGGCGCACGGTGGAGGCGGCCGGGTCGCTGCTCGAGCGCGGCTGGATCGCCGAGGGGTTCGCCGGCGACGCGCAGTCCGCGCAGTACCGGGCCTGGGCACGCGGACTGGTCGAGGCCTACGTGGCGGGGCTCGACCCGTCCGACGAGCCGGTCGGCGTGGAGCGGACCGTGGCGACCCGTACCGACACGATCGCCGTGTCCGGGCGGATCGACCGGCTGGACTCCCGGGTGTCCGCCTCCGGGGCGGAACTGGTCGTGGTGGACTACAAGACCGGCCGGCATGTGCTCACCATG
>DASRSC010000148.1:0-18453 GCA_035695525.1 Pseudonocardia sp. | reverse complement strand
GGGCGATGCTGCGCGGCGGTTCGACCGATGCCGAGATCGCCGACACCTGGCGCCACGCCATGTGGGGCAAGCTCGCCGGCCACGGCATCGACGACCCTGACTTCCTGCAGCCGGACCGCCCGATGAGCGCTATCGGCGGATGAGAAAGATGTCGGGGATGAGCACCACCACCATCCGCGCCACCGTGCGCTACTTCGCCGCGGCCCGAGCAGCCGCCGGCACGGAGACGGAGCCGGTGGAGCTCCCGGCAGACGGCACCGTCGAGCACCTTCTCGCCGCCATTCGCGACCGGCACGGCGCCGAGCTGGCCCGCGTGTTGGAGCGCTGCACCTTCCTGCTCGACGAGGTCGCCGTCCGCAACCGCAGCACCCCCCTACCCGACCAGGCCACGCTCGACGTCCTCCCACCGTTCGCCGGCGGCTGAGCTCCGGCTCCCGTCACGCCGCGAATCTGTAGTCCGGCAGGTCCACCGTGCTGCTGACCTTCCGCCCCTCCTTGAGCATGAGGTCGAGCAGGAAGGGAGTACCGAGCAGCCGGTTCCGCGCCCGCATCCCCAGTACCGTGCGCGGCGCAAGGAACTTCCCGGTGCGGTCGCCGCCCTTCTGGCAGCGCTGGGCGGAGGGGCGCACGATGTCCTCGTACCGGGCGAACGCCCCGCGGTGGTCGCCGTCCGCGGCCGCGAGCTCGCCCGCCAGTACGTACGCCCCGACGATTGCCGTGCCGGTACCCATCCCGCCGACCGTGGCGCCACACGCCGCGTCACCGACGAGCGCCACCCGGCCCCGCGACCATGACGGCAGGTCGGCGCGACTGATCGAGTCGAAGTACAGGTCCGGCGCGTCCCACAGCTCCTCGATCAGAACCGGAGCCTCCCAGCCCACGCCCACGAAGGCGTCGGCGACCAGCTTCTTCTGCTGCTCGGGATCTCGTCGGTCGTAGGCCAGCTCCTCGGACGCGAAGAGGAACGTCGTACCGGCCTTCTTCGGATCCCGGTGGTCGTCGGCGACGCCCGCGACTTTTCCCGGGACGTTGTACATCCGTGACTCGCCGACGAGCCCCAGGTGGTTGGGGACTTCCCAGCCCGCGACGTAGTAGCCGAGGTGCCGGACGAACTCCGACTCCGGCCCGAAGGCCAGTCGGCGCACCCCGGAGTGCATGCCGTCGGCGCCGATCACCAGATCGAACGTCCGCGGCGCGCCGTGCTCGAACTCGACCTCGATGCCGTCGGGCGTCTCGGTCAGCCCTGCGATGGAGTCGCCGAAGACGTACTCGGCGCGGTCGTGGCTGTGCTCGTACAGGACGCGGGACAGGTCGGAGCGCAGCACCTCGATGTCTCCTCCCGTGAACTCCGGGGGCAGGTGCAGCAACTGCCGGCCCGTCTCGTCGACGAAGCGCATGGCGCACCCGCCGGTCTGGACGTCGCGCAGGTCGTCCAGCACTCCCATGCGCTCGAGCACCGCCAGATTCGTCGGCCCGCGGAAGTCGACGGCGTAGCCGCCGTCGCGCAGCCTGGGCGCAATCTCGACGACGGTCGGAGCGAATCCGCGGCGGCCCAGCCAGTACGCCAGCGCGGGGCCGGCGACGCTCGCACCGGAGATGAGCACGGTCGCGCTCTTCATGATCCAGGTCCTCTCGTCAGAACTGCGTCCACCGGACACTGTTTTGTGTATGGTAGACACAGTTAGGACGCGAACACCAGCCCGGAAGGGGACGAGTGACGCGCACGGACGACGAGGGACCGTTCGGCGACCAGGCAGCCGCAGTGGAGCTGCTCTGGGGTTCACCCCGGCGCCCAGGTCGTGGACCGAAGCCGGCCATGAGCGTCGAGCGCATCGCCGACGCGGCCATCGCGGTGGCTGACGCCGACGGCCTGGCGGCGGTCTCGATGCAGCGGGTGGCCGGCGAGCTGGGCTTCACCAAGATGGCGCTTTACCGCTATGTCCCGGGGAAGACGGAGCTGGTCGCGCTCATGGCGGACGTGGCGATCGGCGGGCCGCCCGCGCTCACCGGTGCACCGCACGACTGGCGGACCCGCCTCATCGACTGGGCACATCACCTGCTCGCGGCGTTCCTGCGCCACCCGTGGCTCCTCGGCGCCACGGTTGGTCCACGGATCATGGGGCCGAACGAGCTCGGGTGGATGGAGTGCGCCCTCGCCGCACTCGCCGCGACCGAGCTCAGCGGCGGCGAGCGCCTCGACACGGTCGCGGTGGTGGCGGGCCACATCCGCTCCATGGCTCAGCAGGTGGGGGCAACCGATCGCCCCGAGGCGGCGCTCAGCAGCCCCCTCGTGGCGCTGATGCGCACGCACAGCGAGCGCTATCCGGAGCTCACCGCCGCCCTCGCGTCGACGACTACGGAGGGCGGCCAGGACGACGCCCTCGACTTCGGGCTCCACGCCATCCTCGACGGGATCGGCCTGCTCGTGACCCGTCGCACGGAGGGATCGGGTGCGGCTACCTCCTGATCACCATCTTCAGGGCGTTGTTCGCGCCGGCGTCGGCGAAGGTGTCGTAGGCCGACAGCATGTCGTCCAGCGCGAACTCGTGGGTGCCGAACAGCTCCCCCGCGATCTTCCCCGACTGCACGAGCTTCATCAGCATCGGCACGGTGGTGCCGTCGACGAGGCCCGTCGTGATCGTCACGTTCTTGATCCACAGGTCTTCGAGGTGCAGCGTCGTGGGGGCGCCGTGCACCCCGATGTTCGCGACGACACCGCCGGGCCGAACCACCCGGGTGCAGAGGTCGAACGTCTCCGGGATCCCGACGGCCTCGATGGCGACGTCGGCTCCGAGGCCGTCGTCGGTGAGGGATGCGATGAGCGACTCGACGTCGCCACCGCCGGAGTTGAGCACGTGGTCCGCGCCGAACCGGGTGGCGTGCTCCAGCCGCGAGTCGGCGACGTCCACCGCGACCACCGTGGCGGCGCCGGCGAGCTCCGCGGTCTGGATCGCGGCCAGGCCGACCGGGCCGGCCCCGACGACCACGACCACGTCACCCGGCTTCACCCGGCCGTTGCGGACGCCCACCTCGTACCCCGTGGGCAGGATGTCGGTGAGGAAGAGCACCTGTTCGTCGGTCACCCCATCGGGCACCTTGTGCACGCTCGTCTCGGCGAACGGGACCCGCGCGTACTCGGCCTGCGTGCCGTCGACGAGGTGTCCGAAGATCCAGCCGATGCCACCGGTGGCCTGGCAGTGGCTCGGCATGCCGCGCTTGCAGTAGGAGCAGCGCCCGCACGACGTGATGGCGGGGACGATCACGCGGTCGTCGACGGCGAGGCCGCTCACGGCCGTTCCGACCGCGACGACGGTGCCCACTGCCTCGTGCCCGAGGATGCGGCCCTGCTCGACGGTGGGCACGTCACCCTTCAGGATGTGCAGGTCCGTCCCGCAGATCGTCGTGGTGTCGATCTGCACGACGATGTCGGTCGGGTCCACCGGCTTCGGATCGGCGACGGTGTCCCAGGACTTCTGGCCCGGACCGTGGTAGACGAGCGCCTTCATCGGCTTCTCCTCGCAACGGTGCGCCGTCACTGCTGTGACGGCGCCCACGCACGCTAGGCCGATCCCGCCGGCTCGCTGTCTCAATCTGACACGCTCAATCTGACACGCTCCCGCTCACCGTCTCCGCGTAGCTGCGAAAGGTGCCCGCGGCCGTCGTCACGGTGGCCGCAGCAAGCAGCGCATGCGCGACGGCACGCGACACCACATCGGCCGCCACGGCCTGCACCGTGAAGAGCTCGAGCGGCTCGGGGGCCGGCCGGACGGCGGTCGAGAGCCCGAAGACCGTGCGGCCGTCGGTGGCGGCCGGCACGGGCGCGAGGGCGCGGGCCAGGCCGTCGTGGCCCATCCCGGCCAAGGCGGCGCACCCCGCCTTGTCCATGGTGACGTCGGTGGCCACCACCGCAAGCGTCGTCGCATTTCCCGGTGCCGGTGCCGGTGCCGGGGACGCGGCCGCGGCCGCGGCCCGGAGCGCGGCGAGCCCGGCCTGGTCGACGGCAACGTCCGAGAACTCCCCGGGCAGTCCGGCGCGCGCCCCGTGGAGCACCCCGGACCCCGGGTCGACGGCCGACCCCACGGAGTCGACGACGACCAGCGCTGCCACCACGGCTCCTCCGTCGAGCACCGCGCTCGCCGTCCCCACACCGCCCTTCAGCCCACCGACGACCGCTCCCGTACCCGCTCCGACGGCTCCCTGGGCGACTGGCCCCTCGCTCGCGGCGTCGAACGCGGCGGCCCCGGTGGCCGCTTCCGGTCGGGCCTGGAGGTCGCCACCACGCCCGAGGTCGAACACGGCGGCAGCCGGCACGATCGGGACCACGCCGCCGGGCACGGGGAACCCGGCACCCGCCGCCTCCAACCGCTCCATCACGCCCGTCACCGCGGACAGCCCGAAGGCGCTGCCGCCGGTGAACACGACGGCGTCCACACGCTGCACCATCCTGCGCGGGTCGAGCAGGTCCGTCTCGCGCGTGCCGGGCGCGAAGCCGCGGACGTCGACGCCCGCGACGACGCCTCCCGGTGGGGAAACCACCACCGTCGTGCCGCTCAGGGCCCCCGGACCAGTCAGCGAGGCGTGCCCGACGCGCAGGCCGAGCACGTCGGTCAGGGCGTTGTGCGGTCCGGTGCGCATGAGCGGTCATCCTGCCCTCAGGCCGGTGACCGTTTCCCGCCAGCACGGGGGCCGGGGATCGACGACAGTGGAGCAATGACCGCCGTAGCGGATCCCGCACTGGAGCACCTCGACTGGCCGGCACTTCAGGAGCGCCTCGACGAGGACGGCGTCGCCACCACCCCGGCGCTGCTGTCGCCGGAGCAGTGCGCGAGCGTGGTCGCGATGTTCGATGAGGACGAGCGGTTCCGCAGCACCGTCGTGATGGCCCGCCACGCCTTCGGCGAGGGCAGCTACCGGTACTTCGCCGACCCGCTCCCGCCGCTGGTCCAGACGTTGCGTGAGCGGCTCTACCCCCCGCTGTCGGCGATCGCCAACCAGTGGGCCGAGCTCCTCGGCGAGCGCACGTTCCCCACCCGGCTCGACGAGCTGCTGGCGGAGTGCGCGGCGCTGGGTCAGCACCGGCCCACTCCGTTGGTGCTGCGCTACGGCCCTGGCGGCTACAACTGCCTCCATCAGGACGTCTACGGCGACCTGACGTTCCCGCTGCAGTTCCTGGTGATGCTCAGTCGGCCGGACGAGGACTTCACCGGCGGTGAGAGCGTGTTCGTCGAGCAACGACCCCGTCAGCAGTCCCGGCCGATGGTCATGCGCCCCCGGCAGGGCGAAGCCGTGATCTTCCCGGTGCGCAGCCGGCCGAAGCGGGGCTCCCGCGGCTACCACCGCGTGCAGATGCGCCACGGCGTGAGTGCCGTCCACAGCGGGGACCGGCATGTGCTCGGCATCATCTTCCACAACGCGCGGTGACCGCGCCGCGGCACGGGGACCACGTTCCGCTCGCCGCCCCCTGGTCCTCGCAGAGCCCGCGGCCCCTGTGAGGACCGGACCGGGCGCGCGGCTCGGGTCAGGTGAGCATCGCGTTCGGCTCGGCGTAGTCGAGGCCACTGACGCGGAATGCGATACGCGGGACACTGGGCAGCGTGACGACGGATCCACCGAGGGGCTCGTGATACCCGGCCTGGTCCCTCGGGGGCGCCGGGTGCTCGCACCGGGCGCCGTGCACGTGCCGGACTGGCTCGATCTCGACCGGCAGCGCGAGCTCGTGCGCGCCTGCCGGGAGTGGGCGAGCGAAGGACCGGGCATCCGCGCCGCCGTCATGCCGAACGGCGGGCAGATGTCGGTGCGCAGCGTCTGCCTGGGCTGGCACTGGTACCCCTACCGCTACTCCCGCACCCGTGACGACCAGGACGGCTCTCCGGTCACCCCGTTCCCGGAGTGGCTCGGCGACCTCGGTCGCGAAGCGCTCGCGGACGCGTACGGCGACCCGGATCGAGCCCGGGGCTACCGGCCGGACATCGCGCTGATCAACCACTACGACGCAGGCGCGAAGATGGGGCTGCACCGCGACAGCGACGAGGAGGCGCTCGACCCCGTCATCTCGTTCAGCATCGGCGACCCGTGCCTGTTCCGGTTGGGAAACACCGAGAGCCGCGGACGGCCGTGGACCGACGTCGAGCTGCACTCCGGGGACCTGATCGTCTTCGGCGACGCGAGCAGACTCGCCTACCACGGGGTACCGAGGCTGCTGCCCGCGTTCGACCTGCCCGGCACCGGACTCGCCGCGGGCCGGCTCAACATCACGCTGCGCGTGTCGGGTCTGGACACACAGGGCGAAGCGTCACGCCAGGGCGTCGCGCACCGCCCGTTCCACGGGTGACGCAGGACTCTCGAGATCGAGCTCGCCCGTGGGCAGGAGCGGTGGCTGGGCCATGAACCGCGGCGTCGTGCCGCGATGGGGTTGCGCGGCGTGCACGAGGAACGGGTGGCACAGGTAGACGTCGCCCGCCGCCCCGGTGGCCGTGACGACCGGCCGGTGCTCGGTGGCGGGCACCGCCTCGCGGCAGAAGGCGAAGAACTCGGCACCGTCGTCGCCGTAGGGCGCGAGCAGCCGGGGGACATCGCAGTGCGAGCCGGTGCGGACGCGGGTGGGCGCGTCGTCGGCGCCGACGTCGGAGAACAGGAACAACATCAGCAACGCCCGGCCTCTCGACCGGACGTTCAGCCGGTAGCCGCCGCCCGCGTTCGGGAAGCTCCCCTCCATGTGCCACCCGTCGTCGCCGGGCGCGTCCGGGTGCGGGAAGCGGATGGGGAAGGTGCCGAGGCTTCCCCGGGGAACCCAGCGCCCGGCCCCCACGAGCTGGTCGAAGGCGGCGTGCAACCGCGGCGTGTTCGCCGCGGCGCGGAACGGATCCTGCGCGAAGTCGCCCAACCGGATCACGGGCTGTGTCCACGTGGCGGGGTCCTCCGGGTCGCAGCCCGTGGCCTTCCACAGCAACTCCCGGCCCGCATCGGCCACCTCGCGCGGGAACGCGCCCTCGACGTGCACGAGGCCGTCGTGCACGAAGCAATCGATCTGCTCGTCGGTCAGTCCTCGCACGGCCGTCACTGTGCAGGACCGGTTCTCCGACGGCCACCCGATTTGAACGACGGTCAGTTGTCGACCTCCACCGCACCGACCGGGCGGCCGCCCTGGCAGCTCACCCGCACCTCCACCTTCGACTCCTCGGACTCGAACCGCACCCGAGAGCCCTCGCGCTCGTCGTGGAGCCGGAAGCCCTGCGCCGGACTGGCCGAGACAATCTCGAGGGTGTCCCCCACACACCGGGCCACGACCGTGCCGCCCGGGCTCGCGACGACGTCGGTGGCGGCGGTCGCCGACACGGACGACGCGGGCGATGGTGCGGGCGACGGGGGCGCCGGTGCGGGCGAGCCGGACGCCGGACCCGGTGCCACGCGGGCGGCCGCGAGCGCGTCGTCGACCTGGGCGGGCGTGAGCGGCTGCTGCCCGTCCCCGAGGATTCCGCTGCCGATCGCGCCGACCGCGCTCATCCCCACCAGCGTCGCGACGACGACGAGCGCCGCCCAGGCGAGGGCGACGAGGGCCGTGCGCGTACGCCGGGACGTCGTCATACGCGCAGCCTGCCGTGGCGGGGGTTAAGGCGCTCCTAAGGCCGCATTATCGGCGCGCCGCCGCAGCGCCGGATTCGCCTGGAACGATCTCGATTGTCCTACGGTTCCGCACGTGGCCCAGGTGCTTCTCATCGAGGACGATCCGGCGATCCGCGGCGCGTTGATCCGCGGGCTGACGGAGCGCGGGCACGCCGTCGACTCCGCCTCCGCGGCGCTGCCCGGGCTCGAGTCGGCCGTGACGAACCGGCCCGACCTCGTCGTGCTCGACCTCGGGTTGCCCGACCTCGACGGCACGACGGTCCTCCGGATGCTGCGCGGGGCGAGCCGCGTGCCGGTGATCGTGGCGACGGCCCGCGACGACGAAGCCGAGATCGTGGCCGTCCTCGACGCCGGCGCCGACGACTACCTGGTCAAACCGTTCAGCGCCGCGCAGCTCGACGCCCGTATCCGCGCCGTGCTGCGCCGCAGCGGGGATACCGCGGCCGACCCGGCCGTCGTGGTGGGCGGGCTGCGGGTGGACCCACGGTCCCGGGAGGCGAGCCTCGACGGTGTCGCACTCGACCTCACGCCGCGCGAGTTCTCGCTCCTGCACTACCTCGCCGCCCGAGCCGGCGAGGTCGTCAGCAAGCGCGAGCTGCTCACCGAGGTCTGGCAGCTGCCCTACGGCGGCGCGGACAAGACCGTCGACGTCCACCTCTCCTGGCTGCGCCGAAAACTCGGGGAGACGGCCCAGGAGCCGCGCTATCTGCACGCCCTGCGCGGCGTCGGTGTGCGGATTTCCGCACCGCAGAGCTGAGGCGACGTGCGCCGCCGCATCATGGTCCTGGTCGGGGCGACGACCTCGCTGGTCCTCATCGCCTTCCTCGTGCCGCTCGCTCTGCTGCTGCGCACCGTCGCCGACGACCGGGCCGTGCAGGCCGCCACCGTCGAAGCCCAGTCGCTCAGCTCGCTCGTGGGCACCGCGGACCGGACCACCCTCGCCCTCGCCGTCCAACAGCTCGACGCCACGTCGCCCGACGCCGTCACCGTGTTCCTGGCCGACGGCACCGTCCTCGGAACGGCGGCCGAGCGGACCCCGCTCGTCCAGCTGGGGACGCTCGGCACCAGCGGGTCCGGGGAGGTGGAGGGCGGCCGGGAGATCGTCTTCGCGGTGCGGGACCAAGCGGGCGGCGCCGGAGTGATCCGCGCGTTCGTGCCCGACTCCGAGCTGGGCCGGGGCGTGCCGGGTGCGTGGCTGCTGCTCGGAGCGCTCGGCGTCGGCCTGCTCGCCCTCAGCCTCGCGGTCGCCGACCGGCTGGCCCGTTCACTGGTCCGGTCCGCCACCGACCTCGCGGCGGTGTCGCACCGCCTCGCCCGCGGCGAGCTGGCCGCCCGAGCCGACCCGACTGCCCCCGCCGAGCTGGGCGTTGTCGCCGAGGCGCTGAACGGCCTGGCCACGCGCATCGCTGAGCTGCTCCGCGAGGAGCGCGAGACCGTGGCCGACCTCGCCCACCGCGTCCGCACCCCACTCACCGCGTTGCGCCTGGATGCCGAGGCCCTCGCCGAACAGCACGAGGCGGCCCGGATCAGCACCGGGGTCGACGCGGTGCAGCGCGCGGTCACCCAGGCGATCGAGCAGGCCAGGCGGCGCGGCAGCGGGCCGGGCGCGGGGCGAACCGGCTGCGACGCCGCGGCAGTGGTGCGCGAGCGCGTGGCGTTCTGGGCGGTGCTGGCCGAGGACACCGACCGGGAGACCGCGGTCGACATCGCTCCGGGCCCCCTGCCGGTGGCGCTGGGCGCCGCAGACCTCGGCGCCTGCGTGGACGCGCTGCTGGGCAACGTCTTCGCCCACACGCCGGACGGCACGTCTTTCGCAGTGCGGCTCGCGCCCCGTTCCGAGGGCGGTGCCCTCCTCGTGGTCTCCGACGCCGGGCCGGGACTTCCCGACGGAGCTGCGGTCCGGCGGGGCGCCAGCGGCGCCGACTCGACGGGTCTCGGGCTCGACATCGCCCGTCGCAGCGCGCAGCAAGCTGGCGGCCGGCTCGATCTGGGGCGCTCCGCCCACGGTGGGCTGCAGGTCGTCATGGAACTCGGCGGGCCGCAGGCCCCGGCCTGAGGTTCTGCGGGCCCGGACGAACGCGCTCTCGCCCGAGAGGTCCGGCCGAACGCGCCGCTCGCCCGACCCGTGCTCCGTGCCATCCGCGGCCTGGCCTAACGCGGCCTTAGGACTGCGGCAGCGCGGCGCTAGCCCGATGATCGGCACCGTCTGGGTCGACAGCACGACAACCCGGAGGAGCAGACATGTCCACGCCCCGCATTGTGATCGCCACGGCAGCCACCGTCACCGCACTGCTGGTCAGCGGTTCCGCGATCGCCCTTGCCGGCACCAACGGCCCGGCGACCGTACGACCCGCCGCCGTCGGGCCCGTGAGCAGTGCCACAACGGTATCGACCACGACCCCGACGAGCTCCACCGAGCCGGCCCGGCGGACTGCCGCATCGGGCGACCTCTCCCGCGACGACGCCGCAGCGATCGCGCTGGCGCACGTAGGCGCCGGGAGGGTCACCAAGGTCGAGCAGGAGGTCGAGCACGGCCGACGGGAATGGAAGGTCGAGGTCGTGGACGGGACGCGTCGGCACGACGTCCGCGTGGACGCCGCGTCAGGGGCGATCACCCGGGTCGACGCCAACCGCGACGACCGGGGCAACGACGACCGGGGCAACGACGATCGAGGGCGGGGCTCTGACGACAGCCGCGGCCACGACGTCGGCGATGACAAGGGCGGCGACCGCTAACTGGCCTCGTGCAGGAGAGCCACGTTCACGCAGGCCGGTGCATGAACGTGGCTCTTCTGCGACTCGCGGCAGGAGGCCCCTCAGTTGGAGCGGCTGCGCTTGATCAGGAAGATGATCAGCAGCAGGAGGAGGCCGCCCGCCACCGGGGCGACCCGCTTGAGCACCGGAGCGCCCGCGGTGTCGAGCAGGTCGATCGCATCGATCTCGCTACGCACCGGCGCTGCTGCCTTCGGTACGCCGGCGGCCGCGGAGGCCGGCGCGGCGGCGGCAGGTGCCGTCGGTGCATCCGGTGCGGACGTCAGAACCGGGCCCTTGGTCGCCGTGGCAGTGGCCGCCGTCGTGGCGGACCCGTTGGTGCTGCCCCCTGCTGCGGCCGCGGTGTCGGCACCCGCGGACGCGGGTGCGGCCGCTGCCGAGGCCTGCTCGGGCGCGAGCTTGCTGGCGACGCACGCCGAGAACTGACCGATGATCTTGTCGGCGACATCCGAGATGACCCCGCGACCGAACTGCGCCGGACGGCCGGTGATCGTCATGTCGGTGACCATCGTGACGGCCGTGCGCGAGGGCCCGTCGGGCACCAGCGTTCCGGTCACGGTGGCCTTGGCCGTACCGTTGCCCCGCGAGTCACGGCCGTTGGCCTCGATGACGACCTTGTGGTTGTCGTCGTCGCGGCTGATGTAGGTGCCCTTGCCCTTGTAAGTGAGCGAGATGGGCCCGAGCTTCACCTTGACGGTGCCGGTGAACGAGTCGCCCTCGTACTCCTGGAGCGTGGCGCCGGGAAAGCAGGGAGCCACGGTTTGGGGCGTGTTCAGCGCCTCCCATGCCTTCTCGATCGGCGCCTCGATCGTGAACTTGTTCTCCAACTGCATCGGTGTGTCTCCTCCTCGGACCCCGTTCGGCCGACTGGCCGACCGAGGCGTAAAAGCCGTGAACGCCCACTCCGGTGATCGGAGCAGGCGTCCACGGTGGAACGACGAACGTCAGCCCGCGGCCGCCAGCACCGCACGGCCGGTGAGCACCTTGGCCAGATGTTCACGGTAGTCCGCGGCGGCGTCCGCGTCACTCGGAGCCGCTGTGCCCTCGGTGACCCGGTCGGCGGCGGCGCGCACAGCGTCCGCCGTGGCCGGCTGCCCGACCAGCGCCTGTTCGACGCCCGTTGCACGGATCGGCGTGGTTCCCATGTTGGTCAGACCGACGCGGGCCTCCGCGATGGAACCGCCCTCGACCCGGATGGCCGCCGCAATGGCGACCATCGACCATGCCTGCGCCGTCCGGTTGAACTTCTCGTAGTGGCTCCCCCAGCCCGTGTACTTCGGGAACCGGATCTCGGTGAGGATCTCGCCCTCCCCGATCGCCGTGGTGAAGTAGTCCACGAAGAAGTCGCTCGCCGGCACCGTGCGGCTGCCGTCAGCTCCGGCGATCACCAGCTCGGCGTCCAGGGCGAGCGCCACGGCGCCCAGGTCACCGGCAGGGTCGGCGTGGGCCAGCGAGCCCCCGAGGGTGCCGCGATGGCGCACCTGGTTGTCGGCCACCGTCTCCGTCGCCTGGGCGAGCAGCGTGACGTGCTGCTTCACCAGGTCGTCGCGGATGATGTCGTGGTAGGGCGTCATGGCGCCGATGACGATGCGATCGCCGTCCTCACGGATGCCCCGCAGCTCCGGGATCCCGCCGAGGTCGATGAGGACCGACGGCGTCGCGAGCCGCAAGCGCAGCACCGGGATCAGGCTCTGGCCGCCCGCCAGGATCTTCGCGTCCTCCCCGCCCTGCTGCAGCGCCACGACGGCGTCGGCCACCGACGACGGCTTGACGTAGTCGAACTTGGACGGGATCACTGGACCTCTCCCTGCGGGTTGTTCGGGTCGATCGAGCCCAGGCCGGCACCGGGTGAGTGCGTGTCGACAGGGGTCTCGTGGGTGGAACGGCCCTGCGCCTCCTGGATCGCCCGCCAGACGCGCTGCGACGTGGTGGGCATCTCGACGTCGGTGACGCCGAGGTGCCGGATCGCGTCGAGCACCCCGTTGATGATCGCAGGGGTCGAGGCGATGGTGCCGGCCTCGCCGACGCCCTTCACACCCAGCGGGTTCGACGTGGCCGGGGTGCTGACCACCCGGGTGTCGAAGCTCGGCAGGTCGGCCGCCGACGGCAGGGTGTAGTCGACGAACGTGCCGTTGACGAGCGTGCCCTGCTCGTCGTAGTTGGCCTCCTCGAACAGGGCCTGCGCGATGCCCTGGGCGAGACCCCCGTGCACCTGGCCCTCGGCGATGAGCGGGTTCACGACGTTGCCGATGTCGTCGACGCAGACGTACTTGCGCAGGTCGACGTGGCCCGTGTCGGTGTCGATCTCGATCGCGGCGAGGTGCGTGCCGTGCGGGAAGGAGAAGTTCTCCGGGTCGTACACGGCGTCGGAGTCCAGCGAGGGCTCCATGTCCTCCGGGTAGTCGTGCGCCATGAACGCAGCGAACGCGATCTCCTGGATGGCCTTGCCCTTGTCGGTGCCGCGGACGGTGAAGGTGCCGCCCGAGAACTCGATGTCGTCCTCGGACGCCTCGAGCAAGTGGGCGGCGAGCTTCTTGGCCTTCGCAACCACCTTCTCGGCCGCCTTGACGATCGCGATGCCGCCGACGACCAGCGACCGCGATCCGTAGGTGTCGAGCCCCTTCGGCGAGATCTGCGTGTCGCCGTGCAGAACCTCGACATCCTCGAACGGCACGCCGAGCTGGTCGGCAACGATCTGGCTGAACGCCGTCTCGTGGCCCTGGCCGTGCGGTGATACCCCGGTGATGACCTCGACCTTGCCGGTGGCGAGCATCCGGATGCTGGCGGCCTCCCAGCCACCGGCCCCGTAGGACAGCGAGCCGAGCACCCGGGACGGCGCGAGGCCGCACATCTCGGTGAACGTCGAGATGCCGATACCGAGCTGCACCGGGTCGCCCGACCGGCGCCGCTCCTCCTGCTCGCGGCGCAGGCCCGCGTAGTCGAACAGCTCCATCGCCTGCTGCGTGGCCTGCTCGTAGTTGCCCGAGTCGTAGGTGAGCCCGCACACCGTGGTGAACGGGAACTCCTCGTGCTTGATCCAGTTCTGCCCGCGCAGCTCCAGCGGGTCGCGACCAAGCTCGACGGCGAGCTCGTCCATGATCCGCTCGATCGCGAAGGTGGCCTCCGGCCGCCCGGCGCCGCGGTAGGCGTCAGTGAGCGTCTTCGTGGTGAAGACGTTGGTGCAGGTGAACTTGTAGGCCGGGAACTTGTAGATCGAGTTGAACATGAACGCGCCGAGGATCGGCACCCCCGGCCCGACCAGGCCGAGGTAGGCACCCATGTCGGCGAGGAGCTTCACGTCCAGGCCGGTGACGGTGCCGTCCTTCTTCGCCGTGATCGTGATGTCCTGGATCTGGTCACGGCCGTGGTGCGCCGCGAGCAGCGACTCCGAGCGCGTCTCGGTCCACTTGACCGGCTTGCCGAGCTTCTGCGCGAGCACCACGCAGAGCATCTCCTCCGGCACCACGCCGATCTTGCCGCCGAAGCCGCCGCCCACGTCCGGGGCGATGACCCGCAGCTTGCTCTCCGGCACGCCCAGCGTCACGGTCGTCATCGTCCGCAGGATGTGTGGGATCTGCGTGGACGAGTAGAAGGTGATCTGCTCGCCGGCGGGGTCGACCACGGCGGAGCGTGGCTCCATGAACGCCGGGATCAGCCGCTGCTGGCGGAACCGGCGCTTGACGACCACCTGGTCGGGGTCGGCCTCGGCAGCGGCGATCGCCTCGGAGACGTTGCTCCCGGTGCCGGCCTCGCCGGAGTCGAACACCCAGGTGGCGCTCACGTTCGAGCCGAGATCGGGGTGGACGAGGGTGGCGCCCTCTGCGGTCGCCGCCTCCATGTCGAGCACCGGCTCGAGCGGCTCGTAGTCGACCTCCACGAGGTCGGCGGCGTCGCGGGCCTCAGCGGCCGAGCGCGCGACGACGACGGCAACGCCCTCGCCGGCGAAGTGCACGGTGCTGCTGGCGAGCAGCGGGCGCTGTGGGGCCTTCTGGTCGGGCGTGATCGGCCAGGCGCAGGGCAGGCCGACGCCCTCGACGCCCAGGTCGGCCGCCGTATAGACGCCCACGACACCGGGAGACTGCTTGGCCGGGGACGTGTCGATGCCTGTGATCGTGGCGTGCGCGATCGGCGAGCGCACCACCGAGAGGTGCAGCGTGCCCGCCGGCGTGATGGCATCGGTGTAGCGGCTGCGCCCGGTGATGAGGCGCGCGTCCTCCTTGCGGGTGCGGGACTTCCCGAACTCGACGGTGGGTTCGGCGATTGTGGTCATCTACTCGCCCCCTCCGGCAACGGACACCGGGGACTGGGTGTCAGCCGTGGACCCCGGCTTCATCTTCGCCGCGGCGCTCTGCACGGCGCGGACGATGTTCTGGTAGCCCGTGCAGCGGCAGAGGTTGCCCTCGATGCCCTCCCGGACCTCCTGCTCGTTCGGGTCGGGGTTGTCCCCGAGCAGGTCGATGGCCTGCATGATCATGCCCGGCGTGCAGTAGCCGCACTGCAGGGCGTGGCACTCGTTGAATGCCTCCTGCATCGGGTGCAGCTTGCCGTCGCGGGCGATGCCCTCGATCGTGGTGATCTCGGCGCCGTCGACCTGCACGGCCAGCACCGAGCAGGACTTCACGCTCTGCCCGTTCAGGTGAACGGTGCAGGCACCGCAGTTGCTGGTGTCACACCCGACGAGAGTCCCGGTCTTGCCGAGCCGTTCCCTCAGGTAATAAACCAACAACGTACGGGGCTCCACGTCGTCGGCGTACTCCACGCCGTCGACCGTGACCCGGACCTGTGCCATGAGTCTTCTCCTCAACCGCGACCGCGGTGTCGCACCGCGCCAGCATGACTTCCGAGGGACCGGTGGTAGTGGCGAACCACTGTCCGGACCGCCACGCCGATGTGGCGGCGGACACATCACACCGCTGATGATCGGCCCGTGCAACCGTACCCCTCCCATTGGCCACCGAGCCGCAAGCAACAGAGGAACGTGCAGATCGCGCACCTCCTATCAGCTCCGCAGGCACGGGATATATCCGCGCTTTCATCCGCATAAGCGGAGTTATTGGCAGGACTTATTCACCCTTTCGGATTAGTCCTGACGGACGGCCCGCTATCGGACACCCTGTCGCGGTTCGCTGGAGGAGCGCCCCCGTCGCCGGCTGTTGTGCCCGACCGGCCGGAGCGGTTGGACGGTCCGGTGCCGCAGCGCGCCCCACCACAGCCCGGCGCCGTACGCCAGGTCATCGAGCCTGTGGGCCAGCACGTATCCGAACAGTCCCGGTTTCGCGTACGGGTCGCGGCCACGGTGGCGCCACCAGTCGACGATGCCCTCGGCCAGTGCGACGAAGATCACCGTACGACGGGCCCGTCGCGACACGAGGCACGCCGCTGCCGACACCGGCCAGTAGTGGCGCGTCACGCCGTCGGCCGTCTGCGCGAGCGTGCCCACCACCCCCACCGCGACGAGCCGGGCCGCGGCGGCGCGAGGGCGATCGACGGGCAGCCTGCGCGCCAGCCTCTCGGCAGCCACCACGCTGACCGCCACCGCCGCTTGCACTGCCCGCGGGGTGCCGAGCAGCAGCAGCGCGCCGACGGCGGCCGACCACGGGCTCAGCACCATCGGCGGCACGGAACCGGGATGCCGCAACGCGAGAGGGGCCGCTCCCGTGCCGTAGTAGGCCTTCCGCAGCCACCATGCGCGCAGCGTCGTCCGGTGATCATGGGCGACCCGGGCGGCAGGCTCGTACCGCAGCCGCCAGCCGGCCGCGTGCAGGCGTAGGACGAGGTCGACGTCCTCGGCCACCTGCATGCGCTCGTCGAAACCGGCGCCCACTGCGGCGCGGCGCACGAGCAGGGCGGCGCTCGGCACGTACGCCACGCGGGAGCGCGGCACCACCAGCGCCGGGTCCGGGCCGAGATCCAACGAGGAGCGCACGGCCTCGTATGCCGCCAGCAGTCCGTCGAGCCGAGGCAGGGTTCCCGTCGGGGCCAGGGCGACGATCCGCGGCGCCGCAAGGCCGACGGCCGGATCGGCGAAGCGCGCCAACAGCGGTTCCAGCCAGCCGGCCAGGGGCACGACATCGGAGTCGAGGAACGCGACGAGCGGGGTGCTCGCCGTCGCGAGCCCCGCATTGCGCGCCGCGGCCGGGCCGCGCGCGGACGGATGCCGCAGCACCGTGGCGCCCGCCCCCTCGGCCACCGCCCGCACCCCGGCGGCGTCCGCTGAGCCGTCGTCCACAACCACCAGGCCGCCCAGCCCGGACGGCAGGGCGGCGAGGAGCCGCACCAGACCAGCGACCCGGTCCTTCACGGGCACTACGACCGTCACGTCCGCACTGGATGGCACGGCCCAAGCAGGTTCGGCCACCGGGTGCCCGATCCCCGCGTCGAGCAGCCTGCGGGCCAGCGCGGCCGACGTCGGGCCAGTGACCGTGCACGTGCCGTCCGCGAGCAGTTGCCGGGCGGCCGCAGACAGTCGCAACAGCCGCGGCGGCGCCCCACCGAGCAGCACCGCGCCGTCGTCGAGCCTGCGGGTCCGCCGGTCCAGCGCGACCCGGAACCCCACGGGCAGCGCGCCCTGCCCCGGTCGGATCCCCGACCCCGTCACCGTCACGCGGACCTCCGGACGCCCCTGGCGTACCAGCGCAGGGTAGGACTCCGCGCCTGCGGGCGTTGTGAGTGGCCCGACGGATAGCGGGCTTCCCTGCGCAGATTTTGCGTGGTCCACATTGCCGCGTGGGAGCCTTGGCCGATGACCACCCCGGTCCTGCCCGACTACGGCCATCGCTCCCTCACCGAGGTGATGCCCGCCCTCCTCGCGGCGCTCGGCGTCCCGGGCCAGGCTCCCGAGCTGACGTTCGAGCCCGTCCGCGCTGCGGCACTGCTGCTCGTCGACGGTCTCGGCAGCGAGCTGCTGCGCCGCCATGCGGCCGACGCGCCCTTCCTGGCGAGCCTGCCCGACGCCGGACCGCTCACCGTCGGATTCCCGTCCAGCACCTCGATCAGTCTCGCGTCGCTCGGCACGGGGCTGCCGCCGGGAGCGCACGGGATGGTCGGGATCTCCTTCCGCGCCGACGACGGCGAACTGCTCGACACGCTGCGCTGGACGTCACACGGCACCGGCAGGGCAGTGGACCTGCGGGACCGGCTGCCACCCGAGGACGTGCAGGCGGCCCCGACCGCGCTGGAACGGGCCGCTGCCGCCGGTGTCGCGGTCACCGTCGTGTCCAAAAGCGAGTTCAGCGGCTCCGGACTCACCCGAGCGGCCCTGCGCGGCGGCAACTTCCGGGGCACGCACGCCCTCGGCGACCTCGCCGCCGAGGTCATCGCCGCGGTCACCGGGCCGGGGCGGCGGCTCTGCTACGGCTACCACGCCGACCTCGACGGGCTGGGCCACCTCCGCGGACCAGGCACCATGGCGTGGCGGCTGCAGCTCAGCCAGGTCGACCGGCTTGCCGGGCTGATCGCCGAGCACCTGCCGCCCGGCGCCGTACTCGTGATCACCGGCGACCACGGCATGGTCGGCGTCGACCGGATCTTCGACGCAGACACCGATCCCGTCCTTCAGCAGGGCGTCCAGCTGCTCGGCGGCGACGCCCGCGCCCGGCACGTCTACGCCCGAGCCGGGGCGGCGGAGGACGTCCTGGCTACCTGGCGGTCGGTGCTGCGCGACGACGCCTGGGTGGTGCCGGGCGAGCAGGCTATTGCGGAAGGCTGGTTCGGACCGGTCGCCCCGCGGGTCCAGCACCGCATCGGCGACGTCGTCGTGGCTGCCCGGGGCACCGCCGCAGTCGTCCGGTCGGTGGCCGAGCCGGTGATCTCCCGGCTACCGGGCCAGCACGGCTCCCTCTCCACGGAGGAGCAACTCGTCCCCCTCCTGGTAGCCCGCACCCCCTGACCCCCCGCGAGTCGCCCATTCGCCGCCCCCGAGTCGCCCCCTTCCCGCCCGCGAGTCGCCCCCTTCCCGCCCGCGAGTCGCCCCCTTCCCGTCCGCGAGTCGCCCTCTTTCCGCCCGCGAGTCGCCCCTTCCCGCCCGCGAGTCGACCCCCGTCCCCGCCCCGCGAGTCG
>DASRSC010000147.1:0-1768 GCA_035695525.1 Pseudonocardia sp. | reverse complement strand
TGCGCGACCACGGGAACTCCCGGTGGGCCTTGCGGCTGTTGAGCCGGGTGACCCGCGCATTGATCATCGGGCGGGTGTCCGAGATCAGCATCAGCGTGGTGTCCGGGCGCCCGTCGGGCCGGTCGGTGCTGGGCACCTCGTAGCGGGCGTCCTCCGAGAGCAGCTGGAGCCAGTCGTCGAGCCGCCACTCGTCGAGCAGGGCGGCCTCGGCGTAGAGGAAGTCCTCCACCCGGCTGCGCAGAGCCGTGTCCGTGGCCAGGTCCGTGCTCACGAACGCACCGCCCCTGCGGCCGCGGGGGCAGACGTGCGCGTCGCTCCGGGCGACTCGACGCCCTCGACCCGATCGGGGAAGCCCGCGCTGTCGAGCACCGACGCCCACGCCCGCCAGAACGTGCGGATCTGCAGCTCGTCGTCCGGCAACGGGATGCGCGACATCCCGCGCGAGATGTCGCTCCAGGCCACGTCGGGCTGCGCCGCGTAGCCCTGCTGGCAGGACTCGAGCGCCTCGACGTCGTCGGGGCTGGCGAACCCGCCAGGGCCGAGGAAGGTGAGGAAGCTGTCCAGCCGGCGCTGCAGGGCGGCGCTGCCCTCGCGCTCCTCGTGCGGCGCGAGCGCCCACGCCTCCAGCGCGACCCGGTCCGGGGCGACCGGCTCGATCCGGCGCACGGTGATCGCGGCAACGTCGTTGATCACCAGGTTGGGGAAGATCAGCAGGTTGCGGAAGGTCTCGGCCATCCGGGTCCCGCGCTCGACACCGTACCGATCGGTCAGCGCCGCGCGCTTCGCCTCGATCTCGGGACGAGCCTCCTCCCCGAAGAACGGCTCCCAGTAGGCGATCGGCCGGGCCCACGCCGCGGTGCTCTCGATGACGGTGTGCCCGCCGCCGAGGTCGACGCCCGCACCGGTGCCGAGCGCGGCCTTGTTCTGCCCGCCGCCACTGTTCTTCACGAAGTCGATGTAGGTGGCGTGCACCGTCGGTGCGTGGTAGCCGTCGATGCTGTTCTCCACCATCAGCTTCCAGTTCGCGCCCACGCTGTAGCGGTGCGTCCCGCCGACGACCCGCATGCCCTCCTCGGCCTGGTCGAACACCAGGTCGAGGTACTCCACGGTGCCTCCGAGGTAGTCGAGCAGGCTCACCGCGTGCTCGTCGTGGTTGAGGAAGAACATCCCCCGGTAGCTCTCCACGCGGGCCGGCGCGCGTAGGCCGAGCGCACTGCGGTCGAAGCCGGCGGCGTAGGCGTCGGCGCCGGGGGTGACGATCAGCCGGCCGGTCGTGTCGAAGCTCCACGCGTGGTAGAAGCACTGGAAGATCCGGGTGTTGCCGGACTCCTCCCGGCACAGCGTGGCGCCGCGGTGGGTGCACGTGTTGAAGTGCACCCGGACGGTCCCCGCACTGTCCCGCAGGAAGATCACCGGCCGCCCGCAGACCGTGCGCCGCACGTAGTCCCCGGGCTTGGGGATCTCCGAGTCGTGCCCGACGTAGAGCCAGCAGCGCTCGAAGATCTGGGCGCGCTCGTCGGCGAGCACCTGCGGGGAGGTCATCGCCGACCGGTGCACGCGGAAGACGCCGCTCTCCCGGTCGTCGACGACCAGTTCGTTGCGGTAGGTCATTGACCTGACTCCTCCTGGCGATCATTCGGGTGCACGCCAGCATGTGGCCCGCGTCATTACCGACGCCGTTATCCGAGCCCGGTCCCGTCCCATAACGCGGCAGATAACACGACGCAGGTCACGCTCGGCGCTTCGAGAGCCGTCGACCGGAAGGACC
>DASRSC010000146.1:0-16364 GCA_035695525.1 Pseudonocardia sp. | reverse complement strand
GTCCGCGATGGAGATCACTGGCGTCGCCCGCGTCGTCGCCCTCTCCTCCCCCGGCGTCCGCCACGACGATCCCCACCTGGCGCTCTGTCCAGGACGGCACCACCCCGGAGGGCGGCTGGAAGCTCACCCGCACCGACCTCGCCCGGTTCATCACGGACGAGCTCGGCCGCCACCGGTGGTCTCGTGCCGCCCCCACCATTGCCCACTGACGTGAGCCCGGCGACAGGAGCCCAGTCACCCGATCTGTCGATGAACAGGCCACAGTCCGTCTCTCAAACCACGACGACCACACTCACGGCCGCAGGCTGGGATCCGGCAGCAGCGCGCTGTCGTGCGGGGTGGGCCGGTCCAGCGGGTCGTCCGGGTCGACCGGTTCCTCCGCCGCGGGCGGCAGCACCTCCCCTACCGCCTCCAGCACCGACCGGGCCACCTGGTTGGCACTGCGTCGCGTCGTGTCGATCTCGACGGTCGCGACCTCGCGGTACAGCGGCGCGCGCGCGTCGAGCAGCGCCTTGAACGTGGCACGAGGGTTGACCCCGGCGAGCAGCGGCCGGGCGGTGGACATGCCCGTGCGGCGCAGCCCGTCGGCGAGCCCGACCACCAGGTGCACGACCCGGTGCCCGCGCAGCCGCATCCGCGTCTCCGCCGCAAGAACGGAGCCGCCGCCGAGGGCCAGCACACCGTCGGTGCCGGTCAGCGCCTCGGCGACGACCTCCCGCTCCATGGCTCGGAAGACGTCCTCGCCGTCCTGGAGGAAGATGTCTGCGACAGCCTTCCCGGCCCGCTCGACGATCAGCGCGTCGACATCCGTGAACTCGACACCGAGCCGGCGCGCCAGCACCCGACCGACAGTGGTCTTGCCGGCCCCCGGCGCACCGACGATGACCAGTGCTGGACGTCTTTCGAGGCTCACACTGCCAGGGTAGTGACCGTCGGCGGCGGCGCCGGAGGCCCTCCGCCACAGCGAGATGCCGCTCACTCCCCGCGATCGTGCTCCCGGCTGCCCGCCCTATACACAGCCGGATACGCTGTCGATCACGGCGACAATTACTCTGCAACCTCTGCGGCGATGCCGGGCCGTGACGAAACAGCGCGTGGAGTTGCACGATCGGAGTGGTCGATGGACGACGGCGGGGGCGGACAGGGCGGCCGTGGGGCGCCGCGACCGGCGGACCGGCGGACGACGCATCGCCAGGGCCGCGAGAGTCCACCTGTGCTCCGCACGGCGGACGACCCTCCACCTCCGGCACGCGAGCAGCTCCCCCTCCCCCGGCGCCGGCAGCAGGCCCACCTGGAGCCGCAGCTGCGCAACCCGGGCGACGCAGGCACCGGCACGCCTTTCGCCGCGTTCGCGGGCGAGAGCAGCAACGCGGACGACGCCCCGGCGGACGACACCTCCGCTGAGACGGACCTCGCAGCCGCGTTCCTCGCTGCCA
The DNA here is from genome assembly GCA_035695525.1 of Pseudonocardia sp. Lineage (GTDB taxonomy): Bacteria > Actinomycetota > Actinomycetes > Mycobacteriales > Pseudonocardiaceae > Pseudonocardia. The sequence goes on along the minus strand of DASRSC010000146.1, from coordinate 14,928 downwards.
CCCGGCGCAGGCGCCGGTACCGCTTCGGGGACTGAGCCGCGCTCTGGGCGCCTCGCCCGGGTGAGCGTTTCTTGGCCCGGCCCGTCAGGGCATGATCCCTGGACCCCTTCCGGGGGTTGAGCCGCTGCCTGGGCTGCTTCTCCGGCACGAGCGGCGCGTCGGAGCAGAGGCACTCCGAGGGTGGAGCCCGGTTACAGGCCGGAAAATCCAGTCGGAGTGGCGAACCAACTGATGTCGGTGACCGGGCCGCGCCGACACGGCCGGCTCGACGCCGGCAGGCCCCGGGTCGGCACGGCTCCGACCACAGCACCGCGCTCAGTGCGCCCCGGTGTCCCGGTAGGCCCGGAAGTTGCGGCAGGTCTCGGACAGCGAGTCGCCGCCGAACTTCTCCAGCGCGGCGTCGGCCAGGACCAAGGCGACCATCGCCTCGGCCACCACTCCCGCCGCAGGCACCGCGCACACGTCGGAGCGCTGGTGGATGGCCTGAGCGGCCTCGCCGGTAGCGACGTCGACCGTCTGCAGTGCGCGGGGCACCGTGGAGATCGGTTTCATCGCCACCCGCACCCTGACGGGCTCGCCGTTGGACATCCCGCCTTCGATCCCCCCGGCCCGGTTGGACAGGCGCTTCACCGGGTCGCCGGGAATCATCTCGTCGTGCGCCGCGCTGCCCCGGCGCCGGGCCGTGCGGAACCCGTCACCGATCTCCACACCCTTCATCGCCTGGATGCCCATCAGCGCACCGGCGAGCCGCGCGTCGAGCCTGCGGTCGGACTGCACGTAGGAGCCCAGCCCGACCGGCAGCCCGAAGGCGATCACCTCGACCACGCCCCCGAGGGTGTCGCCGTCCCGCTGCGCGGCATCCACCTCAGCCACCATGGCGTGGGTGGCGGCCTCGGAGTAGGCCCGGACCGGGCTGGCGTCCACGCGCTCCAGATCTCCTGGACCGGGCTGCTCGTCGTCGGGCGCCTCCACGGAGCCGAGCGCGACGACGTGGGACACGATGTCGACGTCGAACGCCTGCTTCAGGAACGCCTTGGCCACGGTGCCCAGCACGACCCGCGCGGCAGTCTCCCGTGCGCTGGCGCGTTCGAGCACAGGGCGCGCGTCCTCGAAGCCGTACTTGGTCATGCCGGCCATGTCGGCGTGTCCCGGGCGGGGCCGGGTCAGCGGCGCGTTGCGGGCCCGCCCCGCGACCAGCTCGGGGTCGACGGGGTCGGCGGCCATGACGGTCTCCCACTTCGGCCACTCGGTGTTGCCGATCCGCACCGCAACCGGCCCGCCTTGGGTGACCCCGTGACGGACCCCGCCGATCACCTCGAGCTCGTCGGCCTCGAACGCCATCCGCGCGCCCCGGCCGTAGCCCAGTCGGCGGCGGGCCAGCTCGGAGGCCAGCTCCTTGGTGGTGATCTCGACGCCGGCGACCATGCCCTCGAGCACGGCGACCAGCGCAGGACCGTGGGATTCCCCGGCGGTGATCCAGCGCAGCACGAGCGCAATTCTCTCACTCCCCTCCGGTGTGACCCGTCACGGCACCCGTGGCGACCAGCCACGAGGTGACCAGCCAGGCGGCCACCAGCATCGACGGACCGTGCGGTAGCGCCGCCCCGCGCCTCAGTCGCCGGGTGGCCAGGCCAGTGGCACCGAGCGCCGCGGTGACGACCGCTGCCAGCAGCCCAGCCAGGACGAGCGCGGGCCACCCCGCGGCCGCAAGCACCGCGCCGAGCGGGGCCGCCAGCTTCACGTCACCCGCACCCATCGCGCCGCAGGCGAGCAGGTGCACGGCGGCGTGCGCGCCCGCGGCCACCGCGGCGCCGGCCGCACCGCGCAGCACCGCGTCGGCGCCGAGCGGCAGCAGGAACACCAGCGCGAGGGGGAGCGCCGGCAGCGTCAGCGCGTCGGGCAGCCTGCGATGCGTCACGTCGACCGCTCCGGCCACCACGCCGAGCCAGCTGAGCCCGAGCAGCGCCGGAACCCACGCCGTCGGCAGAACCCCGGCCGCCCACGCGGGGACCGTGCCGGCCCACAGCGCACCGACCGCGAGCTCGCACCACGGGGGCCGGATAGGTGCCCCCCGGCGCAGCCGTCCCAGCAGCACCCGCCCCGCCGCGCCCGCGGCACCGCCACCGACGCCACCACAGATTCCCGCGGCAACCACGGCCACCGGGCCGCCGGCCCCCACCAGAGCCAGCGGCAGACCCACCGTCAGCATCGCGCCCAGTACAGCGACCAGCACCACCGGCCGTCCCACCGCCGCGGCACCTCGGGCCCTGTCCCGATCCCTCACGCCATCCCCCACCTCGTCGATCCTCGGCCGACCGGCGCCCGCCGACCAGGGCCTCGACGGAACTGTGGATGGACGACGCACCAGGTGGACAACAGACCGCGGCATGACTGCGGTGCCTCGCGACGTTGGCGCAGGGTGGTACCACCCTGCGCGTGAGGCACAGAGCAGGCATGTCGACGAGTAGGGCCATCGACACCGCGCTGGTGGCGCTGTTCGCGCAGCAGCGCGGGCGGCATCCTGATCACCCTGAAGCGGGATGATCGCCCCCATCCCCACTGGGACGGGTATCGCTCGGCGATGATCACAAACGGCAGCTGGTGCTCACGCTGCGGCTCGATCACGTCAACGGGCGGGCCCGCCCCACCGGGTGACGGCACGCAGCGGGCAGGATCGACGCGTGTGCGGACGAGCGGAGCGGGCGGCACGGACCACGGTGCGCGCCGAGGTCGACCACGGCCACGCCGAGCTCTTGGGCGACCCGGACCGGCCGCAGGGCTGGACTCTGCTGCTCGACGGCACCGCCCAGTCGCACGTCGACCTCGACGATCCGACCCATCTGGAGTTCGAGTACGTGCGCCGGCTCGGCCACGTCGTCGATCTGATGGCACCGCCCGCAGCGCCGCTGCGGGTGCTGCACCTCGGCGGCGGCGCGTGGACGCTGGCCCGATATGTCGCCACCACGCGGCCGAGATCGACCCAGCAGGTCGTCGAGCTCGACGCCGAGCTGGTGGAGCTCGTCGCATCCCGGCTGCCCGCCGACGGGCTGGGGATCGAGGTCACCGTCGCTGACGCGCGGGCCGCGCTCGCCCGGGTCGCACCCCGCTCGGTTGACCTGCTCGTGCTCGACGCGTTCGCCGGTGCCCGCACTCCGGCGCACCTGACGTCGACGGAGTTCCTCGACTCCGCTGCGGACACGCTCACGCCGGCCGGGGTGTATGCCGCCAACGTCGCCGACGGCGGGGAGCTGAGCTTCGCGCGGTCGCAGGTGGCCGCAGCACTGGCCAGGTTCGCCGAAGTGGCGGTACTCGCCTCGCCGGAGATCCTCCACGGACGCCGGTTCGGCAACCTCGTGCTCCTCGGCAGCGCGGCACCGCTCCCCGTGGACGTGCTGGTGCGGCGAACGGCGGCCGACCCGTTCCCGGCCAGGGTGCTCACCGGCGAGGACGTCGGACGCTTCGCCGGAGCTGCGCGCGGGCCGTCGGACCGCACCGCGATCCCGTCGCCCCAACCGCCGCCGGGGTTCTTCGGCCGCCCGGCGAGCTGAGGCTTCTCGTCCGCCCGCCGAGGTCAGAAGGCGCCGTTAGCCCTGGCCTCCTGGACGTTGGTGGCGTGCTGGGCGAAGGTCGTGGCGAAGCATGACGTGCCGTCCGTCTGGCAGCGGACGAAGAAGAACCAGGGACCGGGCGCAGGCGTGAGTGCCGCCTCGATCGCCGCGCTCCCCGGCGCCGAGATCGGGGTGGGCGGCAGGCCGGCGACGACGTAGCTGTTGTACGGCCCCGGGCGCGCCCTGTCATCGGCGGTGGTGCGCAGCGCCTGCAGGTCGAGCGGATAGTTGACCATGGAGTCGAGCTCGAGCCGCTGGCCCGCCCCGAGCCGGTTGTAGATCACGCGGGCCACCTTGGGCATGTCCGGGGTAATGGCCTCCTTCTCCACCAGCGAGGCGATCGTCAGGACGTGGTACGGGGTGGAGCCGATGCTCTGGGCTCCGGCCACCAACCCGGCCGCCTCGAGCCGCGCGTCCGACGTGGCCAGCAGACCACGCAGCACGTCGACGGCGGGAGTGCCGGGCGCCACGTCGTAGCGGCCCGGCATCAGCAGGCCTTCCAGGCGGCGCGCCGGTTCGGCCCGGCCGACCTCCTCCAGCGCCCACGCCGGCACGCCGAGTGCGGCCGGATCGGTGTCCATCATCGCGGCTCGCAGCTGGTCGACCGGGAGGCACTGCTCCGTGCCGTTCTGCTCGATGCACGTGGCTTTCGAGATCAGGCTGAGCACGCCGGGCGTCACGGTGCCGTCGGACGCTCTGGTGTCGTCGAGCTGGACCCCGCCGCGGATCTCCAGCTGACCGACCCGCGCGCTCGGCTCCAGCAGCTGTGCGACGGCCGCCGCGCCCGACATCCGCAGCCGCATCTGGTAATAGCCAGGCTGCACCGATCGGATCCGGGGCTCCTCCGCCGCGGCCTCGGTGAACGCCTGGACGCCCGCCACGACGCCGCGCTGGGCGAACGTGCTGCCGATCTGTGTGGTCGAGTCCCCGTCATGCACCTGCACGATGACGTCGCCACTGCCCGGGCCCTCGAAGTCAGGCGTGGCGAACACCGACGAGTACACGTAGTAGCCGCCACCGGCGACGCCCCCCAGCAGCAGCAGCACCGCGAGCAGCAGCACGCCGCTGCGCCTTCGCCCCCGGCGTGTGCGGGTCCGCTGCTGCGCGTGCCGGGACGTGTACTCCTCCTGGTGGGAGGGGTATAGGTCGATCGGTCCAGTCGCCACCGAGTCGTCGGCCCCACCACTCGAGTGGGGCGGTACTCGCTGGTCCCAGCCGTCCGGGGTCACGGTTCCGACACTAACGAGGGCGCGCGCGGGCGCGCATGTCCGGGTCAGCGACGGCGAGCTGCGTCGAGCCAGCCCTGCAAGATCGCTACAGCGGCGGCCTGGTCGACTACAGCACGCTGCTTGCGGCCCTTCACCCCGCGCTCCCGCAGCTGCCGGGTGGCGACCACGGTGGTGAGCCGCTCGTCGGAGAGCTCGACGGGCACGTCGACGGCCTCCTCCAGCGCAACGGCGAATGCCCGCGCCGTCTCCGCGGCAGCACCCTCCCGTCCGGCCAGCGTGCGCGGCAGCCCGACCACGACGCCGACGACGTCGTACTCAGTGACCAGGTCGGCGATCGTCCGCAGGTCGGTGCCGTCCTCGAGATCGCGCGGGACGGTGACCAGCGGCGTTGCCAGTACACCGGCCGGATCGGAGACGGCGACGCCTATTCGCACTGCACCGACGTCGACCCCGAGCCGTCGACCCCTCACACCGCCACCGTCATCCGCGGAGTGCGGAGCGGAGCGCCGTGACGGCCGCCGGGATGCCGGTGGGGTTCGTGCCGCCGCCCTGCGCCAGGTCCGGCTTGCCGCCGCCGCGCCCGCCCACGGCCGGGGCGAACGCCGGGATCAGCCCGCCCGCGGCCAGGCCGCGGTCCCTCGCCGCGGCCGTGGTGGCCACCACGAAGGAGACCTTGTCGCCGTCGCCGGAGAAGAGCGCGACGACACCGGGCCGGGACCCGAGCCTGCCGCGGACGTCGGAGGCGAGGGCACGCAGGTCGTTGCCGGTTACCCCGTCCGGTGCGGCGACCGCCACGAGCGCGACCCCGTCGATGTCCTCGGCACCCGCGGCAAGCGCCCCGGCCGAGGACAGCACGGCGTCGGCGCGGACCTTCTCGAGGTCGCGCTCGGCGGTGCGCAGCCGCTCGACCAGCCCGTTGATCCGATCCGGGAGGTCCTCCGGGCGCGACTTCAGCTGGTCGGCCAGCGTCGAGACGAGCAGGTGCTCCTTCGAGAGGTGGCGGAAGGCATCCAGCCCGACCAGCGCCTCAACGCGCCGGACCCCGGAACCGATAGAGGCCTCCGACAGCACCTTGATCATGCCGATTTCACCGGTGCGCCCGACGTGGGTGCCACCGCACAGCTCGCGCGAGTAGTCGCCCATGTCGACCACCCGGACCCGGTCGCCGTACTTCTCGCCGAACAGCATCATCGCGCCGAGCCGCCTGGCCTCGTCCATCGTGGTCTCGTAGGACTCGACCTCACGGTTCTGCTGCAGGACCGTGTTGACCTCGTCCTCGATCTCGGCGAGCGCGGCTGGCCGCACCGCGCCGGTGGGCGAGGTGAAGTCGAACCGCAGCCTGCCCGGGGCGTTGAGCGAGCCGGCCTGGGCCGCGGCGGTGCCCAGCGCCCCGCGGACGCCGGCGTGCACGAGGTGGGTGGCGGTGTGGGCCCGCGAGACCGAGGCCCGCCGCGTCCGGTCCACCTCGGCCACGACGGCGGCGTCGAGCGACACCTCGCCGGCGATGACGGTGCCACGATGCACCCGCAGCCCCGCGACCGGCGACTGCACGTCGTCGACCCGCACGGTGAACGACGCTCCCCGCAGCTCGCCGGTATCGGCCTGCTGGCCACCGGCCTCGGCGTAGAACGGGGTGCGGTCGAGCACCACCTCCACCTGCTCGCCCTCCCGGGCTGCCGCCACCGGAACGCCGTCGACGAGCAGGCCGACGATGGTGGCCTCGGCGCTGAGGTCGGTGTAGCCGAGGAAGTCGGTGGCGCCGTGGGTGTCGAGCACGCTGCGGTAGATCGAGCCGTCGCCGTGGCCGACCTTGCGAGTGGCAGCGTCGGCCTTGGCCCGGGTGCGCTGCTCGTTCATCAACGAGGCGAAGCGGTCCTGGTCGACCTCGAGGCCCGCCTCGGCGGCCATCTCCAGGGTGAGGTCGATCGGGAAGCCGTAGGTGTCGTGCAGCTGGAACGCCCGGTCACCGGGCAGCACGAGACCGCCGCCGCGCTTCGTCTCCGCCACCGCGGTGTCGAAGATGCGCGAGCCCGCGCTGAGGGTGGCGAGGAACGCCTCCTCCTCGGCCTGCACGACCGCCGAGATCCGCTCGAAGTCGGTGACGAGCTCCGGGTACGTCGGAGCCATCTCGTCGCGCACGACCTCGGCGAACGAGTTGAGCACCGGCTCGTTCACGCCGAGCAGCCGCGCCGAACGCACGATGCGCCGCAGCAGCCTGCGCAGCACGTAGCCGCGGCCTTCGTTCGACGGCGTCACGCCGTCGCCGATGATCATCACTCCGGACCGTGCGTGGTCGGCGATCACGCGGAAGCGGACGTCGTCGGCGTGGTCAGCGCCGTAGCGGCGGCCCGAGAACTCCTCGGCCCGCGCGATGACCGGGCGCACGAGATCGGTCTCGTACACGTTGTCGACGCCCTGCAGCAGGTACGCGACCCGCTCGACACCCATGCCGGTGTCGATGTTCTTGTGCGGCAGCACGCCGACCGGCGGGTGGCCGTCCTTCGGGCTGAGCTCGCCGCGCACGTCCTGCATGAAGACGAGGTTCCAGATCTCCAGGTACCGGTCCTCGTCGGCCTCTGGGCCGCCCTCGCGGCCGTGCTCCGGCCCGCGGTCGTAGTAGATCTCGGAGGAGGGGCCGCCCGGGCCGGGCACGCCCATGTCCCAGTAGTTGTCCTTACCACCGCGACGCTGGATGCGCTCCAGGGGCAGCCCGGCGATCCTCCGCCAGAGGTCGACGGCCTCGTCGTCGTCGCGGAAGACCGTGACCCAGATGCGGTCGGGGTCGAAGCCGTAGCCCCCGGCGTCCTGGCTGCTCGTGATCAGGCTCCAGGCGTGCTCGATCGCGCCCGCCTTGAAGTAGTCGCCGAAGGAGAAGTTCCCGGCCATCTGGAAGAACGTGTTGTGCCGCGTGGTGCGGCCGACCTCGTCGATGTCGCCGGTCCGCACGCACTTCTGGATGGAGGTGGCGCGCGCGTAGGGCGGCGGCACGTCACCGAGGAAGTACGGCTTGAACTGCACCATCCCCGCGTTGACGAACAGCAGGTTCGGGTCGTCGAGGATCAGGGACGCGCTGGGCACGCTGATGTGCCCGGCGGCGGTGAAGTAATCGGTGAAGCGACGAGTGATCTCGTGGGTCTGCACGGCGGTGCTTCCTGGTGTTGTGCGAGAAAGGGAGGCCTACAAGCAGTCTCCCTCACGGGCGAGACGCGGATCGGCAGGGGAGGGCGCAGGAGCGCCACTACTCCCCTGCCCGGCGCGCTCGCGCGCCCGGTCGCACCATGGGCTGCGACTCGACGAACGCATCGCCGAGTGCGGGCAGCACCCCACCTGTGCGACGCTCCACGAGCTCGGTGAGCTCGCGCTCGCGCTCGACCATCCCTGCGCGCACCTCGGCACCGAACGCGCCCAGCCCTGCGCCGAGCTCACGCAGACCGTCGGCGATGTTGGCCCCCACCCCTGCGGGGGTCAGGCTGTGTGCGGCAGCGCTGGCCCGCCGGGTGGCGTACGCCCCCGCAGCGAGGCCGAGCCCGAGCCAGAACAGCCTCTTCACCGCCTGCCCCTCCGGCGTCCAGGCCGGCTCCGCTTCGAGTGGGCCCCGGCGTCGCGGCCGGCCCGTCGGGCCTTCACGGCCCTGTTCAGGCCGTAGGAGAACGCGGCGGCCCGCACGAGCGGCCCACCGAGGGTAGCCGTGAACAGCGACGTCAGCACGGAGACGTTGCTCGTGACCGCGCGGGCGCTGGACGTGATGCCGTCCACCCGCGCCAGCTGTGTGTTCACCTGGTGCAGGGTCGTCTGCGCGTCGTTCAGCAGCGGTGCGCTGCCCTCGTGGGCCTTCCGGATGGCGACGGTGGCCTCGTCGAGGGTGCGACCGAGCTTCAGCAGCGGAACGGCCAGCAGCAGCACGAGAACCACGAAGGCCCCCGCGGCGATCAGTGCCGCGATCTGGCCAGCCGACACGACGCCTCCTCCATACCCGCCCGTCAGGGAGTTGATCGGCGATCAGGCTACTCCCTGACGACCTCGGTTCTTCCGGAGGCCCGATGCGTCGCCATTCACTCCTCGTCCGGTTCGTCCTCCACGAAGTACCCGGCGAGGATCCGGCGCAGCCGGTTGAGAGCACGATGCTGGGTGACCCGCACGGCACCCGGCGTCGAACCGACCGCCTGCGCGGTCTCCTCGGCACTCAGCCCGACGGCGATGCGCAGCACCAATACCTCGCGCTGGCGCGGCGTCAGGTGACGCAGCAGCCCGCTGAGGCGCTCGGTGAGCTCGGTCGCGAGCAGGTGGTGCTCCGGCCCGTCGAGCACGACCGGGAAGTCGGGCAGGTCGGCCATCGGCTCCGCACGGTTGCGGCTGATGGCACGGAACGCGTCCGTCACCTTGTGCGCGGCGATGCCGTAGACGAACGCCCGGAACGACAGGCCCTTGATCGTGTACCCGGGCAGCGCGTTGACGACGGCCAGGCACACCTCCTGGGCGATGTCGTCGGCCGACCCGATGACGGTCTCCTGGCGGCCGAGCCGCCCTCGGCAGTAGCGCAGTACCAGCGGGTGGATCGTGCCGAGCAGCCTGTCCTTGGCCCGCGGCTCTCCCGCCAGGGCCTCCGCCACCAGCCCGTCCAGCAGCGACGGCTCCGGCATGTCGTCCTGCGCCCGGTCGTCCGCAGGGCGCACGCCGTCCGGAGGTGTGTCGCGTATGGACTCGGCCCCCCGGTGTCCCGTCCAGTCCGCCGCCGGGTGCACCCACGTAGGGAGACCGGCCTCTGGAACAACGCCTGGCGGTTCAGCCGCGAAGGCGGCCGCCGCGAGGGCGCTCATCGTGGTTTACCGGTAGTTGCAGCAGAATGGCGCTCAGGCCTGAACATCACTTTAGGGTTCCCCTCCCCTGCACCGGCGACTTCCGCCGGCGTAACACGGACGCGGTTGCCGCCTGCCCTCGGTCAGGGCCTGGCGGCGGTACTGCCGTCGTGCTTGAGGAGCGACCGGACAACCGCTAGATACCTGCGAGTCCCCCGACGGCAGGGCCGGTTGTTCGATGCCGCTCCAGTACCTCCGCGCACCCGCCGTGCCCAGCAGGGTGATCGAAGTCGTTCTACGTTCAAATACATACGCAGTTTGGGTGACACCCAAGTTGGAGTCAAGAGAACTTCGACCAATGGTTGGTTACTCTGCGATCAATGCCTCCCATCGACCCCCCTCGACCGGACGATCCGCGGGCGCGCGCGGCACGGACGAAGCGTTACCGGACGAGGCGGGCTCTACTCGACGCTGCCGACGCTACGTTCGGCTCCCGTGCCTGGGCGAGCGTCCGGATGGAGGACATCGCAGCTGGAGCGGGCGTCAGCGTGGCCACCGCCTACAACCACTTCCCCTCCAAGCACGCGCTCATCGGACACCTCTACAGCCCGCTGATCCAGCCGCTGCTGGTGCAGGCCCAGCGCGACATCGCGGAGCACCGACCGGTGGTCGACGCGCTGTGCGACCAGGTCAAGGCCCTGACGCGGCTCACTTTCCGCTATCCGACGCTCACTGCGGCGTTCTGGTCCGCGGTGCAGGAGTACACGATCAGGGTGGCCGGGCCGCCCGACCCGACCGACGACATCGACCCCCGCACCCTCGCACCCATCCCCGAGGCGATCCGGGTGCTCGTCGAGCACGGGCAGGGCACCGGCGAGGTCCGCCGGTTCCCCAGCGCCGTGGAAGTGAGCGCCTTGATCGTGAACACGCTGTTGATCCGGAGCGTCAACCGGCCCCACGAGCCGCCCGAGATCACGTCCGAGATGTTGCTGACCGTGATGTTCGGGATGCTCCGCCCCGACCTGCTCGCGGACACCGGACCGGACGGGAGGCCGTTCCGCTGTCGGGTCTGAGCGCTCCGACCCGTCACCGGGCCACCGTTTCCGGGTCCGATCGAGCGCCGACCACCTCGTCTCAGCCCAGCTCGGCCAGCACCCCCGCCAGCGCGTCGACAGCCGACACCAGCTCGTCGGGGGTGATCACCAACGGCGGCGAGAGCCGGATCGTCGAGCCGTGCGTGTCCTTCACGAGCACCCCGCGCCGGACCAGTCGCTCGCTGACCTCCCGCCCGGTACCGAGCCGGGGGTCGACGTCGACGCCGGCCCACAGGCCGCTCCGCCGCACCGCCACCACGCCGCTACCGACGAGTGCCGCAAGCCCGTTCTGCAGGACCTCGCCGAGCCGAGCCGCCCTGGCGAGCATCCCGTGCGGGCCGCTGTCGCTCAGCAGCTCGAGCACGGCGCGGCCGACGGCGCAGGCGAGCGGGTTGCCGCCGAACGTGCTGCCGTGCTGCCCCGGCCGCAGGACGCCGAGCACCGCGGCATCGGCGACCACCGCGGACAGGGGCACGATCCCGCCCCCGAGGGCCTTCCCGAGCAGGTACACGTCTGCATCGACGTCCGCGGCCCGGGTGGCCAGCACATGTCCGGTGCGGCCGAGGCCGGACTGCACCTCGTCGGCGACGAAGAGCACGCCCGTGGCATCGCAGATCTCGCGGACCGCCGCCAGGTACCCCGCAGGCGGGACCACCACGCCGGCCTCGCCCTGCACGGGCTCGATCAGCACCGCGACCGTGTCGGGCGTGATCGCTGCGGCCAGCGCGTCGGGATCGCCGTAGGGCACGACATCGAAGCCCGGGGTGAACGGCCCGAACCCGCCCCGCGCGTCGGGGTCCGTGGAGAAGCTGACGATGCTGATCGTGCGGCCGTGGAACCCACCGGCCGCCACGATGATGCGGGCGCGGTCCTCCGGCACGCCCTTCACCTCGTAGCCCCACTTGCGCGCGACCTTGAGCCCGCTCTCGACAGCCTCCGCCCCGGTGTTCATCGGCAGCACCATCTGCTTGCCGACGAGCGCGGCGAGCTCTGCGCAGAACGGCCCGATCTGGTCGCTGCCGAAGGCGCGGCTGGTGAGCGTCACGCGGTCGAGCTGGTCGTGGGCCGCCGCGACGAGCGCGGGGTGGCCGTGCCCGAAGTTCAGCGCCGAGTAGCCCGCGAGGCAGTCGAGGTACCGGCGGCCCTCGACGTCGGTGACCCATGCGCCTGCGGCCTGCGCGACCACTACCGGCAGCGGATGGTAGTTGTGCGCCGAATGCTCATGCATGAGGTGCTCGTGGTGCGCGGTCGCCGTGCCGACGGCAGCGCCGGGGCCGGATTCGATGATCGTCATGCGCGCACCTCCAGCGTGCAGCACTTGGGGCCACCGCCGCCCTTGAGCAGCTCGGACATCTCGACGGGGACGGGCGTGAATCCGCGCTCGGCCACGGCGGCGGCGAGCCGGGTGGCCGGTGCCGGTAGGACGACGTGACGCCCGTCGCTGACGGCGTTGAGCCCCAGCACCATCGCGTCGGCCGGGTCGGCGACGAGCGCGTCGGGGAAACGCTCGCGCAGCACCGCCTGCGACGCGGGCGCGAAGGCCTCGGGCAACCACGCGATCGTCGCGTCGTCGAGCACGGCGATCGCCGTGTCGAGGTGGTAGTAGCAGGGGTCGACCAGCTCCAGCGACACCACCGGCCGGCCCAGCACGGCGGCCGCCTCGGCGTGGGCGCGCGGGTCGGTGCGGAAACCGGATCCGGCCAGCACCACCGTGTCTCCGGGAGGACCAACGACGAGCAGGTCGCCCTCCCCCTCGTTCATGAACTCCGGCTCGACGACACGGGTGAAGCCGGCCGCGCGGAACCACCTCCGGTGCGCGCCTGCCTCCGCGGCCCGCTCCCGATGCCGGAACCGGGCACCCAGCACGACCCCGTCGACGACGGTGGCGCCGTTCGCCGCGTAGACCATGTCGGGGAGCCCCGGGACGGGGTCGAGCAGGTCGACGCGATGGCCGAGGCCGAGGTAGGTCTGGCGCAGCCCCTCCCACTGGGCCAGCGCCCGGCCCCGGTCGACGGGAACCCCGGGATGCATCCACGGGTTGATCGCGTACTCGACACAGAAGTGCTCCGGCCGGCACATGAGGTAGCGGCGGCGGGAGGCGGTGCGCTCGGTGCGCTCGCCCGGGCGGGACAGGACGCTCGTCACGGGCTCGCTCCACGAGGTAGCAGGGTGGCCGCAGCGACGGGACCGGGACGTTCATCAGATTAGGAACGGCATGTGCGGCGGACAATTGCGAAGCATTGCCTCTTCGCAGCGGATTCGTGCGCGTCGGCGGCCTCGGGTGCTCATCCGTTGCGCGGACGATCGCCGCAGGTCCGATCGCCACGAGCCGCACACCGCCGCCCGGCCGGAGGCGCTCGCGCGCGGCCGTCGTGATGAAGCAGCCCCGGGTCAGTGTGGGAGAGGCGCCGCGGGGCGGCGGAGCAACGGCGAGAGCACGAGCACCGACTTGGTGCGCGCCACGAACGGCTGTGCCCCGATCTGCTCGAGCACCTGCTCGAAGTGGCGCATGTCGGCGGCGAGGATGCGCAGCACGGCGTCGGCTTCCCCCGAAACCGTGCTGGCGTCGACCACCTCGGGGAACCGCGCGACGGTGGCCCGGATCGTGGCGGGCGCGGTGCGGTTGCGGCAGTAGAGCTCCACGTAGCCCTCCACCGACCAGCCCAGCGCCCCCGGATCGAGCCGCACGGTGAATCCGGTGATCGCCCCACCCGCGCGGAGCCGGTCCACGCGCCGCTTCACCGCCGATGCCGAGAGCCCGACGCTCGCGCCGAGGTCGGCATAGCTGCGGCGCGCGTCGTCCACGAGCAGCGCGATGAGGTCCTCGTCGAGCCGGTCGAGTTGCACGCGCACATCCTGCACGTCGCCACGGGACGCGGGCGCGGGGCACGTGCAGGATGAGCGCATGTACCGCGTGGACTCCGAGGTCGGGCAACTGCGCCAGGTGATCCTGCACCGTCCGGGGTTGGAGCTGAAGCGACTGACGCCCGGCAACAAGGACCGTCTGCTGTTCGACGACGTGCTGTGGGTGGCCAGGGCGCAGGAGGAGCACGACCGGTTCGCGGCGCTGCTGCGGGCGCGCGGGATCACGGTGCACCTGTTCGGGGAGCTGCTGCGCACGACGGTGGAGATCCCCGAGGCGCGCAAGTACATCCTCGACCGGATCTTCGACGACCGCGTGTACGGCCCCCTCGCGATCGACGCGCTGCGCAACTGCTTCGACGCGATGGACGTCGACGCTCTCACCGATCACCTCATCGGCGGGATCACCAAGCGCGAGGTGCTCGAGCGGATCCAGGAGCCGCGCTCGATCGCCTTCCACGTGCTCGCCGCCGACGACTTCGTGCTCGAGCCGCTCCCCAACCACCTCTACACCCGCGACACGTCGGCCTGGATCCACGGCGGGGTGGCGATCAACAGCATGCGCAAGAAGGCCAGGATGCGCGAGACCGTGCACTACGAGGCCGTGTACCGGTGGCACCCGCTGTTCACCCGCTCCGACTACGCGCTCTGGTCGGAGGGCTCGGTGAACGGCCCCGCGACCACCGAGGGCGGCGACATGCACGTGCTCGGCGGCGGGGCGGTGTTGATCGGGCTCTCGGAGCGGACCACCCCCGCCGGGGTCGAGCGGCTGGCCACGCGCCTGTTCGCCGGCGGGGAGATCGACCGGATCGTCGCGCTGCGGATGCCGCAGCAGCGGGCATTCATGCACCTGGACACGGTGATGACGATGGTCGATCCGGAGACGTTCGTGGAGTACGCGGGGCTCGGCAAGCTGCCTGCGTACACCGTGCGTCCCGGCGACTCGGAGAAGGAGCTCGACGTCACCGACCACCCGCCTGAGGAGATGCACGACGCGATCGCGGCCGCACTCGGGCTCTCGTCGGTCCGGGTGCTGACCCCCGAGCAGGACGTGCACGCCGCCGCCCGCGAGCAGTGGGACGACGGGTGCAACGCGCTCGCGGTGGCGCCCGGGGTCGTGGTGACGTACGAGCGCAACGTCACGACGAACAGGCATCTGCGCCGCCATGGCATCGAGGTGCTCGACATCCCCGGCGGCGAGCTGGGACGCGGGCGCGGCGGCCCCCGCTGCATGAGCTGCCCGATCGTGCGGGACGCAGCGTGAGCACGGTGATCACCGGCTCGACGCGGGAACGGTCGGATCCGGCCGCGGAACGCGCCCGGCCGGCGATCATGCGTC
>DASRSC010000145.1:0-14153 GCA_035695525.1 Pseudonocardia sp. | reverse complement strand
CATCAACTACGTGGTGCCGGGGATCGTCCTGCTGTGCACCGGCTACGGGGCGTCGTCCACCGCGATGTCCGTGGCCAGTGACATGACCAGCGGCATGATCGACCGGCTGCGGTCGCTGCCCATCCGCAGCTCCGCCGTCCTCACCGGGCACGTGACCGCGAGCGTGGCCCGCAACGCCCTCGCCACCACGATCGTCATCGTCGCGGCGATCGCGATGGGCTTCCGGCCAACCGCGACGCTCAGCGACTGGGCGCTCGCGGCCGGCCTGTTGCTGCTCTACGTGCTCGCGATGTCGTGGCTCGCCGCAGGTCTCGGGGTGATCGCGAGGAGCGTGGAGTCGGCAAGCGTGCTGAGCTTCTTCATGCTGTTCGTTCCCTACCTCAGCAGCGCGTTCGTGCCGACCGACACCATGCCGTCGTTCCTGCAGGGGATCAGCGAGCACCAGCCGATCACCCCCGTCATCGAGACGGTCCGCGGCTTGCTCACCGGCACGCCGCTCGGCGACAGGGGATGGGTTGCGCTCGCGTGGACGGTCGGCATCCTGGTGGTCACGTTCACCGGCTCGACCTGGCTCTACCGCCATCGCACCCGCGGGTGACACGTCGGCGAAGTTGCGCTCAGCCGGGAGCTGCTGAGCGGCCGAACCACGAAGTCGGACAGGCACCTCGCGGTGTCGCAACACATGGTGCTCTGCACAAGTACCTCTCAGGCGCGTCTCAGATGCGCAGGTCACACTGGTCGCATGCGCATCCTCGTTGTCGACGACGACCGGTCCGTCCGCGACTCGTTGCGCCGCTCGCTCGCGTTCAACGGCTACCAGGTCGAGCTCGCGAACGACGGGCAGGCCGCGCTCGACGCCGTCCTCATACAGCGGCCCGACGCGATGGTGCTCGACGTGATGATGCCGCGCCTGGACGGCCTGGAGGTCTGCCGACGGCTGCGGGGTGGCGGTGACGACCTGCCGATCCTCGTGCTCACCGCGCGGGATGCCGTCTCCGACCGGGTGGCCGGGCTCGACGCAGGCGCCGACGACTACCTGCCCAAGCCGTTCGCGCTCGAGGAGCTGCTCGCGCGGCTGCGCGCGCTGCTGCGGCGCCGGACGCCCGACGAGATCGCCGCAGCGGCGGGCCAGAGCAAGCCGCTGGAGTTCTGGGACCTCAGCCTGGATCCCGACACTCGCGACGTCCGTCGGGGGGATCGGCCGATCAGTCTCACCCGCACTGAGTTCTCGCTCCTGGAGCTGTTGCTCGCCCACCCCCGCCGGGTGCTCACCCGCGCCCAGATCCTCGAGCAGGTGTGGGGCTACGACTTCCCGACCACCGGGAACGCACTCGAGGTGTACATCGGCTACCTGCGCCGCAAGACCGAGGCCGAGGGTGAACCCCGGGTGATCCACACCGTTCGCGGGGTCGGATACGTGCTGCGCGACACGCCGCCGTGAGCGAGCGTGCGGGTCCGGGCAGCGATGCCGTGGGCGCGCATGCGGCCACGCCCGGCGATGCCACGAACGACGATGCGACGCCGGGGAACGGGCCGGCGGAACGCGTACGGCAGGGCCGCCCGGACGGCTCCACTCCTCGGATCGAGGCGTTCGACCGCGTCTCGCTGCGTGCCCGCATCGGGGTACTGGCCGCGCTGGTGGCCGCGCTCGCGGTGATTCTGGTGTCCGTCGCCGCGTTCGTGACCGTGCGCGTCAACATCATGCAGACCCTCGACGCCAATCTCCTGCAGCGCGCGTCCGCCGCCGCCCAGAGCGAGCTGGCCGACCCGCGGCAGCTGGCCACCATCCCCACCGGGGTGCTCGGCGCGGGCGACATCCGGCTCGCCCTCCTCCTGGCCAACGGCCGGGCGAGCTCTGCCGAGGGCCAGGCATCGGCTCCCCCGCTCGGCGCCGACGAGCTGGAGGTTGCCCAGGGCATCGAGACGTCCTCCGTGCGGACAGCCGCCGAGGACGGCGTCCAGTACCGGGTCGTGGCCGTGCAGGCCGGACCCGGGCAGGCGCTGGTGATCGCGCAGCGGCTCGACTCGACCCAGCAGGTGCTCACCAAGCTCGGAGTCGCCCTGCCGATCGTCGGCGGGATCGGGGTGGTGCTCGCCGCGCTCGCCGGGGTCGTCGTCGCCAGGGCCGGGCTGCGCCCGGTGGACCGGCTCACCGCCGCCACGGAGCGGGTCGCCGCCACGAACGACCTGCGGCCCATTCCCGTCGACGGTTCCGACGAGCTGGCCCGGCTCACCCACAGCTTCAACGACATGCTCGGTGCGCTCGCCGCCTCCCAGGAGCAACAGCGCCGCCTCGTCGCCGACGCCGGGCACGAGTTGCGCACGCCGCTGACGTCGATGCGCACCAACCTGGAGCTGCTCGCGGCCGCCAACAGGCCCGGTGCTCCGATGCTGCCGGAGTCCGATCGCGCAGAGATCCTCGAAGACGTGCAGGCGCAGGTGACGGAGCTGTCCACGCTGGTCGGGGATCTCGTCGAGTTGGCCCGCGACGACGTACCACTCGTGGTGCACGAGCCGCTCGAGCTGACCGACGTGGTGCTGCGCTCGCTCGAACGGGCCCGGCGGCGGGCCGGCGCCGTCGAGTTCGTGCCGATGCTCGTGCCGTGGACGCTCGTCGGAGACTCGACGGCGCTCGAGCGCGCCGTGCTCAACCTGCTCGACAACGCGGCGAAATGGAGCCCGCCGGGAGGCACGGCCCGGGTGCAGATGCGCCCCCTCGACGAGTGGTCGATCGTGCTCGAGGTGGCCGATGCGGGGCCTGGCATCGCCGAGGAGGACCTGCCCCACGTCTTCGACCGCTTCTACCGCTCGGCCACATCCCGCACGATGCCGGGCTCCGGGCTGGGGCTTTCGATCGTCCGCCAGGTGGCGGTGCGGCACGGCGGCGCGGTGTGGGCGGGCCGGGCGCCGGAGGGCGGTGCGTTGCTGGCGGTGCGGCTGCCGGGCCGTCAACCGCGGTTCTGAGCCAGTCACCCGGTCGGCGGGAGGGCCCAAGTCCTCCTAGGCTCGGTAGTCAGGTTCCCGGAACTCGGACACGGTGATGGCATGGCGAACGAGACCCCCGACCGCGACGCGACGCCTACCGGGCCGAACGAGCGGGTGACGCCGGGCGAGGCCAGCAGTCACGGTGGCGGGTTCTCCTATCCCGGTGGCCCGTACCCCGGCTCGTACGGCACCGCGCAGTACCCCCAGCCGAACGCCCCGTGGCCCGGGCCGGTTACCCCGCCGCCAGGACGGAGGCGATCGGCGCGCATGGCGGCCTTCGGCCTGGTCGGGGCGCTGCTGGCCGGCGGTGCCGGCGGAGCGCTGGGTTACTCTCTCGCCGAGAGCAGAGACGGTGGCGCGTCCAACGGAGTGCTCGGCAGCCCGCTCCCGCCGATCGACGGGACGGCGCCGATGAGTCCCGTGGAGGCTGTGGCCGAGCGCGTGCTCCCGGGTGTGGTGCAGTTGCGCGTGGACAGTGGCGGTTCGTCCGGCGAGGGCTCGGCGATGGTGCTGAGCGCCGATGGCCTGCTGCTCACCAACAACCACGTGGTCGAGGCCGCCGCGAACCGGGGCCGTGTGACCGCCGTCTTTCAGAACGGTGACACCGCGCAGGCGGCGATCGTCGGCCGCGACCCCAGCTCGGACCTCGCGGTGATTCGGGCGCAGGGCGTCTCCAGGTTGACCCCGATCGAGCTCGGCAACTCCGACTCCGTACGCGTCGGCCAGCAGGTCGTGGCGTTCGGTGCGCCGCTGGGGCTGGGCGGCACCGTGACGACCGGGATCATCAGCGCGCTGAACCGTCCGGTAAGCGTGGGCGGGGACCAGGGGGCCAGCGAGGCCACGGTGCTCAACGCGCTGCAGACCGACGCCCCGATCAACCCCGGTAACTCAGGTGGCCCGCTGGTGGACATGCAGGGCCGGGTCATCGGGATCAACTCGGCAATTGCCACGACGGGTCAGCAGGGCGGTTCCATCGGCGTGGGCTTCTCCATCCCGATCAACCAGGCCAGGCGCGTGGCCGAGGAACTGGAACGCACCGGCAAGGCGTCCCGCGCCGTCCTCGGGGTGAGCGTGGGGGACGACCCCCAGGTCTCGGGAGCGCGCATCCAGAGCGTGGCGCCCGGTAGCGCCGCCGAGGCCGCGGGGATCCGGGCGGGCGACCTCGTGATCGGTTTCGACGGCCAGCGCATCCTGGCGGGCGACGGCCTCCAGGCGGCGGTGCGGTCCCGGGCGCCCGGGCAGGTCGTCGAGGTCCAACTGGCCGACCGGTCCGTTTCAGTGACGCTCGGCGCGGCATCCTGACAGTGACCGCTCATGTGCCAAGAGTGGTTGACGGAGGCGGTCCGGAGATGATTCCGTTCCTGAGGTCCCGCCTGCGGTGCCCCGCGGAACGGACCGTCTGGATCGCGTCGGCGCCGGCACCCCCTCCCAGCGCCGGCGCGGTTCACCTACCGACCAGACCAGGCTGAAATCGACGGTGAACAGGCCAGGCCGGCATCGCGAGGCCGGGAGCTTCGCGCTTACGGATCGGTGACGTCATCCGAGCCACCATCGGCCTGGAACGGGCGCGGTTAGCCTCGACGGCGTGCGAGGACTGCGATGACGGACCGGCCACTGGCCCTGGTCGTCGACGACGACGTGACGGTGCGGGAGGTCGTCACACGTTACCTGGATCGCTCGGGCTACCGGGTCGAGGTGGCCGGTGACGGCGAGCAGGCGCTGCGCGCGGTGGCCGGGCAGGTCCCCGACATCGTCATCCTCGACCTCATGCTGCCCCGAGTTGGCGGCCTGGAGGTGTGCAGGCGGCTGCGCCGTGAGACGACCGGCGTGCCGATCGTGATGCTCACCGCGCTCGGTGAGGAGGAGGACCGGGTGCTCGGCCTCGAGCTGGGAGCCGACGACTACGTGACGAAGCCGTTCAGCCCGCGCGAGCTGGTACTGCGGGTGGCGTCGGTGCTGCGACGATCCCGGGAGGTGCCCGGCCGTGACGCCGCCACCGCACCGGTCGTCGACGGCGACCTGCGTGTCGACGTGCTCGGCAGGCGTGCGTCGCTGGCCGGGCGGGCCCTGGCGCTCACCGTGCGCGAGTTCGACCTGCTGGCGTTCCTGGCGCGCCGCCCCGGGCAGGTGTTCACCCGGGCGGAGCTGCTGGAGCTGGTCTGGGGCTGGGACTTCGGCGACCAGTCCACCGTCACGGTCCACGTGCGCAGGCTGCGGGAGAAGGTCGAGGCCGATCCGACGAAGCCGGCGCGCATCGCCACGGTCTGGGGGGTCGGCTACCGCTACGACGGATCTCAGTCGCCGTGAGGGAGGAGCTGCACGCGGTGGTGCCGGTGGCACTGGCGTTCTCCGTGCCGATCGCCGCGCTCGGCGCGGTGCTGCTGCACCGGATGCGGCGACGCTCGATCATGGCTGCGGTCACCGTGCTGGTGCTGGTGCCGGTGATCGCCACGATGGTCGGTGTGATCGGCGTCAGCGGGTTCATGTACACCCCGCAGCTCGCCGGGGCCGTCGTGGCGTGCGGGGCCGTCGCGATCGTCACGGTGCCCGCGGCGATGATGCTCGGGCGGGGCATCGCCAGTGACGTCATGTGGCTGCACGAGGCCCGTGATGCCGAACGTGCTGCCGAGGCGTCCCGCCGCGAGCTGGTGACCTGGATCAGCCACGACCTGCGCACCCCCCTCGCCGGGATCCGCGCGATGAGCGAGGCGATCTCCGACGGGATCGTGGCCGACGCCGACGAGGTGACCGACTACGCCCGCCGGATCCGGGGTGAGACCGTGCGCCTGTCGGGGATGGTCGACGACCTGTTCCAGCTGTCGCGGATCACCTCCGGCGCGTTGCACCTGACGCTGTCCGCGGTGCCGCTGCGCGAGGTGGTGTCCGAGGCCGTGGCCGTGGAGGGGGTGGCGGCCTCCCGCAAGGGCGTCGTGGTGCGGGCCGAGGAGCATGGCGACTGGCCGGTGGTGCTGGGCAGCGACCCCGAGCTCGCGCGGGTGGTGCGCAACCTGCTGTCCAACGCCATCCGGCACACGCCGCCAGCCGGTGCCGTCGTCGTCGCGGCCGGGGTCACCGGCGACAAGGCCTGGCTGCGCGTCGACGACGCCTGCGGCGGCATCCCCGAGGACGACCTGCAGCGCGTCTTCGATGTCGCGTTCCGCGGTGTCACGGCCCGCACGCCCGAGGAGCGCTCGGGTGGTGGCCTCGGGCTGGCGATCGCTCGCGCGCTGGTCGAAGCGCACGACGGCGACATTCACGCCCACAACGCCGGCCCCGGCTGCCGTTTCGAGGTGCTCCTGCCACTGGCGTCGACCCCGACCACTGACCGGCCGGGCCCGGTCAGGTGAGCCGACGAACCCCGCCACGCCCGTGATCAGGATCGCTTCCGGCGGCTGGGCGCCCGGGCATGGGACAGCGCCCCGCGACAGCAGACCGTTCCCGGTCTGAAAGAGGACGGGGTGCCGGAGCGCGGGTGCTCGTCCCGCTACGGTGAGCGCATGGAGATGGCGCCGCCCCAGATCGGACGAGCCCTCGTGGTGGTCGTGGACGACCGAGTGAGCCACGGTGAACGTGAGGATGCCATCGGGCCGCTGGTCACCGAACTGCTCGAGGAGGCGAAGCTGGTCGTCGACGCCGTTGTCGTGGTGCCCGGCGACCCCGTGGCGATCCGCAACGCGCTCAACACTGCCGTGATCGGCGGGGTCGATCTCGTGGTCACCGTCGGCGGCACCGGTGTGTCTCCGCGCGATGTCACCGCCGACGCCACGGCGGGCGTGCTCGACCGCCCGATCCCCGGCATCGCCGAGGCCATCCGGGCGTCCGGGCTCGCCGCCGGAGCGGTCGACGCCGGGCTGTCCCGGGGGCTCGTCGGGGTGTCAGGCAGCACTCTGGTGGTGAACCTCGCACCGTCCCGCGCGGCCGTCCGGGATGGTATGGCCACGCTCACGCCGCTCGTCGCCCACGTGATCTCGGAGCTGTCCGGGCTCGACTGACGACGCCGCCCGGCCGCCCCGACCGGCGTGTGTCAGCTCTTCGGGCCCGGCGTGCTGCCGGTATCCGTGCCGCCGGTATCCCTGGCGTCGGGCTTGGTGGCCTCGGGGTTGGTCGCCGCGGGGGTGACCGGCGCTCCTGCCTGTCCCGCCACGTCCGCCGGGGCGGGCGGGACGATGACCGGCCCGGGGGCCTCGTCGGGGACGCCGGTGGGTGCCGCAGTGGTGTGGCGAGCCCGGTCGAGCGACTCGCCCACCTTCGTCGACGCGCCCTCGATCTGCTCGTGGAACCGGCCACCCGTGGCCTTGTCCACCCCGGCTGCCGCGCTGTCGACGGCCCTGCCGGCCAGTTCCGCGGCACGGTCGAGGTAGCCCGGGGCCTTGTCCCGCGCCACGTCCGAGAGCTCGGCGGCCTTCGCGGCAGCCTTCTCCGAGTACACGCCCGCCTTCTCCAGTGCGACGTCGGCGAGTTCCTTGGCCTTCTCCGTGAGTCCCATACGTCCATCGTGGCATCAGTGCAGGATGGTGGGGTGGACGAATTGTCGGATCAGGCTCGCCGCAGGCTCGACGAAGTGTTCGGCGACGTCCTGCCCTCCACTACCGCGGACGAACGGGATGAGCGTGACGAGCCCGCCCCTGCGGCGGCCGACGACGAGCTACTCGCCAACCGGCCGCCACATCACGATCGCGACTGAGGGGTCTCAGCCTCGCCGCTGCGACTGCTCGCGGAGCAGGTCGCGGATCTCGGTCAGCAGCTCCACGTCGGTGGGCTCGGTTGGGCCGGCATCGACTCCGCGCTTGCGCCGCTCCTTGAGCGCGGTCAGTGGGAAGACGATCACGAAGTAGACCACCGCGGCGACGATGAGGAAGTTGAGCGCAGCGCCGATGACGGCCGCGAAGTCGATGTAGGTGCTCCCCTTGCCCCCGACGAGCTGGATGCCGAAGCCTGGGCTGCTCGGTGGTGTGACCGCGTTGATCAACGGCTGGATGATGCCGCTGGTGAAGGCGGTGACGATCGATCCGAACGCCGCGCCGACGACGACCGCCACAGCAAGCTCGACGACGTTGCCGCGCAGGACGAAGTCCTTGAAACCCTTGATCACGCTAGCGGAGGGTAATGGCGACCTGATCGGCGAGCGCGGCGGCCGCCACCCGCGCGGCCTGGCCCGGCGCCGTCGCGACGAGTACCAGCCGTCCGGACGTGCGGCTGTCCTCCGGCAGCACCGCCAACACGGTGACCGCGGCGGCGAGCACGATCGGCTCGTCGGTGCGCGCCCCTACGGTGACGACGTCGACGCGGCTGCCCGGGACGAGCACCGCAGCGACTCCGGCGTCGGCCAACCGGACGGGCACGGCAGCAGCGCCGGCACCACCACCCAGCGCGAGCCCGGACCCGGCCAACCGGACGTCGGTGAGGGGTTCACCGGAGCGCGCCGCCCCGACGAGGACGCGGCCGGCGGCGCCCGCCACCTCGCGCACCGCACCGGTGGGGGTGAGGTCGGCGGGCCACTCGCGGACCGCGAGCTGCTCGGCCAGCAACATGCTGCCGGCAGGTAGATCGACAGCCGTGACCACCAGGGGAACACCCCCCGCCCCCGTACGCGGCGCGAGCGCCAACACCAGCGCGGCCACGGCGAGCACTGCCGCGGCCGACCTGCGGAGCAGGGCCAGCCTGCGCCAACCGGGGCCGACCAGCAGCGCGCCGAGGCGATCCCGCAGCCGCGGCGCGAGCCGGACGTTTGTCATGGCGTCGACGCTAGGGCGCGGAGACGCTCATGGCCTGGTGATCGCGGAGCCTGTGGATAACCGTGTGGGGATGTGGACAGCCCAGCCGCTCCGGTGTGATCAGGAGGCGGCGGTAGCCGGAGCAGCGCTGGAGGACGAGCTGCTCGAGGAGCTGTCCTTGCTGCTGCTACCGGACGTGCTTGCCGCGCCGTTGGTGCCGGACTTCGACTCGGACTTCGACTCGGACTTCGACTCGCTGGCCGTCTCTGTCTTGGCCGCCTCGGCCACGGTGCCACCCGCGCCGGAGCGGCTGTCGGTGCGGTAGAAACCGCTGCCCTTGAACACGATTCCCACTGACGAGAACACCTTGCGAAGGTGCCCCGCACACACGGGGCACTCGGTCAGCGACGCGTCACTGAAGGACTGCACTGCCTCGAACCTGTGATTGCAGGCGGTGCAGGCGTATTGGTAGGTCGGCACGTGTCCCTCCGGACTGGCACTCGACGAGCTGGCACTCGAACGCACTGAGTGCCAGCATAACTCGTCGGGGTCACTCCCTGTTCCCCAGAGGACCGTTCCCCAGCCGAGTGTGACCGGCGTCGGCGAGGAGCGCGGCCGTGACCCGCCGGTCGTGCGGCTCGTCGGGGAGTTCATCCACCAGTTCCTCGTCGTTGAGCACCACGACCAGCGGCACTCCCGGGTTCGCCAGCGGCAGGGTGCGGTCGTAGTAGCCGCCGCCACGGCCGAGCCTGCGACCGCCGCGATCTGCGGCGAGGGCAGGGACGAGCACCAGTCGGGCTGCGGCGATCGCGGTGGGGCCGCGACGGGGTCCGGTCGGTTCCCGCAGCCCGAGCGGGCCGAGGCCGACCGCGGCCGTGCCGTCGTAGCGGGCCCAGTCGAGTGGACCGCGCACCGCGGGCACGACCGGCAGCAGCACCTCATGGCCT
Organism: Pseudonocardia sp.; assembly: GCA_035695525.1. Taxonomy (GTDB): domain Bacteria; phylum Actinomycetota; class Actinomycetes; order Mycobacteriales; family Pseudonocardiaceae; genus Pseudonocardia. Next base: position 4,507 of record DASRSC010000145.1, on the reverse strand, counting down.
GCCGCGTGCAGGGCCGCCACCAGCTCGGGCGAGCCGGGCTCGGAGCCCACCGGCAGGTAGGCGCACACCGGACCGCCGGTGCCGGCGGCCAGTGCCACCGCAGCCTCGGCCAGCGCCGCCGCCCGCGCGGCCCGCACCTCGACCGGAAGTGCCAGGCGGGCCGCGGTGAGGCGGGCCCGCCACTGCGCCTTCGCCGCGCGGACCGCCCGTTCGGTCCGATTCGCGCGTGCCGTCACGCGGCCACGCTACCGGCGCCGATAGGCTCGCCGACCATGAGAGAGGCTACGAGCGAATCATCGGCAAGAAGTGCGCTGCCGTTCCGCTCGGCCGTGGTTCCGGCCGCGGGTCTGGGCACCCGATTCCTGCCCACGACCAAGACCGTGCCCAAGGAACTGCTGCCCGTTGTCGACACACCCGGTATCGAGCTGGTCGCGGCCGAGGCCGCGGAAGCGGGAGCCGAGGTCCTGCTGATCGTCACATCGCCGGGCAAGGACGCGGTGGCCGCGCATTTCGCCGATTCCTCGGAGCTGGAGAAGGAACTCCAGGCGCGGGGCAAGGACGCGCTGGTGGCGAAGGTCCGCCGCGCCAACGAGCTGATTGCTGTGCGTACCGTCACGCAGGACGATCCGAAGGGCCTCGGTCACGCGGTGGGCTGCGCGCGCGACGCGATCGGCGACGACGAGCAGGCATTCGCCGTCCTGCTGCCCGACGACCTGGTGCTGCCGACCGGTGTGCTCACGAAGATGGCGGAGGTTCGCGAGCAGCACGGCGGCAGCGTGCTCTGCGCTTTCGACGTCCCGCGCGAGCAGATCGCGGCCTACGGGGTGTTCGAGGTCAGCGACACCGGTGACGACGACGTCAAGCGGGTGCACGGGATGGTCGAGAAGCCCGCACCCGAGGAGGCGCCGTCGACGCTGGCGGCCGCAGGCCGCTACCTGCTCGACCGCGCGATATTCGACGCCCTGGACCGGATCACCCCGGGCGCGGGCGGCGAGCTGCAGCTCACCGACGCCGTCGCGCTGCTGATCTCCGAAGGGCACCCTGTACACGTGGTGGTGCACCGCGGTGGGCGACACGATCTGGGTAACCCGGGCGGTTATGCGCGGGCGTTCGTCGACTTCGCACTCGAGGATCCGGACTACGGTCCCGACCTGCGTGCGTGGCTGGCCGTCCGCCTGAACGGCTGACCTCCCGTGCGATTGGTCGACGAGCAGCTCGAACGGGTGCTGGCGAGCGCGGTCAAGCCGGCTCCCGTGCGGGTGGCGATCTCCGAGGCACACGGATTGCGGTGTGCGGAAGAGGTCGTCACGGCACGGCCACTGCCCGGTTTCGACCAGGCGGCGATCGATGGTTACGCCGTGCGCAGCGTCGACCTGGTCGGTGCGAGCGAGCACGAGCCGGTGTCGGTTCCGGTGGTCGGGGAGATCCCGGCCGGGTCTCGGCAGCCGCTGCGACTGCAGCCGAGACAGGCCGTGCGGGTGGCGGCCGGGGCGCCGCTCCCGACCCTGGCCGATGCCGTCGTCCCGGTCGGGTTCACGGACGGGGGCAGCGCGCGCCTCATGGTGCACTGCGGCGTGCCCTCGGCCGCGTTCGTGCGGCGGATCGGGGAGGACGTGCAGCCCGGGGACGTCGCGGTGCGCCGGGACGCGGTGATCGGGGCGGCGCAGGTGGCCCTGCTCGCCGCCGCCGGGCGGGAGAAGGTGCTCGTGCACCCGAAGCCGCGGGTCTCGGTGATCTCCGTCGGTGACGAGCTCGTGGACCTGGCACGGTCGCCTGGCGCTGGGCAGGTGGCCGACGTCTGCTCGCACGCGCTCACCGCCGCCGCGCGCGAGGCCGGAGCGGAGACATCGAGGGCGAGTCTCGTCCGCGGCGACGCCCGCGACATCGGTGCGGCGATGCAGGACCGGCTCCCCCTCAGCGACGTCATCGTGGTGTGCGGGGCCGTCGGCGGCAACGCGGGCGCCGAGGTGCACGCCGCGTTCGCCGGACTCGGCGAACTCGACACCACCCGCGTCGCGATGCATCCCGGTTCCACGCAGGCGTTCGGTCGCCTCGGCCCGGATGGCGTCCCGACCTTCCTGTTCCCATCGCACCCGGCCACGGCCCTGCTCCTGTTCGAGGTGATGGTGCGCCCGCTGCTGCGGCTCGCGCTCGGCCGGGCCAATCCGTACCGGCGCATGCTCTCGGCCCGGCTCACCTCACCCGTCAGCTCCACCCCAGGACGCCGCGGCTACGTGCGCGGTCGGCTGCTGCGCGAGCAGGCCACCGGGGACTACCTCGTGCAGCCGCTCGGCACGTCCGGCACGCACCTGCTGTCCTCGATCACCGAGGCCAACGGGCTCATCGTGTTGCCGGAGCACGTCACGGAGGCCACGGTGGACGAGGTGGTCACCGTGGCCTTCCTGCCGGCTCCGGCCTGAACCCGCAATGGCTCATGCCTATCCGGCGCCGATCACCGGGCGCCACCCCGGCTGGCCCGCAACTCTCGGCGCCCTCCGCGTCGCCGCCGGCGTGGTGGCGTTGCGACCGGTACGGCTGCGCGACGGCAGGACGTGGTCGGCCATCCGGATCCGCGACGAGCGCCACCTCGCGCCATGGGAGCCGACGATGCCCGGCGGCTGGGCCCAGCGGCACGCCGTGAGCGAGTGGCCGGCGCGCTGGCTGCAGCTGCGGGGGGCCGGCAGGCGTGGTGCGGTGCTGCCGTTCGCGATCACCCTGGACGGGCGCTTCGTCGGGCAGGTGATGGTCGGCAACGTCGTGCGCGAGCCGCTGCTGTCGGCGTACGTCGGGTACTGGATCGACTCCGCCGTGGCCGGCCAGGGCGTGACCACGGCGGCCGTGGCTCTGGTGGTGGACCACTGCTTCGGCCGGGTCGGGCTGCACCGGCTGGAGGCGACGGTGCGGCCGGAGAACGTCGCGAGCCTCCGGGTGCTGGCGAAGCTCGGATTCCGCAAGGAGGGCCTCTTCAAACGGTACCTGGACGTCGACGGCGCCTGGCGGGACCATTACTGCTTCGCGGTCACGGTCGAGGACCTCGTGTCGAGCAGCCTCGCCGGACGGCTCGTTGCGGATGGTCGGGCAGAACGAGCCTGACCACGCTCCGCGACCATTTGCCTGCCATTCGGCCCCTCGCAAAGATCACATCCGCCCCAAGAACCCCCTGGTGCTCATGAGTAAACCTCGTCGCCACGGCGCGTCGCTGCCCACAACCTCCGGTCCCGCTCACTACCGTTGTGGGTTCGGGAAGCGATCTTGGCCGGGGAGACCGAGTCGCGACCGGACTGCGCCGTGGGGAGGAAGCAGCCGTGCCAAGCTCGATGATCTTCGCGAGCCTGGTTGTTCTGTGGTTGCTGATCCTCGTTCCTGCGGTCGCGCGACACCGCCAGGAGGTGGCGCGCCCGACCGTGGCTGCGCTCTCCGGACGGGTGCTCGAGCGACCACGGCAGCGCCATGGTTCGGAGACGGGCCGCGAGCTGGAGGTGGACGTGATGGACGAGGTGGACCAGGAACCCAGCACGACGAGCGAGACCGACCGCGAGGACGGCGAGGACGGCGAGGACGACCGGGCCGACGAGGTGGACCACGACGACCGTGGATGGGAGCGGCCCCCGCCGCGGTACCGTCCCGGGCGCGGCGGATTCGACCCGGAGGCGGCCGCTCTCGCCGCCCGCGCCCGCTACGCGTTCCGTCAGCGGGTCGTGCTCGCGATGCTGATCGTCGCGTTCACCACCGGAGTGATCGCCGCCATGGCCGTGCAGGCTTTCTGGTGGGCGCACGGCGTGGTCGACGTCGTCCTGGTCGGGTATCTCGTCTATCTGCGCCGCCAGGTGCGGCTGGAGGAAGCGATCCGGGAGCGGCGGGCCGCCAGGATGGCGGGCACCCGGCGTCAGCAGGCCGCCGACGACCCCGACCTCGACGAGTGGGCCCGGCGCGGCCGCGAGATGACCCGCCGCCCACAGGACGACGGATACGACGGCGACCGTTACCCCGAGGACGGGGACGAGGCCGGGCTCGATGGCGACACCGATCCCGGGGACGGCGGTTCGGACGACCTCACCCGGGAGCGGCCAGGGCGTGTCCGCGGAGCAGGCGAACCGCTCCATTCCGAACAGGACCGTTCCGCAGGCGGCGATGAATCGCTCTCCGACCCCATCGAGGGCGAGCCCGCGCTGCCGCGTCTTCGCCCTGCGCCGCCACCGCCGCTTCCGGCGGGAACAGCGCTGGTCGACGCCACCGAGGACGACCCCGAGCTGCACGATCTGACGGGCCCGGGTCGGCCGCGCTACCGCCGTGCGGCGGGGTAGTAAGCGGCTGATAGTGTGGTTCACGCCCGGCGGGAACGACGGGCATCGGGGCTGTGGCGCAGTTGGTAGCGCGACTCGTTCGCATCGAGTAGGTCAGGGGTTCGATTCCCCTCAGCTCCACTCCGACCGAAGCATCGGACACCTCTGCTGCCTGACAGCGGCTTTACGGCCCTAGGGTCCGATCGGGCCAGATCACGATGGCT
>DASRSC010000144.1:0-11672 GCA_035695525.1 Pseudonocardia sp. | reverse complement strand
CGTCGGGCCTGCTGGGGCTGGCCGGGGCGCTGCTGGTGGCGCGCCGGCAACCGGCCGTGCCGCCGGGCACTCCGACGTCCACGACCGTGCAGCAGGAACCCGGGACGGACCAGCCCTGATAGCTGGGAAAAACCTGTGCCGGCGGAGGGATTCGAACCCACACTGTCTCCGCCCTAAACGGAGGGCCTCCTGCCAGTTGGGCTACGCCGGCCCTTGCCACTGCACCAGGTGTCGGTCTGGGAGTGGCAGTTGGGGCACAGGATACGGAGGTTCTCGAGCCGATTGTCGGTGTGGTCGCCGTTGATGTGATCCAGATGGAGTGGTAACGGCCTGCCGCGCCAGGAGGCGAGCCCGCAGTTCGCGCACTCCGCCTTGAGCAACCCGCTGGCGATGAGCCGTCGGCGTAGCCGAGAGCTGGTGCGATAGGTCGAGAGCGGGACGAGGATCTCCTCGAGCGGTATCGATTTCCGGGGAAGGGTGCGACCGCGGGCCCACCGCTGTCCGGTGAAATGTGACGTGTCGAGACCGAACGTGCGAATGCGGTGGACGATCATCCGGTGGACGCCGCCGTTCGGCGTATAGCCCAACCTGCGGCTGACCTCCGAGACTGAGTCGCTCGCGGCCACCGCAACCGCGAGGTCCTCGTCCGACCAGCCCCGGCTCGTTCGTGGCGCGCCCATTGCGGATCGCGGGATATGCGAGGCGTCCAGTCCGAGGCGACGGATATGCCTGCGCAGCACGTCGTACTTCCCGGGCTGCAGGCCGAGGCGAACGCACACCTCGCTCAGCGTGCGGCTCGCCGCCACGGCAGCGGCGAGTTGCTCGTCGGTCCAACTCCGGGAGCGGGGCATGCCGTGATCATATCGAACTGATGTTCGAACGCGCGGTCGGTCGGTCAGATCGGGCGGGTCAGGTCCGACTGCCGGGCGATGGTGGCGGCGGCGCGCCGGACGCCGCAGACGTGGGTCCGGGGCACCAGGTCGTCGAGGAACCCGTAACGGCGCCGCAGCTCGGCGGCGCCGAGGTGGCCCGCCGCGGCCCGGGCCTGTACCCGCCGCCACCAGTCGCCGATGTCACCCCAGCCGGGGGCGGCCAATGACCCGCCGAACTCGTGCACGGCGAGCGCCGCGGAGACGCCGGCGAACAGCAGCCGGTGTTCCAGCGGCCAGCCGGCGATCGTGCCCAGAACCAGGCCGGCCCCGAACACGTCGCCCGCGCCGGTGGGGTCGAGGGCGTCGACCGGCAGGGCGGGTACCACGGCTTCCTCACCGGTGGCGGCGTCCACGGCCATCGCCCCGTCGCCGCCGCAGGTCACGACGGCGAGCGGGACGTGGCCGGCGAGTGTGTGCAGCGCTGCGCGGGGGTTGTCGGTGCGGGTGTAGCTCATGGCCTCCACGGCGTTGGGCATGAATGCGTCGCACCCGGCGAGCGTGGCGAGCAGGGCCGGATCCCAGGCGCCGGTGGGGTCCCAGCCAGCGTCGGCGAAGACCATCGAGCCTGCCGCCCTGGCCTGGGCCACCCAGGAGGGCAGCACCGGGTCGGCCGCACCCTCGCCGATGCTGGTGAGCACCGCTCGGCATCGCGGCGGTGTGCCGATGAGGGCGTCCCCAGTGATCGGGAGGCCGTGCGCGTGCGTGACCATGCTCCGGTCGCGCTGCACCGCCATCGAGACGGTCACGGGGGAGTGCCACCCCGCGAACTGTCTCGACCGCGTCAGGTCGACCCGTTCCTGCCCCGCGAGCGTCCGCCAGCAGAAGTCGGCGTAGACGTCGTCGCCGAAGCCGGCCGCGAGACTGGTGCGGAGACCGAGCCGGGACGCCGCGATGGCCAGGTTCGCGATGCCGCCGGGGCACGAGGCCATCCCCGCGGCCCACACCTCGGTGCCTGCCGCGGGCAGCGTGGGCAGGCCGGTGAACACGATGTCCAGGAACACCATGCCGGACATGAACACGTCGACGGAGGGCCAGTCGGCGCCGCGGACGTCGACGAGCGGATCCCACCAGACCGCCTCGTGCGGCGTGGCGAGCGGCCCTGCCGGCAACGCGTCCGGCTCGGACGCCGTGTTCGGCGCTGCGCTGGTCACCGGCGAACTCATCCCCCTCCGATGTGCTGCTCCGTCGGATAGTGCCGCCTGATCCACGCGCCTGGCAACGCGCCTGCGCGCTCCTGCCGCAATCTGGCGCGTGCCGTCGACCACGTCGGTGCGGGCGCGCCCTGCGCTACCGTCGGCCCGTGCTTCCGTCGGTAGAGGCTGTCGCGTGAGGCTCACCATCCTCGGTGGTGGCGGGTTCCGGGTGCCGCTGGTCTATGCGGCGCTGGCAGGCGGCTCACCGGTCACCGACGTCGTCCTGCACGACGTATCGGCGTCCCGGCTGGGGGCGATCCGCGCGGTGCTGGAGCAGATGTCCCGGCCGGGCGCACCCGCCGTGCACACCACCACCGACCTCGACAATGCGCTGGCCGGAGCACAGTTCGTGTTCTCGGCGATCCGGGTGGACGGGCTTGCAGGCCGCACCCTGGACGAGCGCGTCGCGCTGGCCCACGGGGTGTTGGGTCAGGAGACCACCGGCGCGGGCGGAATCGCCTACGGGCTGCGTACGGTCCCGGTGGCGATGCGGGTGGCGGAGCGGGTGGCCGCCGTCGCCCCGCAGGCGTGGGTCATCAACTTCACCAACCCGGCCGGGATGATCACGGAGGCGATGCAGCGCGTGCTCGGCGAGCGGGTCGTCGGCATCTGCGACTCACCGATCGGGCTGGCACAGCGCGCGGCACGCGCGATCGAGGGGATGGGCCGGGGCAGTGGCCCCCGCACGGTCGACTACGTGGGGCTCAACCACCTGGGCTGGCTGCGCGGGCTGCGGGTGGACGGCGTCGACCGGCTCCCCGAACTGCTCGCCGACGACGACGCGCTGTGCTCGATCGAGGAGGCGCGGCTGGTAGGCCCGGACTGGGTCCGGAGCATCGGCGCCCTCCCCAATGAGTACCTGTACTACTACTACTGCACGCGCGAGGCCATCGCCGCGATCCGGTCCGCACCGAGCACGCGGGGCGAGTTCCTGCTCGACCAGCAGGAGCGGTTCTACGCAGCGGCAGACTCCACCGGCGCCCTGCAGCGCTGGTCGGAGGTGCGCGACGAACGCGACGCCACCTACATGGCGGAGAGCCGCGAGGCCAGCGGTGCCGGCGAGCGCGACGCTGCCGACATCACGGGCGGGGGCTACCAGCAGGTCGCGCTCGAGCTCATGACTGCACTGTCCGGCGGCGCCACCCGCACGATGATCCTCAACGTCCGCAACGGCTCGGCGGTACTCGGGCTGCCGGCCGCCGCGGTCGTCGAGGTGCCCTGCCTGGTGGGCCCGCACGGGGTCACGCCGCTGGCCACCGACCCGCTGCCCGGCTCGATGCTCGGGCTCCTGCAGCAGGTCAAGGCGGTGGAGCAGGACACCATCGAGGCTGCAGTCACGGGGTCGGCGGCCCTGGCGCTGCGCGCCTTCGCCCAGCACCCGCTGGTGGACTCCGTCGCCGTCGCGCGTGAGCTGCTGGCCGCCTACCGGGCGCGGCTACCCGGGGTGGCCGCGGTACTCGGCGGCGGGCGCCTCAGGTCTTGAGGTCCCTGCGCAGCTTCGCCACGTGCCCCGTGGCGCGGACGTTGTACTGCGCCTGCTCGATCTTCCCGTCCGGGTCGACCACGAAGGTCGAGCGGATCACCCCGGTGACGGTCTTGCCGTACATCTGCTTCTCCCCGAAGACGCCCCACGCGGTGAGGACCTCCTTGTCCGGGTCGGACAGCAGCGGGAAGGTCAACCCCTCCTTGTCGCGGAACTTCGCGAGCTTGGCCGATGTGTCCGGCGAGATGCCGAGGACGTCCAGCCCGGCGTCGCCGAGGTCGGCGAGGTTGTCCCGGAAGTCACATGCCTGCTTCGTGCAGCCCGGAGTGCTCGCCGCGGGGTAGAAGTAGACGATGACCCGGCGGCCGCGGTAGTCCGACAGGGACACCGGTTTGCCGTCGGCGTCGGGGAGCGTGAAGTCCGGGGCAGGGTCACCGACAGCCAGTCGCGTACTCATGCGAGCGATACTGGCACCACGGCCGGGGGGCGGCGCGCCGACCCGCCCGGCCGCCCCCACGGATGGGGCAGGCGTGATCTACGGTGGCACTTCCTCGTGACCTTGCCAAGGCAGTGCGAAAGTAGGAGGCACCGTGGCGCGCGACCCGGACACCATCCAGCGCGAGATCGAGAGGGCCAGGGACGCGCTGGCGGACAGCCTGGACGCCCTGGGTGAGAAGGCCAGCCCGAAGCGCCTCGTCGACGCGGGCAAGGAAAGCCTTCAGGAGCGGCTCAGCGACCCGAGGATCCGCTACGGCCTCATGGCCCTGGGAGCCCTGCTCGCCGTGGCTTTCATCCGCCGCCTCTTCCGCTGACCGCGGTGTCTAGAGGGGCGCGCTCGGCCACCTGAGCGCGATAGCGGGTGACGATCCGGGCCGCGCCGAAACCGACCACGGCCACCAGCCGGTCGCCGTCGAGGTACCCGCCGACGGTGCCACGGATGGGGCCGCCGTCGAACCCGGTGCCGTGCAGCGGCACCACCCGGTCCGCCAGCTCCGGCCGACCGAGGAGCTGGATCTTGAGTCCGAACTGGTCGGACCAGAAGTACGGCACGGCCGGGGGCGGAGGAGGGGCGCCCAGGATGTCGCTGGCCACGACCGCGGCCTGGTCGGCTGCGCTCGTCCAGTGCTCGTGGCGGTGCCGGTCGCCGTACACCGGGTCGTCCCATGCGGCGACATCGCCTACCGCCCAGGCCGCGGCCAGCCCGTGCACCCGGCCCGTGGTTCCGCAGCCGAGCCCGTCGGTGAGGTCGAGCCCGGTGCCGTCGAGCCACTCCAGCCGCGGGGTGCCGCCGATACCGACGAGCGCGGCATCCGCGGAGCAATGCGTGCCGTCGGCGAGCTCGACGCCGACGCCGGTGCCGTTGTCGGTGAACCGGGTGAGCGCCGCGCCGGTGCGCACGTCGACTCCGCCCTCCACGAGCAGCCGACCGGCGATCGCCCCGACGTCAGGGCCGAGCGCGCGAGCGAGGACCACCGGCAGCCCCTCCAGCACCGTCACCTCGATCCCGCGGGTCCTGGCCGCGCTCGCCACCTCCGCGCCGATGAACCCACCGCCCACGACGAGCAGTGACCGGATCCGGTTCAGCGCGTCCCGGAGGGCGAGTGCGTCGTCCAGTGTGCGCAGGGTGTGCACGGTCGCGGGCTGGCCGGGCAGTGTCCGCGCCGCGAGGCCGGTGGCGATCACGACGGCGTCGCCGTGCAACGTGGCGCCGTCGGACAGCTCCAGCTCGTGGCCGCGCTCGCCCCACCCGCTGTAGCCGTCCTCGCTGTGCCGCAGTGCCACGGCCTCGATGCCCAGGTGGACCCGGACCCCGATGTCGAGGAGCGCATCGAGCTCGGCCAGCACGATCTTCTCGGGCTCCCAGTCCCCGGTGAGGATCTGCTTGGACAGCGGCGGCCGGTCGTAGGGTGCGTGCGGCTCGGCGCCGACGAGGCTGATCCGCCCCTGGAACCCTGCCGAGCGCAGCTGCTCGGCGGTGCGCAGGCCGCCGAGTCCGGCGCCGACGACCATCACGTGCTCCGGTTGACCGGTCATGACATCCCCCTCCGCAGGAACAATGCTGACGAGCGGTCAGCTGACGCGGGTCTCGGGGTCCAGTCGCTTGCGGAGGCGATCGAGAGTCTGCGCCAGCAACCGGGAGACGTGCATCTGTGAGATGCCGACGCGGTCGGCGATCTGCGTCTGCGTCATGTTGCCGAAGAACCGCAGCAGGACGATGGTCCGCTCGCGCTCGGCCAGCTCGGACAACACGGGTCGCAGCGCCAGTCGGAAGTCGACACGGTCGAGCTCGGCGTCGGCCTCGCCGACCAGCTCGCCGACCGTGGCGCTGCCCTGCTCGGACGAGAGCATCTCGTCGAGCGACGAGCTGCGGTAGGCCTCGGAGGCCTCGAGTCCCTCGAGCACGTCCGCGACCGGAACACCGAGCTGCTCGGCGATCTCGCTGGGCTTCGGCGCACGGCCGAGGTTCTGGGACAGCTCCGAGACCGCACCGTTGATCGAGACGTGCAGGTCCTTGAGCCTGCGCGGTACGCGCATCGACCAGCCGAGGTCGCGGAAGTGCCTGCGCACCTCACCAGTGATCGTGGGGACGGCGAAGGAGAAGAAGTCGCTGCCACGCTCCGGGGAGTACCGGTCGATGGCGTTGATGAGGCCGACCGTCGCCACCTGGACGAGGTCGTCCAGGGGTTCGCCCCGGTTGGAGAACCGGCGGGCGATGTGCTGGGCCACCGGCAGGAAGCCCCGCACGAGCTCCTCCCGCAGCGCCTCGCGGTCGGGGTGGTCCGGCTCCAGGGACGAGTAGCGCTCGAGCAGGGGAGCGAGGTGGCCGTACTCGGGATCGGCCCTGGTCACCGGGGTAGGTCGCCGGAGCGCTTGTCCAACCGGATACCGACCGTGGGCCCGTCGCCGCCGGCGCCCGGCTCGTGGTGCACGGTGACGTCGTCGGCGAGGGTCTGCAGCACCCGCCAGCCGAACGTGTCGGTGGAGACGACGGCGTCGGGGTGCCCGGCCCGCACCTGGGCGTGCACCTCGATGCGCTCGGACTGCACCAGGAAGGTGCACTGCAACGTCGACGACGGCGCGGCGACGTCGACCAGCGTGGCGCAGGCCTCGTCCACGGCCATCCGCAGGTCCGAGATGGCGTCGAGGTCGAAGTCGGCTCGCGCGGCCAGGTCGGAGGCGACGGCGCGGATCGTGGGGATCAGCGCGGCGCTGGCCGACGTCCGGACCTCGACGGTCGAGGCTCCGTCGAGCGTCTCGGCGGGCGAGAGGCCGTCCAGGTCGGACACGCTGCCGGGTCTCCTTCCGGTCGTGCTGTGAACGTGATCGGTCATCTTGCTACCCGGGATGCGGTGGATCAATCGTCGCCGCCGATCGCATCGTGCACGTCGCTGTGCATGTCGAAGAGCTGGTCGGTGCCTGTGATCTCCAGCGGCCGCCGCACCGCTCGGGTGGTGACCACCAGGCGAAGTCTCGCATTGCGCTTCTCGGCCCTGTGCGCGCCCTGGATGAGGACGGCCAGGCCGCTCGATGCCAGAAACGTCACGCCGGTGAGGTCGACGACGAGCGTGGGTTCGGGGCCGTCCACCAGCTCGGCCACGGCATCGGCGAACAACGTGGCTGTGAGGGTGTCAACCTCTCCCTGCACCCCGAGGACAGCCGCGCCGGGCCGGGGTCGGGTGATCGCGGTGTCGAGGAAATCACCCGCCGCCTCGGCAGCGGGCGCTTCGGACCCGAGTGGTGCCGGTTCGGCCATCTGTTCCACCTCCGGCGCTGGTCGGATGCTGTATGAACCGGATCGAGGAAGACCCGTCCGGAGCTCCGGGCGGACCCCGGGGCGGACGGCAGGGATCACGGCAACGTCATCGACGACCTTACCCCCGCGCCTCGGTGTGCCGGCGCGCGCAGCTCCGGTCGTCCGGTGGTGGCAGGGGATGGCGCCCACCTAAAGTGTCGTAGGTGCGCATGGAGCCGGCGGTCGACACCCTGCTCGCCGCGCTGCGGGAGCGGTTGCGCAGCGAGCAGCGACTGTTCGTGGCGTTCTCGGGAGGGGTCGACTCGGCGCTGGTCGCCGCGGTCGCCGCGGAGGAGCTCGGCGATCGGGCCGTGGCGGTCACCGCGGTCTCGGCCAGCCTGCCCCGGGCCGAGCGTGCGGCCGCGCGGGACTTCGCCCGCGGCCGTGGCATCGCCCACGTCGAGGTCGACACCGACGAGCTCGACCGCCCGGAGTACGTCGCCAACGCCGGCGACCGCTGCTACCACTGCAAGTCGGCGTTGTTCGATGCGCTCGCTCCCCTCGCCACGCTGGCCGGCGCTCGCATCGCCCTCGGGACGAACCTCGACGACCTCGGCGACCACCGGCCCGGCCAGCGCGCCGCCGCCGCGCGCGGCGCGATCTCGCCGCTCGTCGACACCGGGTTCGGCAAGGCCGAGGTGCGCCGGGTCAGCGAGGCCATGGGCCTGGCCACGGCGCACAAGCCGGCCGCGGCGTGCCTCGCCTCGCGGGTGGCCTACGGCGACCCGGTGACGCCGGAGCTGCTGCGCCGTATCGAGCTGGCCGAGATGGCCGTGCGCGAGCTGGGGTTTCCCGTGTGCCGGGTGCGAGCCCACGCCGATGGCGCGGTGGCCAGGATCGAGGTCCCTGCCGGCGAGGTGCCCCGGGCCGCGGAGCTGCGCGAGGCACTGGACGCGGGTGTACGCGCGGCAGGCTTCGACTTCTGCGCCCTCGACCTGCAGGGTTTCGCCAGCGGCCGGATGAACGTCCTGCTCGGCATGCCGGCCCGCGCCACCCCGTGAGGGACCGCACGTGAGCGACGGCTTCGAGGATCTCGGCTACGCCAGGGCCGACACCGCGCGTGAGGGGCGGCTCGGCCTGCCAGAGGTGGTCTACGGCCCCGGCAAGACGGCCGCGCAGATCGTGGGCGTCGTGCGCTCCCTGCTCGCCGCGAACGACGGCCCGGTGCTCGTGACCCGGCTGACCGAGGACGTCGCCGCTGCCGTCGGCGCCGCTGTTCCCGGCGGGGAGTACGACCCCGCAGCCCGGCTGCTCGTGTGGCGACCCGCGCCGCAGCGGGCGTTCCGCGTCGTGGTCGTGTCCGCCGGCACCTCCGACCAGCCCGTTGCGGCCGAGGCCGCAGCAGTCGCCGGTGCCGTCGGGCTGGAGGTCCGCGAGCTGCGGGACGTCGGCGTGGCCGGCGTGCACCGGTTGCTCGCCGAGGTCGAGCTGCTGGCCGGGGCCGACGCCGTGATCTGCATCGCCGGGATGGAGGGCGCCCTCCCCAGCGTGGTGGGCGGGCTCGTCGGTTGCCCGGTGATCGCCGTGCCCACGTCAGTGGGGTACGGGGCGTCGTTCGAGGGCGTCACGCCGCTGCTCGCGATGCTCAGCTCCTGCGCCCCTGGGCTCGTCGTGGTGAACATCGACTCCGGTTTCGGGGCGGCGATCGCGGCGCACCGGATGGCAACCGGCCGATGATCCTCTGGCTCAACCCGTTCAGCGGGATCTCCGGTGACATGCTGCTCGGGGCGTTGCTGGACCTGGGTGCCCCGCTCGACGGCGTCCGCGCGGTCGTGGCGCGCACCGGCCTCGACGGGTGGAGCCTCGACGCGGAGCGGGTGACGCGCGGGGGCGTGACCGCGACCAGGGCCGTGGTGACGGTGCACGACACGGCGACCGAGCGCCGGGCGGCCGCGCTGCTCGCGCACATCGAGCAGGCGGAGGCCCCGCTGGCCGCCCGGGCGGTGCGGGCGATCGCCGAGGTGGAGGCGCGCATCCACGGCACGGACCCGGCCGACGTGCACCTGCACGAGATCGGCGGCCTGGACACCGTGGTCGACACCGTGGGCGTCGCGGCGGCGCTGCACCTGCTCGACGTCACCGAGGTGCACTGCGGCCCGCTCGCCCTGGGGGCGGGCACCGTCTCGACCCGCCACGGCGTCCTGCCGGTTCCTGCGCCGGCCACCGCGGCGCTGCTGGCGGCCGTAGGCGCGCAGGTGACCGGGGCGGGTGACGGGGAGACGGTCACACCGACCGGGGCCGCGTTGCTCGTCGCCGCCGACGCGCGTTTCGGGCCGGTGCCCGCGATGGCGCTGCGCGGCGTCGGATACGGGGCCGGTGGGCGGGACCCCGCGGGCCGCGCCAACGTGCTGCAGGCGCTGCTGGGCGGACCGGTCGGCGCGGTCGCGACGATGGTGCTGCTCGAGACGAATGTGGACGACGTCACCGGCGAGGTGCTCGGCCACCTCGTCGGGCAGCTGCTCGAGGCGGGCGCGGCTGACGCGTGGCTCTCACCGATCGTCATGAAGAAGGGCCGCCCGGCACACACCGTGCACGTGCTCGCCGCACCCGAGCGTGTCGCGGACTGTGAGCGGATCGTGTTCGCGGAGACCGGGAGCCTCGGGCTGCGGCGCAGTAGCGTCGACCGCCCGGCACTTCCCCGCAGCACGACCACCGTCGACGTCGAGGGGCACCCGGTTCGGATCAAGCACGGGCCCTGGGGCGCCAAGCCGGAGCACGACGACGTCGCCGCGGCCGCGTCGGCGCTCGGCCTGCCGCTGCGGGAGATCGCTCGGCGCGCGTTGACATCGGAAAGCGCCCGAACCTAGCCTCGGGACCGTAGCTCACCCCAGACGGCCGACGGAGGTCATCGCCCGAGTGGCTCCCGGCACTGCGCGTCGCTTGGCCGTCGTAGCCGATGACCTTACCGGTGCCGCCGACGCCGCAGCTCCGTTCGCCGCTCGCGGGCTGGCCGTCTCCGTCGCCCTGTCCGACGCGTCGGCGCCGGACGCCGAGGTGCTCGCCCTGCTCACCGACAACCGCTGGCGCCCCGCGTCCGAGGCAGCGGAGCGCATGCGCGCTGCGGTCTCCCGCGTGCGTGGCTGGGGTGCCGAGATGTTGTTCGTCAAGGTCGACTCCACCATGCGCGGCCGGGTGCATGCCGACGTCGCGGTCGCTCTGGACGCATGGCGCGGCTCCGGCGCGGTCGCCACCCCGGCCTTCCCCGGCCAGGGCCGGACGGTGCGGGGCGGAGCTCTCGTCGTGCACGGCGAGACGACGATCGAGCAGGTCGCGGACCACTTCCCGCCCGGTGTACTGGTGGTCGACGCGGAGACGGACGACGACCTCGTGGAGATCGCGCGCCGGGTCGTCGACACGGGGTCCGTCGCGGTCGGCTCGGGAGGCCTGTCCCGTGCCCTCGCGGGCGTGCTGGTGCCGGCGCCGGGCCCTACCCCGGGCCCCCGTACCGCGGCGACCGGCGTGCTCGTCGTCGTCGGGACGCCGCACGCGACCACCGGGGCGCAGGTGGCGCTGCTCCTCGCCGGTGGCGCCGAGCTCGTCGTGGTGGGCACCACGTCGAGTTCGGTGGACACCGCGGCCGCCGCCCTGCGCGCGGGCCGGCGGGTCGTGCTGACGTGCGAGGTCACCGGTGATGTCGAGCCGGACAGCCCGCGGGCGGCGGCGCTCGCCGAGGACCTGGCGCGGGTTGTGACGGCCGTGCTCGGCGCCGCCCCGTCCGCCGGGCTCGTCCTGACCGGTGGCGCCACCGCCCTCGCCGTGGTGAGGGCCCTCGGGGCCGTCGAGTTCCGCCTGACGTCCGAGGTGGCCGCCGGCCTTCCGAAGGGTGAGATGGTGGTGGGGGACCGCCGGGTTCCGGTGGTCACGAAGTCGGGCGGCTTCGGCGCGCAGGACGCGCTCTGCCGCGCCGCGGAGGCTTTGGAGGTCTGCACATGACGCCGTTGCTCGGCCTGACGGTTGGTGACCCGGCCGGGATCGGGCCCGAGGTCACCCTGAAGGCGGCGGTCGACCCGCGGGTCGACGTCGCGAGGCTGGTCGCGATCGGCAGCCTCCGGGCGCTGCGATCCGCCGCTGTGGTCGTCCCGGACGCTCCCGCGCTGCGCGAGGTGTCCACTCCGGGTGAGGCGCGCTTCGATCCGGGGACGCTCGACGTGCTCCCCGTGCCGTCCGACGTCGCCGTCCCCGTCGGGAAGGTCTCCGCCGAGGCGGGGCAGATCGCCTTCGAGGGCGTCGAGCGGGCGGTGGCCCTCGCGCTCGCCGGTGAGATCGACGGC
>DASRSC010000143.1:0-4626 GCA_035695525.1 Pseudonocardia sp. | reverse complement strand
GCCAGTACCGCCTGCGGATCGCCTGCCTCGATCAGCTCGAGCAGGTGGCGGTGGCGCCGCACGTGGTCCACGAGGTTCTCGTGGTAGCACTCGCGGGTTCCGAGGTTGCGGGCCATGCAGAGCAGCTGCTGCTGCTGCACGGAGCGGTACATGTCGCTGAGGCGGCGGTGCCCGGCCAGCGCCACGATCGAGGCGTGGAAGGCGTAGCCGTTCTCCACCAGTGATCCGCGGTCGGCGTCGCGCGCGTTCTGCTCCATCCGGGCCAGTGCCTCGTGGCAGGCCACGAGCCGGTCCGGCTCGCGCACCGGCACGCCGAGCTCCACGGCCAGCCGCTCGAGGCCGCTGCGCAGGGTGAGGATCTCGAACACGTCCTGGTCGGTCAGGGTGGCGACGGTCGACCCGTAGCGCGGCCTGGTCTCGACGAGGCCCTCGTTCTGCAGCAGCCGCAGCGCCTCCCGCAGGGGCGGGCGGCTGATGCCCAGGTGCTCGGTCAGCCGCTCCTCGATGAGCCGTTCGCCCGGCTCCAGCTTGCCGGACAGGATCATCTTGCGGATGGAGTCGGCCGCCAGCGCGACCAGGCTCGGCGGATCGATCCGCACCTCGGCCGCCCTGTCGGCGTTCATGCCGCTGCGGGCGCCGGAGGTCACCACGGACCCCCTTGCGTCTCACAGGGGTCGGCTCGGTCGCCTGTCATGAGAGCACCTTCCCACGCCCTGTCGTGCGCTGCGTAGATTGTGTAGACAATAGTCGGATCCGACGGGAAGGGGAGGCGAGGCACCCGTTCGGGTCCCTTCGTATGTGACGACCGCCTTCGTGAAAGGCCATCGATGAGTCTCGTGCAGGACCAGACCGCTCCCGACCGCGTCCCGACCGTCGACGCGCACCACCACTTGTGGCTGGCCGAGGAGCAGGAGCAGCCGTGGCGGATCGGCGCCCATCCCGCGCTCGCCCGCGACTTCGAGCCCGCCGACCTCGGCCCCCGGCTCGACGAGGCGGGGATCGAGGCCACCGTGCTGGTCGAGTCCGCCGACACGTCGGCGGAGAACGACCGGCTGGCCCGCTACGCCGCGGGATTCTCCCGGGTGGCCGGCGTCGTCGGGTGGTTGCCCCTCGAGGATCCGGACCGGGCGCGCGCGGAGCTCGACAGGGCCGACCGGGACCGGTGGTGCGGGGTGCGCTGCGTGGTCGGGCGCGCCCCGCTCGACTGGTTGGGTACGTCGGCCACGGTCCGGCTCATGCGCGACCTGGCGGCCGCAGGCCTCGCGTGGGACGTCGTCCCGGTCACCGACGCGCAGGCCAGGGCGGTGGTCGAGCTGGCGCGGGAGGTGCCCCAGCTGCGAATCGTCGTCGACCACCTGGCACGGCCGCCGCTGGACACCGGTGATCGCGAGAGCTGGGCGAGCCGGCTGGGCACGCTCGCCGCCTGCGAGAACGTGGCGCTGAAGGTGTCGGTCGGCATGGACGTGCTGACCGCATGGCCGCGGTGGGAAAAGGCCGACCTGGCCCCGTACGTGGGGCGCGCCGTGGACCTGTTCGGGCCGCGCCGGCTGATGCTGGCCAGCAACTGGCCGGTCGTCACGCTGCGTGCCGAGTACGGAACAGCGATACGCGACCTCGATGGCGCCGTTGCAGGCTGCGGCCTGTCCCCGGCCGAGCTCTCCGACGTCCGGGGTGGCACCGCGGGCCGCTGGTACGCCCTGTCGTTCTGATGTCCGATAGGCGGCCGTCGGCGCGCCCGGCAGGCCCGCGCGCGGACCGATCGTGGTTGTCTGGTCGGGAGAGGCCGGCGAGCGGGGAGGACGCGCAGGATGCACACACTCGACGTCGAGGAGTCGGCGATCGTCGACACGGTCCGCGACTTCGTCGATCGCGACGTCCGCCCGGTGGTGCGCGAGCTGGAGCACGCCAACACCTACCCGGAGAAGCTGATCGACCAGATGAAGGAGCTGGGGATCTTCGGGTTGGCCATCCCCGAGCCCTACGGCGACGTGCGGGTGTCGACGCCGTGCTACGCGATGGTCACCGAGGAGCTGTCGCGGGGCTGGATGAGCCTTGCCGGTGCGATGGGCGGGCACACCGTGGTGGCAAAGCTGCTGCTCGACCACGGCACGGAGGAGCAGAAGCGGCGCTACCTGCCCCGGATGGCCACCGGTGAGCTGCGCGCGACGATGGCGCTCACCGAGCCGGGCGGCGGGTCGGACCTGCAGGCCATGCGCACGGTCGCGCGGCGCGACGGCGACTCCTACGTGATCAACGGCGGCAAGACCTGGATCACCAACGCCCGCCGAGCCGGTGTCGTCGCGCTGCTGTGCAAGACCGACCCGCAGGCGCAACCCACCCACAGCGGGATCAGCGTGCTGCTGGTGGAGAAGGTCCCGGGGTTCACGGTCTCCGCGGACCTGCCCAAGCTGGGGTACAAGGGCGTGGAGAGCTGCGAGCTGTCCTTCGACGACTGCCGGGTGCCGACGGGCGCGCTCCTGGGCGGGGTGGAGGGCCGCGGCTTCGCGCAGATGATGCGCGGGTTGGAGATCGGCCGGATCCAGGTGGCCGCCCGGGCCACCGGCGTCGCCCGCGCCGCGTTCGACGATGCGCTGCGCTACGCCCAGGAGCGGGAAAGTTTCGGCAAGCCCATCTGGCAGCACCAGTCCGTGGGGAACCTCCTCGCCGACATGGGTACGAAGATCACGGCCGCCCGCCAGCTGCTCCTGCATGCGGCGCAGCGCTACGACTCGGCCGAGCGGGCCGACCTCGAGGCCGGGATGGCCAAGCTGTTCTGCTCGGAGACCGCAATGCAGGTGGCCATCGACGCGATCCGGGTGCACGGCGGCTACGGCTACTCCACCGAGTTCGACGTCGAGCGCTACTTCCGGGACGCCCCGCTGATGATCGTGGGTGAGGGCACCAACGAGATCCAGCGGAACGTGATCGTGCGCCAGCTGGTGTCGCGCGGCGGGCTCTGAGCTCGCCCGCCGCGCGTCAGCGCCCGCCGCGCGTCAGCGGATGCCGCCGCGCTCGGACGCCACCTCGATCGCGACGAGGGTGGACCGTAGGTGCTGCAGTGTCAGCTCGATTGCCCCGTCGGCGTCCCGCTCGCGGTAGAGCTTGACCAGCTCGTCGTGTTCGTGGTTGGCCTGGGGCACCTGCTCCGGTCGGGCGTCCAGGGACAAGCTGACATAGGCCGACGCGCTGTCGCGCAGGCTCGCCAGCATCCCGGCCAGCCTGCTGCCCTCACCGATCTCACCGAACACGGCGTGGAAGTCGCGGTTCAGTTCGACCCAGGTCGACAGGTTCGTCTCGGTGCGCATGCGCGCGGCGAGCCCGTCGGCCCGGTCGAGCTGCTCGTCGGTGATGTGATTGACGACGCGGCGGACCATCAGCGGTTCGAGCGTGATGCGCAGCTCGTAGATCTCCCGGACCTCGGCGATGTCGAGGGGGCGCACGATCGCGCCGCGGTGCGGGTCGAAGACGACCAGCCCTTCGGTGGCCATGTCCCGCAGTGCCTCGCGCACCGGTGTGGTGCTCACGCCGAGCTGGCTGGCGAGCTCCGACTGCACGAGCCGGGTGCCGCCGGCAAGGGTGCCACCCAGGATCGCCGAGCGCAGCGTCCCGAGCACGTACTCATGTGCGGTCCTGGACCGACCGACCGGCCTGAGGTTGCTGAGAGTCAACGATGCCTCCACCTGTGCGGTTGTCCGACGTGGAGTCTAGTTCTGATCCGGACCACCGGGACGTCCACCCCGTACCGTCACTACCTCGCGAATCCGGGCGGGCGTGCTGCCGGCCGCCAGTAGCGACCACAGCAGGATGCGCGCCTTGCGTCCGTCCAGCCACCCGGCCGATATCACCCCGCGCGAGAGCAGATCCTCCTCGGAGCCGGCGAACCCGTAGGTGTGGGTGAGCACGGAGCCGCGCCCGGTGCGGCTGGCCAGGAGCACCGGCCCGCGCTCGACCGCCGCGGACACGACCTCGGCGACGTCGGCGGACACATGGCCTGCGCCGAACGCGGAGATCACGACTCCGTCGTATCCCGCGTCGTAGGCCATGCGCAGCAGCGTGCCGTCGTCGCCGAGGCTCGCCTCCAGCAGCGCCACCCGCGGGACCTGCCCGGTGGTGGGTCGAGGGAGGGCCGCCCAGCGGCGGGGCCGGTTCGCATATGTGACCTTTCCCTCGACGATGCGGGCGAGCGGTCCGAACGGCGCTGAGGTGAAGGCGTCCAGCGCGGTGGTATCGGCCTTGCGGATGCGCGTCGCGGAGTGCACCTCGTCGTTGATGGTGACCAGCACGCCGAGGCCTCGGGAGGACGGGGCGGTCGCCACCGCCGATGCGGCGAGGATATTCGCCGGACCGTCGGCACCTGCCTGCCGGGGCGAGCGCATGGCTCCGGTGAGCACGAGCGGTTGTTCCCGGTCCCAGTGCAGTTCGAGCAGGTAGGAGGTCTCCTCCAGGGTGTCGGTGCCCTGGACGAGCACCGCTCCGACGGCCCCGTTGTCGACGGCGGCTCGGGCCCAGTCCAGGGCCGCGAACACGTCGGTGAAACCGAGCGATGCGCCAGGCGCGGCGGCCAGGGTCCGCGTTTCCAGCTCGACCGAGTCCGCGAGCGCAGGCACCGCCGCCAGCAGGTCGGCG
>DASRSC010000142.1:0-15410 GCA_035695525.1 Pseudonocardia sp. | reverse complement strand
CACCCATGTCGCGGCACCCCTGATCAGAGCCACCGCGCTCAGAGCACGCGGGCGGCCTCCGGCAGCAGCCCCCTGGTGCGCAAGGGCACGACACGGACGCTCGCCCCCGTATAAGGGGCTTCGATCATCTTCCCGTTGCCGATGTACAGAGCGACGTGGTGAATCGGCGCCGAGCCGTTCTGGTAGAACACCATGTCGCCCGGACGGATCTCCGAGATCGGGACCTTGCGGCCTACGTTGTACTGGTTACGGCTCACCCGCGGCAGCGACACCCCTGCCCCGCTGAACGCGTAGAGCATCAGGCCCGAGCAGTCGAAGCCGATCAGGTTGAGCGGTGAACCCAAGCCGTCGGGAATTCCGGTGCTCGGGCCACGCCCGGTGCCGCCGCCCCACACGTACTGCACCCCGATCTGCGACATCGCCCGGTCGATCACCCGCTGCACCCCCGCGCTGCCACCGCGAACGGCGGGCTCTCCACCTCTCGGCGTGCCCGCCGCAACCCTGCCCGCGGCAGCGTCCCGGTCGGCGCGTTCCCGAGCGGCCTGCTCCCGCGCCAGCCGGCGCTGCCAGTCGTCGAACCGGGCGCGTTGCTGACGCAGTCCGGCGTCGGCCGACTCCGCAGCGTCAAGCCTGCGCTGCACGTCGGCCCGTGTCGCCGCGACGGCCGCGAGCTGCTCGGCCTGCTCGCGTGCGGCGCCCTCGGCCGCGGCGAACGCGGCATCCGCCGCCGCTTTCGCCGTTCGCGCCTCGGCCTCGCGGACACGCGCGTCCTCGAGCGCCGCCCTGGCGGCTGAGTCGGCGTTGGCCTTGTCGACGCGGGCACGCTCCAGCCCGTCCTGTGCCGCTAGCTGGGTCCGGGCGATCAGGTCGTTGAACTCGGCCCGCGCGACGAGGTCCTCGGGACTCGTGGAGTCGGTGAGCAGCCCGAGCGGGCCGATGTCGAGGCCCTGCTGGTAGGTGGCGGTGACGAACTCGTCGAGACGGGCTCGGGCCTGGTCGATCGCGACCGAGGCAGCCGCGGTCGCGATGCGCGCTGCGTCCGCCCGTCGTGCGGCCGCGGTGGCCGCGTCCTGTGCGACCTGCAGGTCGACGAGCGCTGCCTCGGCCGTCTCCCGCTGAGCGGCCAGCGCGGCCTGCAGGTCGTCGGTCCGGGTGTCGAGCTCCGCGAGCTGCGTGGTGAGCCGCCCGACCTCGTCCGCCCGCCCGCTGACGGAGTCGCGGCTGCGCTGCAGTTCGTCATCACTCGGGTTCGGCGGCGGCGGTGGGGCGGGCTGGGCCAGCGCGGCGGACGTGCCGCCGCCGAGCAACGCGACCAGCACGGTGAGGACGAGCGCCTGTCGTCGCCAGGCCGGAAGCCGGCGGCCATGATCTCGCGGAGAGCGTGGAGGTAGCGCGGACCCATACCGCACGAAGGCGCCTCCGTCCCGTCGTTGATCTCCACAAGCGCCCGCATGCTGCCATTCGGACAGCCGCAACTCCGGTAGGCACACGCGTATCAGGGACGAACATCCACCACATGGGGGACGAAGGGTCGGACGCGGCCACACGGCGCTCGGGGGAGGGGACACCCGGCCGGGCGTAGTTTTCCTGCCTCCCCCGGCTCGACCGTGTAGCAGGACAAGCGTACTGTTTGGGGAGAGCCGGTCCGCTGCGTCCGAGGACGCGTCGGTGCGCCAGACTCCGGAAAATCGCATCTCTCTAGAGAAATCCAGCGCCCACCATCGCCAGGAGGACACCGACGTGGCCAGCACGGACAGCTTCGGAGCGAGAGGAACGATCCAGGCAGGCGGGGCCGAGCACGAGATCTTCCGGCTGTCGGCCGTCGAGGGCGCCGAGCGCCTTCCCTTCAGCCTCAAGGTGCTGCTGGAGAACCTGCTGCGCACCGAAGACGGGGCCAACGTCACCGCCGACCACGTGCGCGCGCTGGCGGGCTGGAACCCCGACGCCGAGCCGGACACCGAGATTCAGTTCACGCCGGCCCGCGTGGTCATGCAGGACTTCACCGGTGTCCCCTGCGTCGTCGACCTGGCGACGATGCGCGAGGCTGTCACCGAGCTCGGCGGTGACGCCGCCAAGGTCAACCCGTTGGCCCCGGCAGAACTGGTGATCGACCACTCGGTGATCATCGACATCTTCGGCCGCCCGGACGCCTTCGAGCGCAACGTCGACTTCGAGTACCAGCGCAACAAGGAGCGCTACCAGTTCCTGCGCTGGGGCCAGGGCGCGTTCGACGAGTTCAAGGTCGTCCCGCCGGGCACCGGCATCGTGCACCAGGTCAACATCGAGCACCTTGCGCGCGTGGTGATGACCCGTAACGGCCAGGCCTACCCCGACACGCTCGTCGGCACCGACTCGCACACCACGATGGTCAACGGCCTGGGCGTGCTCGGCTGGGGGGTCGGCGGCATCGAGGCCGAGGCCGCCATGCTGGGCCAGCCCGTCTCGATGCTCATCCCGCGGGTCGTGGGCTTCAAGCTCACCGGCGAGATCCCGGCCGGTGCCACCGCCACCGACGTGGTGCTGACGATCACCGAGATGCTGCGCCGCCACGGGGTGGTGGGCAAGTTCGTGGAGTTCTACGGCGAGGGCGTCGGCGCTGTGCCGCTGGCCAACCGAGCCACGATCGGCAACATGAGCCCGGAGTTCGGCTCCACCGCGGCGATCTTCCCGATCGACGAGGAGACGCTCCGCTACCTGAAGCTCACCGGCCGCTCCACGGAGCAGATCGACCTCGTCGAGGCCTACGCCAAGGAGCAGGGCCTCTGGCACGACCCGGCCCGCGAGCCGGTCTACTCCGAGACCCTCGAGCTCGACCTGTCGACGGTCGTCCCGTCGATCGCCGGGCCGAAGCGCCCGCAGGACCGCATCGCCCTGTCGGAGTCGAAGGGCGCGTTCCGCGGCGCGCTGGGCGACTACGCCGGCGAGCCCGACGAGCGTGATCCCGACGACGCAGTCACCACCCGCTCCGCCGTGGACGAGGCCGGCGAGGAGAGCTTCCCGGCCAGCGACCCGGCCTCGCCCAGCAGCGGCAACGGCGAAGGCGCGCCGCACGCCCCGGTGTCGGCGGCCACGGGCGCGGGCGGCCGCACGACCAAGCCGACGCCGGTGACGCTGGTCGACGGTTCGTCGTTCGAGCTCGACCACGGCGCGGTCGTCATCGCGTCGATCACCTCCTGCACCAACACCTCGAACCCGTCGGTGATGCTCGGCGCGGCGCTCCTGGCCAAGAGCGCCGTCGACAAGGGCCTGGCGGTCAAGCCGTGGGTGAAGACGTCGATGGCACCGGGCTCGAAGGTGGTCACCGACTACTACGAGAAGGCCGGCCTCTGGCCGTACCTGGAGAAGCTCGGATATCACCTGGTCGGCTACGGCTGCACCACGTGCATCGGCAACTCGGGGCCGCTCGCCGAGGAGATCTCCGCCGCGGTCAACGAGGCCGACCTCGCCGTGGTCTCGGTGCTCTCGGGCAATCGCAACTTCGAGGGCCGGATCAACCCCGACGTCAAGATGAACTACCTGGCGTCGCCGCCGCTGGTGATCGCCTACGCGCTGGCCGGCACGATGGACTTCGACTTCGAGACCCAGTCGCTCGGGAAGGACCCGCAGGGGAACGATGTCTTCCTGCGCGACATCTGGCCGTCTGCCCAGGACGTGCAGTCCACGATCGACGGTGCGATCAGCCAGGAGATGTTCACGAAGGACTACGCCGACGTCTTCGCGGGCGACGAGCGCTGGCAGTCGCTGCAGACGCCCGAGGGCAACACGTTCGCGTGGGATCCGGAGTCGACCTACGTCCGCAAGCCCCCGTACTTCGAGGGCATGCAGCCCGAGCCGTCGCCGGTGCAGGACATCTCCGGGGCGCGGGTGCTGGCGCTGCTGGGCGACTCGGTCACCACCGACCACATCTCCCCCGCGGGCTCGATCAAGGAGGACACTCCCGCCGGGCAGTACCTGCGTGAGCACGGGGTCGAGAAGAAGGACTTCAACTCCTACGGCTCCCGCCGCGGCAACCACGAGGTGATGATCCGCGGCACGTTCGCCAACATCCGGCTGCGCAACCAGCTCCTCGACGGCGTCTCGGGCGGCTACACCCGCGACTTCACACAGGAGGGCGTACCGCAGGCGTTCATCTACGACGCGGCGCAGAACTACGCCGCGCAGGGCACTCCGCTGGTGGTGCTCGGCGGCAAGGAGTACGGCTCCGGCTCGTCGCGCGACTGGGCGGCCAAGGGCACCGCGCTCCTGGGCGTCAAGGCCGTGATCGTGGAGAGCTACGAGCGGATCCACCGCTCGAACCTGATCGGCATGGGCGTGCTGCCGCTGCAGTTCCCGGAGGGTCAGTCGGCCGCGTCCCTCGGCCTGGACGGCAGCGAGACGTTCGACATCAGCGGCGTCACGGCGCTCAACGAGGGCTCGAGCCCGCGCACCGTGCACGTGACAGCGACGAAGGAATCGGGCGAGACCGTCGAGTTCGACGCGACCGTCCGGATCGACACCCCCGGCGAGGCGGACTACTACCGCAACGGCGGGATCATGCAGTACGTCCTGCGCGGGATGCTCCGCAGCTGAGCTCCACTCCCCCTCGACGGCGGCGAACCGGTTAACGGCTCGCCGCCGTCGTCATTGCGGCGGCCATCGTTGTCGTCGACAGATTGACGGAAAGCTGGCGTCAATGATCCATTGACATCAGAGGCCGCACCTGCGAGGCCGCACAGTGCGTCGTGGAATTGAGTACACGATTCTCGGTATCCGCCTGCCTGAGTCGCCGCGCGCGATTCCCGAGGTGGAGAAACATCTAGACGGTACGGAGTTCCGGGTTGGGGCCTCTCCACATGTGAACGTGGGTTGCTGGGCAGGAGTGGGTCCTGGCCGGTAGGGCCACAAGATGTGGGAGGCCCCAGTGGAGCGGAATCGTGCTGCTGCGCCACGGCATCGTCTACTACGGCGGCAAGCCGTGGACCGGTCCGCACGACCGCTGGCTGCGCGCTCGGCGTGAGTTGTTGACGCTGCCTGGTTTGGGGGCGCGGCGGGACCGGCTCGACGCCGCGATCGCGGGATGGCCGCCGACAGCGCGTTCACCCCAGACGTGACCCGGCTGGGCTGTCTGCGTGGGGTATCGACGTTGACCGCGTTCGGGCGCGCGGTCGAGATCGGGGACTGGCAGCGGTTGACCACCAAGACCGGTACTGGACACGCGCGCCGGTTGCTGATCGAGGCGGCCTGGGATCACCGCACGCGCTACCGGCCTGGTGTCGAGCTGCGCCGCCGCCAGGGCAAGGCCGGCCCGGCGGCCCAGGACCGCGGTGAACGGGCCAACCAGCGCCTGCACGCCCGCTGGGTGTCCTTCGACGCCCGGGACAAGCGGCCGGTGGTGGCCAACACCGCCATCGCCCGCGAGCTCGCCGGTTGGTGCTGGTCACACTATGAGCAGTTCACTGTTCGACCGAGCAGGGCCACGCTCGATCTCTAGACCCGCGCAAACGCTCGAGCCGGAAGCACCGTCCCGCGATACGCACCCGCCCCGCCCCGCTCAGCGCCGCGGTGCGGGATGCGCGGGGTCGGTCCACGGCACATGCTCGGGCTCAGCCACGCCCTCGATAGTGAGGTTCACGACGATCGGCTCCTGGCCGCTGCGGGTGAGCACGCACTCGAGAGGCTCGTCGTCGAGTGCGTTGATCTCCTGGTGCGGGACGAAGGGCGGCACGAAGATGAACCCACCGGGACCCGCCTCCGCGCAGTACTCGAGATTCTCGCCCCACCGCATGCGCGCCAGTCCGCGCACCACGTAGATGACGCTCTCCAGCTCGCCGTGGTGGTGGGCGCCGGTTCGGGCACCGGGGTGGATGGTGACCGTGCCGGCCCACAGCCTCGTCGCGCCCACTCTGCCGTGCGTGACGGCCGCGGCGCGCTGCATGCCCGGAGTCTGCGGGGTGTTGGAGTCCAACGCGTCGCCAGGAATGACCCGGACTCCGTCACGCCGCCACGACCCGCCACTGCTCATCAGACGAGGCTAACCCGATGTCCGACGCCGTCGGGCCGCACGGAACCGTGCCGGTGCCCCCTCACACCGAATCACAGCGCCTCGAACGAGGTCGGCCGACTCGCAGGCGGAAAACCGGCGACTCGCGGGCCGGGAACGGGCGACTCGCGGGCGGAAAACCGGCGACTCGCGGGGTCAGGTGGCGGTGGCCAAGGTCAGGGCGAAGCGGTCGTCCGGGTCGGTCCAGGTGCGGGTGACGGCGAGACCCGCCTCCTCGAGCATCGCGCGCACGCCGGCCGGCCGGAACTTGGCCGAGACCTCAGTGCGCATCTCCTCCCCCGCCGCGAACTGCACCCGCAGGCCGAGGTCGGCGACCGTGACGGTCATCGCGCGCTCGGCGACCAACCGCATCTCGATCCATTCGTTCTCCGCGTCCCACAGGGCACGGTGGGCGAACGCCTCGATTACGAAGTCGGCTCCCAGCTCCCGGTTGAGCACCCGCAGCACGTTGCGGTTGAACTCGGCTGTGACGCCTGCCGAGTCGTCGTAGGCGCGCACGAGCACCTCCTCGTCGATCACGAGCCCGGTGCCCAGCAGCAGTTGCTCCCCAGGGTGCAGCACCGCACGGAGCTGCCGCAGGAACTCGGCGCGCTCCTCGGGCAGCAGGTTGCCGATCGTGCCGCCGAGGAACGCGACCATCCGGTGGTCACCGCGCGGTAGCCGGTCCAGGTGGGTGGTGAAGTCGCCGACCACGCCGTGCAGTGCGAGCCTCGGGTACTCCACGGCCAAAGCGTCCATCGCCAGCCGCAGCGCCGCCTCGCTGACGTCCTGCGGCACGTACCGGCGCAGGGAGCCGCTGCGGAAGAACGCGTCGAGCAGGAGCCGCGTCTTCGCCGACGATCCCGAACCGAGCTCGACGAGCGTGTCCGCCCCCGACGTGACCGCGATCTCGTCCACGCTGCGTGCCAGCAACGCCCGCTCCGTGCGCGTCGGGTAGTACTCCGGCAGCTCGGTGATCAGCTCGAACAGCTCGCTGCCCCGGGCATCGTAGAACCACTTCGGGGGCAGCTGTTTGGGAATCGCGGTCAGACCGGCGCGCACGTCGGCGCGCAGGGCTACATCGGCATCGCCGTCGGTCAGGTGGATGTCGAGCAGCGCGTGGTTCATGGGACTCCCGTTGTCGTGAGGTCTTGGACGCGGTGGCGGCCCGGGTAGGCCACCACGAGGTGCCGGTCGGGCACCCCGTTCCAGGTGGGGAGACTGTCGATCGGTTCGGACGCGACGAGGGCGGTGCCGGGGGTGGTGCGCACCGACAGCGCGTGGTCCCACGCCGTGGCCCAGATCGCGGTGCCGTCGGTGAGCAGCAGGTTCAGCCGCGATCCCGGGGCCGATGTGGCCACCGCGGTGACCACGTCGGCGAGGGCCACCGCGGGGTCGGCGCCCGCACGCAGCCGATGGCGGACAAGTGCCCAGAGCAGGGCGGCGTCGGTGGGCGCGTCGAGGGTGATCAGGTCGGTGACGGGCAGCTCGGCGGCGAGGCTCGCGACCGAGCGAGGCCAGCCGCGGACGACGCCGTTGTGGCTGAACAGCCACCGGCCCTCGGCGAACGGGGCAGCCGCCGTGACCGTGACGGGCATCCCCGTGGTGGCCGAGCGGACGGCAGCCAGCAGCGCGCCGCTCCGGGTGGCCGCGGCGACGGCAGGAAAGGCCAGGTCGGACCAGATCGGGGCGGCGCTGCGGTAACGCACGGCGTCGGCTCCGGGTTCGGGATACCAGCCCGCGCCGAAGCCGTCGGCGTTGATCGTGCCGCCCCCGCGCATGTCCGCAGGCGCGTAGGACTGCCGCAGCAGCCCGTGCGGCGCCTCGAGAACCATCGACGACAGGGTCACAGGTGGGCCGAGATAGGCCAGATGACGGCACACCCGCCGCTACGCCACCCCGGCAGGGGACACGTCCCGCGCACACCGGAAGCCGGCGAAGATCTGCCGACGCACGGGGTGGTCCCAGTTGCGGAACGTGCTCCGGATCGCCGCCGGGTCGGTGCCGAACGAGCCGCCGCGCAGCACGCGGTAGTCGCCGCCGAAGAACACCTGCGAGTACTCGGGATAGGGGAAGACCTGGAAGCCCGGGTACGGGTGCCAGCCCGAGCTCGTCCACTCCCACACGTCACCGATGAGCTGGTGCACGCCGAGCAGCGAGGCCCCGCTTGGGAAGGCTCCTGCTGCCGACGGCTGCAGGTGACGTTGCCCGAGGTTGGCGCGTTCAGGTGTGGGGTCGTCGTCGCCCCAGGGGAAACGCCGGGAGCGCCCGGTAGCCGGGTCGAACCGGGCGGCCTTCTCCCACTCCACCTCCGTGGGCAGCCGCTTGCCGGCCCACCGCGCGTACGCGTCGGCCTCGTGGAAGCAGACGTGGACGACCGGCTCGTCGGCGCGCACGCGCTCGAGCACACCGAACCGGCGCCGGTACCACTCGCCGGAGCCATCCCGCTCCCAGAAAAGCGGCGCCGTGAGCCCGGCCTGCACCCGGTGTGCCCAGCCGGCATCGCTCCACCAGCGCTGGTCGTCGTAGCCGCCCGCCACGATGAACTCGGCGTAGTCCCCGTTGGTGACGGCTGCGGCGTCGATGACGAACGCCGGGACCTCCACCACGTGTGCGGGCCGCTCGTTGTCGAGCGCCCACGGCTCCGCGGACGTGCCCATGGTGAACGGGCCGGCCGGCACGAGCACCTCGCGGGCGGCGAGCGGGCGCCCGGCGGGCGGAGCGTCGGCGTGCAGCACCGGAGCACCCGCGCGGAGCTGGTGGGTGGCGAGCATGGTCTCGTCGTGCTGCTGCTCGTGCTGCACGATCATTCCGAAGGCGAAGCCGCGCTCGACGAGCCTGCGGCCGGTGAGCGGGGTGCGCTCGAGGACGTCGAGGGCCTTGTCCCGGACCTCCGCCACGTAGCTGCGTGTCTCGGCCGGTGTGAGCAGCGGCAGCTCGACCCGGCTGGCGCGGGAGTGCTGGAACGCGTCGTAGAGCCCGTCGATCTCCGGGCGGAGCGGTTCGCGGCCGCCGACGTCGCGGACCAGCCAGAGCTCCTCCTGGCTGCCGATGTGTGCGAGGTCCCAGACCAGCGGGGACATCAGCGGCGAATGCTGAGCCACGAGGTCGGCCTCGTCGACGGCCTCGGTGAGGGCGGTGCTGCGCGCACGGGACGCTGCGAGCAGGTCGGCCACGCGGGTGCGCAGGGCCTCGTCGGTTGCCGCGACGTGGTCAACGGTCATGACGTCTCTCCCTCGGGAGTATCCGGATCGTCGGCCGGGTCGTCGGCACAGTTGTCGGCAGGGCACAGTCCGCGCAGCACCTGCTGCTCGGTCATGTCGGCCAGGTCGGCGACGACCCAGTCGGGCGCGCCGATGGCGGGCAGCTGTGAGCAGGCGAGCTGGAAGACGGTGGCCGCGGCCCGGGCGAGCATCCGATCGGCGAGCCCGTGCCTGGCCGCTGCGGTCCACCGACCCTGCGCAGGCTCGCACGCCTCGCGGGCCCTGTCGGTGACGGCCGGGTCGGCCAGCAGCGCGGCCAGCACCGCGACCGGCAGCGCCCACCGACGCCCGGCCTGGGCGTCGACGTAGCGCACCTCGACGTGCCCGTGCGGACGGACGGGCGGGAACAGCGTGGACACGTGGTAGGCGAGGTCGGAGGTGGTCGGCGGCGCTCCCAGTGCGCCGTTGACCCAGTCGGCGAACGTGACCCCGCGGGGCACCTCCCAGACACCGTCGCGGCGCACGCAGAGCACGGGGGTCTCCAGCACGCGACGGGCCCAGGCAGCGGCCGGATCGGCGGTGGTGGTGTCGAGTACCGGCGGTGGTGCCGTACGGGCCGGGTCGGCACGCTGCCAGCTGGCCCAGCGCGACGACTTCCAGCCCGTGCGCCTCCCGTGCAGCACCGGGGAGTTGGCGAAGGCGGCCAGCAGCACCGGGCCGAGGGCATGGACCGCGGCCCAGCGGCGGGCGACCTCCCCCCGCTCGCCGGCGTCGACGCAGACCTGCACGGCGGCGGTGGAGCACATCGCGGTGCGGCCGTGGGGCCCCACGCGGTCGAACGCCTGCTCCATGGCCCGGTACCGCGGAACGTCGAGCACCCGGACCGGTGCACGGAGCGGGTCGGCCGCACGGGTGTGGGGGCGTAACCCCTGGGTGGCGAGCAGGTGGTGCAGCGCGTCGGCGTCGGCGCGGACGGACTGCAGCAACCCTCCGAGATCCGGGAGGGGCGGGCTCGCGAGTTCGATCTGGCCACCCGGTTCGACGCTGACGTCGGAACCGGCAGGGAGCGGGAGGGCGGACGAGGACGGGTCGAGGGTGGTCGGGCTGTGCCGCCCGAGCGCCGCAATCAGCGCGTCGACGTCCGGCGGCACCGTGGGAGCCGATGGCCGGTGCAGCAGCCACTCGAGCTCCACGCCGACCAACCGCGGTGGGCCGATCTTGAAACACACAGACGCCACATACGCCTCGGCGTCGGCGCAGTCCCGCAGGACGGACGGCCCGGCGTCGGGCGGAGCGGCGTCGGGCGCCGCCGAGATCATCGTAATGCCCACGTCCTCAGCCACGCCCGAGAACGCTACCCGCGCAGTCCGACGATTGCAGATGCTCGACTCCGCAGCCGGGGCCGACCCGTCAGGACTTTTCGCAAGCCGTACGTACGTCTGGCTTCCCGGTATCCTCGGCTGATGCCCCGCGTCAGCGCCGACCAGCTCGCCGCGCGACGCCGGCAGATCCTCGACGGGGCCCGCGCCTGCTTCGCCCGGTACGGCTACGAGGGCGCCACGGTGCGCAGGCTCGAGCAGTCCACCGGCCTGTCCCGCGGGGCCATCTTCCACCACTTCCGCGACAAGGACGCGCTGTTCTTCGCTCTCGCCGAGCGGGACGCCGAGCGTATGACCGAGATCGTGGCCGAGCAGGGCCTCGTGCAGGTGATGCGGGAGCTCTTGACCTCACCCGAACGCATCGACGCCGGCTGGACGGGCACGTTCCTGGAGATCGCGCGGCGGGGGCGCACCGACCCGGGCTTCCGGGACCGCTGGCGACAGCACGCCGAAGCGATCACCGCCGCCACGCAGGCACGGCTCGAGCGGCAGGCGCGGACCGGCACGCTTCGCGACGACGTGCCCGTCCCGGTGCTGGCGCGCTACCTGGAGCTGGTGCTGGAGGGGCTGGTCTCACACCTGTCCATGGAACTGCCCGCCGAGGACCTCGCCGGCGTGCTCGACCTCGTGGAGGGCGCTGTCCGGCGGCGCTGACGAACGCTGGACCGGTGCGCGCTGCTCAGGCGCGCCGGCCGTCGATCCCCCGCGCCGGGTTCCACGCGCCGGTGTCGGGCCGCTGACCGTCAGGGGGAAGCGTTGTACCGCACGCGGCGGAGCCCGCGGGGTGAACGTAGGAGTACCGCCACCTCACGCTGCCGTCGGGACGGGTCTCGTCGACGTGGGCCAGGCGGACGACGGCATCGCCGTCGCCGATGGGCGCGTAGCAGCGCTCGCAGATCATGATCATGGATGTGCTCCAGCCCGGCTGCTCGCCGCCGACCGAGGAAACTGAGGGATGATGGGCGCTGCGGTCGGCGTCGACTCTCCGGTCACCCGCTTCCATCGTCCCTCGTCAGCACGCCGGCCAGACGTGGCGTTCCCCACGCCCCCTGCCGGTCAGCCGACCAGGTGCTGCTCTCGATGGCGCCCCGTGCACCCTGGGATGCCGCACGCGATCCCGGGCGGCAGAGGCTCGTCGCCGGGTTCGTCGCCGCCATCTGCGAACTGGGTGCGGTAGAGCGCGGCGTAGCGGCCGCCCCGCGCGAGCAGCTGCTCGTGGGTGCCGTGCTCCACGATCCGGCCCTGCTCGACCACCGCGATCTCGTCCGCGGCCCGGATCGTGGAAAGCCGGTGGGCGATGACGATGGCGGTACGGCCCACGAGCGCCTCGGCGAGCGCGGCCTGGACTGCGGCCTCGGACTCGGAGTCCAGGTGCGCCGTGGCCTCGTCGAGGATCACCACGCGGGGCCGGGCCAGCAACAGCCGGGCGATCGTCAGCCGCTGCCGCTCCCCTCCGGAGAGCCGGTACCCGCGCTCGCCCACCACCGTGTCGAGGCCGTCGGTGAGCGCGTCGAGCAGGTCGCCGAGGCGAGCCCGGCGCACGGCATCGACGATCTCGGCGTCGCTCGCCTCCGGGGCGGCATAACGCAGGTTCGCGCGGATCGTGTCGTGGAACAGGTGGCCGTCCTGCGTGACGACGCCGACCGCTCCGCGCACCGCGGCAGAGGTCAGGTCGCGCACGTCGATGCCGGACAGCTCGACCGCGCCGCTGTCGACGTCGTAGAGCCGCGGCACCAGGGAGGCGAGCGTGGACTTGCCGGCGCCCGACGATCCGACGAGCGCAAGCAACTGTCCGGCACCGACATCGAGGTCGACGCCGTGCAGCACCTCCTCGTTCACCCGGTTGTCCAGCACGGCCACCTCCTCCAGGGTGGCCAGCGACACCTGTTCAGCATTCGGGTAGCCGAACCGGACATCGCGCAGCCGGACGGTCACCGGCCCATCGGGCAGCGGAGCGGCCCCCTGCTTCTCGGTGATCATCGGCTTCAGGTCGAGGACCTCGAAGACCCGCTCGAACGACACGAGTGCGGTCATCACGTCGACGCGGGCGTTGGCCAGGCCGGTCATCGGCGTGTAGAGCCGGGTCAGCAGCAGCGCGAGGGTCACGACCGTGCCGGGCTCGATCTGCCCGGTCACCGCGAGGTAGCCACCGAGGCCGTAGACGAGTGCCTGGGCCAGCGCCGAAACCAGCGACAGAGCGGTGACGAAGACGCGCGAGACCATCGCCGTGCGCACCCCGATGTCGCGCACCCGCTCGGCCCGCTCACCGAAGTCACGCGCCTCCTCCTCGGGGCGGCCGAACAGCTTGACCAGCGTGGCGCCCGGCGCGGAGAACCGCTCGGTCATCTGCGTGCTCATGCTCGCGTTGAGGTCGGCCGACTCCCGGCGCAGGCCGGCGATCGTGCGGCCCATGCGGCGCGCCGGCAGTACGAAGATCGGCAGCAGCAGCAGCGCCAGGAGCGTGACCTGCCAGGCCAGGCTGATCATCACGCCGAGGGCGAGAGCCAGCTGGACGGCATTGCTCAGCACGCTGGCCAGGGTCGATGTGATCGCCGACTGTGCGCCCATCACATCGTTGTTGAGCCTGCTCACGAGCGCGCCCGTGCGGGTCCGGGTGAAGAACGCGATCGGCATCCGCTGCACGTGCTCGAAGACCGCGCGGCGCAGGTCGACGATCAATCCCTCCCCGATCCGCGAGGAGAACCAGCGGGACACCAGGCCGACCACGGCCTCCAGCACCGCGAGGGCCGCGATGCCCCCGGCGAGGCCGAGCACGGTAGCGGCGGCGGCGGACACCTCGCCGCGGGCCACGATCGTGTTGACCACGCGCCCGGCCAGCACCGGCGTCAGCACGCCGATGGTGGCGGAGACGACCGTGAGCAGCAGGAACGCCAGCAGCCAACGGCGGTAGGGCCGGGCGAACGTCCAGATCCGCGGGATCGTCCCCTTCTTCACCGACTTCGGCGCGTCGACGCCGCGGGCGACGCCCCTCATCATTCCCCAGGCCCGATCCACCGGAGGCCCCCTCGCTTACACCATTGCACACACTCCTGACGCAACGCGACAACACCGCGGTTGCCTCCTTTTAGTCCCGATCGCCAGATTCAGCCCTCTCCGGCCACCAGGCTGCGGAGGCGGCGCAGCTGCGCGGCCCGCTCCGCCGCGAGAGCCCCGGCAGGGTCCATGCCGTCGGCGACACCGGCCAGCAGGGCGAGAGTCTCGCGGGCCGCCCCGGATGGCACGGCGAGGAGAGAGGAGACGATGGCGTCGACCTCAGCGTCCAGTTGCCCAACGGGCACTGCACGCAGTGCGAGTCCCGACGCCACCGCCTCCTCCGCCCCGACCCGGCGCCCGGTCAGGCAGATCTCCACGGCGCGGGAGTACCCGACGGCCTGCACCAGCGGATGGGTACCGCCCAGGTCCGGAACGATGCCGAGCGTCGCCTCCGCCATGCAGAACTGCACGTCGTCGGCGACCAGGCGCAGGTCGCAGGCCAGCGCGAGCTGGAACCCGCCGCCGATCGCGTGGCCCTGCACCGCCGCGACGGTGACCCGTGCGGGGTGGCGCAGCCACGAGAACCCGGCCTGGAACCCGGCGATGGTGGTGTCGGCGTCCTCGTCGGACAGCTCCGCGATCCCGGCGATCCCCGGCAGCCCGTCGATCTCACGAGCCGTGAAGAACCGCCTGTCGAGGCCCGACGAGAACGCGCGGCCCTCGCCCCGCACAACCACCACCCACACCTCGTCGGGAAGCGCCTCGCCGATCGAGCGGAACGCGTCCCAGGTGACGGGCGTCTGTGCATTGAGGACGTCGGGGCGCGAGAGACTGATCGTCGCCCGCGGCCCGTCGACGTCGAGCGCGAGCCCGCCGCGCTCGAGGAGACCGGGGTCCACCACCGCTGTCGTCATGCGGGCAGGTTAGCCCGCAGCGGTGTTACTTCTTCTTGGTACGCGTGGCCCCACCACGCCCACGCAGCGGCACGCCCGTCTCGCTGAGCACCCGGTGCACGAAGCCGTACGAGCGCCCGGTCTGCTCGGCGAGGGCCCGGATGCTGGCGCCCTTCTCGTACTTCTTCTTGAGGTCGGTGGCGAGCTTGTCACGCTGGGTACCGGTGATCCGGGCACCCTTCTTCAGGTCGGCCACGGCCTTTTCCTCCTCTATCCGCCGCGGAACTTCCACGCGCGGTTCGTTCCCGGCCCCCCGGTGCGCGCAATGATCGTCCTCGGTAGGTACCCGTAACCAGGAGATCCACTCGATGATCGGTGAACGGTTCCGCCGAACGGCCCACGCGGACGGGTGATCATTGACGCACCCGTCTCACCTCCTCGTCACTCCCTCGCCACCTGTTTGTTCCCTTCACGGGCCCGTTCGAGGAGCAGGGCGGAGCAGGACATCACCGCAGGTCAACACGACTCGCGGAATGAATTGCCCGATCGGGTGGTGCCGA
Organism: Pseudonocardia sp.; assembly: GCA_035695525.1. GTDB lineage: Bacteria > Actinomycetota > Actinomycetes > Mycobacteriales > Pseudonocardiaceae > Pseudonocardia. Next base: position 362 of record DASRSC010000142.1, on the reverse strand, counting down.
AGATCGCGGAAATCGCCCGATCAGGCCAACTGCACGAGCTCCAGATACTCACTCGACCAGAGGTCCTCCGTGCCGTCCGGCAGCACGATCACCTTGTCGGGGTGCAGCGCCTCGACGGCGCCGGAGTCGTGGGTGACCAGAATGACGGCCCCGGCGAAGTGGCGAAGCGCGTCGAGCACCTGCTCGCGGCTGGCCGGATCGAGGTTGTTCGTGGGCTCGTCGAGGAGCAGGACGTTGGCTGCGCTCGAGACGAGACCGGCAAGCGCGAGGCGGGTCTTCTCCCCGCCCGACAGCGTGCCGGCAGGCTGCTGGAGCTGGTCGCCGGAGAACATGAACGACCCCAGCAACGTGCGCAGCTGCTG
>DASRSC010000141.1:0-8775 GCA_035695525.1 Pseudonocardia sp. | reverse complement strand
CACGGCGCAGGGCGTCGGCCATCGCGCTGTTGCCCAGGCCTCCGCCGGAGCCGCCAGAACCGCCCTGCCGCCCTCCGCCGCCGCGCCGGTCGCCGCCGCGGACCCGCTGATCCCCGCGAGCGCCGCCCTTCTGGTCGCCACCCTTCTGATCACGGCCCTTCTGGTCCCGGCCGCCCTTCTCGTCCCGGCCGCCCTTCTGGTCACGGGGCCCGCGTTCAGGGCGCCGTTGGTCGCCGCCGCGCTGGTCCCCCCGGGAGGGCTTCGCGCCCACCTCGTCGTCCAGGCGCAGAGTCAGCGAGATGCGCTTGCGCGCCTCGTCCACCTCCAGCACCTTGACGCGCACCACGTCGCCGGACTTGACGACGTCGCGCGGGTCGCTGACGAACTGCTTCGACATCGCCGACACGTGCACGAGCCCGTCCTGGTGCACGCCGACGTCCACGAAGGCGCCGAACGCTGCAACGTTGGTGACCTGGCCCTCCAGCAGCATCCCCGGCTGCAGGTCGGAGATCTTGTGGACGCCCTCGGCGAACGTCGCGGTGCGGAACGCGGGGCGGGGGTCGCGCCCCGGCTTCTCCAGCTCGGCGAGGATGTCGGTGACGGTCGGCAGGCCGAAGGTGCCGTCGACGAACTCGTGGGGCCGCAGCGACTTGATCTTCTGTGCGTTGCCGAGCAGCGAGCCGATGTCGGTCTTCGCCCGCTCCAGGATCCGGTGCACCACCGGGTACGCCTCCGGGTGGACGCCGGAGACGTCGAGCGGGTCGTCGCCGCCGCGGATCCGTAGGAAGCCCGCGCACTGCTCGAACGCCTTGGGCCCGAGGCGGGGCACGTCGGCGAGCGCGCGCCGGGTGCGGAAGGGCCCGTTCGCGTCCCGGTGCAGCACGATCTGCGTGGCCAGGCCCTCGGTGATGCCGGAGACCCTGCGCAGCAGCGGCGCGGACGCGGTGTTGACGTCGACCCCGACGGCGTTCACGCAGTCCTCGACCACGGCGTCCAGCGAGCGGGACAGCGCCGACTCGGCCAGGTCGTGCTGGTACTGGCCCACGCCGATCGACTTCGGATCGATCTTCACCAGCTCGGCCAACGGGTCCTGCAGCCGTCGCGCGATCGACACCGCTCCGCGCAGGGATACGTCCAGCTCGGGCAGCTCGGCCGAGGCGTACGCCGACGCCGAGTACACCGACGCACCGGCCTCGCTGACCATCACCGGGATCAGTTTCAGGGCTGGGTTCTTCGCGGCGAGCTCCCTGGCCAGCTGGTCGGTCTCCCGCGAGGCAGTGCCGTTGCCGACCGCGATCAGCTCGACGTCGTGGGCGGCCGCCAGCCTGGTGAGCGTCGCGAGGGCACCCTTCCAGTCGCGCCGCGGCTCGTGCGGGTAGATCGTGTCGGTGGTCACGACCTTGCCGGTGGCGTCCACCACGGCGACCTTGACCCCCGTGCGCAGCCCGGGGTCCAGGCCCATCGTGGCCCGGCTGCCGGCAGGCGCGGCGAGCAGCAGGTCGCGCAGGTTCGTGGCGAAGACGCCGATCGCGCCCTCCTCTGCCACCGTGCGCAGCCGCACCCGGATGTCGATGCCCAGGTGCAGCAGGATCCGGGTGCGCCAGGCCCACCGCACGGCGTCGCGGAGCCACTTGTCGGCGGGGCGGCCCTGGTCACTCACGCCGACCGCGGTCGCGATGATGCGTTCGTAGTCGGTGACGGCGCCCGGCTCGGCGGGTTCCGTGCCGTCCTCGGGCTCCAGCGCAACGTCGAGGACCTCCTCCTTCTCCCCGCGGAACGCCGCGAGGATCCGGTGTGAGGGAAGCTTGGTGAACGGCTCGGAGAAGTCGAAGTAGTCGGCGAACTTCGCCCCCTCGGTCTCCTTGTCCTCGCGGACCTTCGTGACCAACCTGCCGCGCGTCCACATCCGCTCGCGCAGGCCGCCGATCAGGTCGGCGTCCTCCGCGAACCGCTCCACGAGGATCGACCGGGCACCTTCGAGCGCAGCGGCAACGTCGGCCACCTGCTCGTTCACGAACCCTGCGGCGACGCCTGCCGGGTCCTGGGACGGGTCGGCCAGCAGGGTGTCGGCCAGCGGCTCGAGCCCGGCCTCCCGCGCGATCATCGCCTTGGTGCGGCGTTTCGGCTTGAAGGGCAGGTAGATGTCCTCCAGGCGCGCCTTCGACTCCGCGGCCATGATCCGTGCCTCGAGGGCCTCGTCGAGCTTGCCCTGCGAGCGGATCTCGTCGAGCACCACCGTGCGGCGCTCCTCCAGCTCCCGCAGGTAGCGCAGCCGCTCCTCGAGCGTGCGCAGCTGTGCGTCGTCGAGGGTTCCGGTGGCCTCCTTCCGGTACCGGGCGATGAACGGCACGGTCGCGCCACCGTCGAGCAGGTCGACGGCCGAGGCCACCTGATGGGGCCGGACGCCGAGCTCGTCGGCGATCCGCTGCTGGATCGAGTGCTGCTGGGTCGGCTTCTGCTGGGTCGGAAGCGGCGTGCTGGTCACCCACACATCGTCCCGGGCGGCTCGGCGCGGCGGCGCCTGGGGTCGTCGTCCCGGGAGAAGCAGCGAGATCCGTCTACTACGCACTGATGTCTCTGGCCCAAATTTGTGATGGGCAGCATGTCACTCACAGGTGACACTGAGGACACGTGCGCTCCGCAGGCTTGTCCACGACACCGCAGGTCCTACACCGACGTCCCGAGCCCCTCGACCCCCGGGAGCCGCCATGACCGCCGTACCCACCGAAACCAATGCCTTACCAGCCGAGTCCGGGAAGCCCGGCCAGCTCGCCGACGGAGCGCTGGGCCTCCCGTCCGTGCTGTTCTGCATCGTCACCGGGGCAGCCCCGCTCGCCGCGATGCTGTTCAACGTACCCGTGGCGACACTCGGCGGCGGGTATGCCTCCCCCGCCGCGTTCGCCGTCGCGACCGTCGCACTGACGATCTTCTCGGTCGGCTACATCGCCATGTGTCGCCGCGTCACGTCGGCCGGCGGCTTCTACACCTTCGTCACCCGCGGCCTCGGCCGGGTGCTGGGCCTCGGTTCCGGGCTGCTGATCGTGCTTTGTTACATGGTCTTCGCCGCCGCGGTGACCGGGACGATGGGCTACTTCGCGTCCACGACCGTCGCGAGTTTCACCGGCCTGGACCTGCCCGCCTGGGTCTACATGATCATCGGGCTCGCGCTGATGAGCGCGTTCGCGGTGTTCCATATCGAGCTCACGGCCAAGGTGCTCGGCGTGGCGCTCATCGCCGAGTTGCTGGTGCTCGTGGTGCTGGCCGTCGGCGTGTTCGCCGCAGGCGGCGCCGAGGGCTTCTCGCTCGCCCCGCTGAACCCGCTGAACATCTTCGACAACTCCGCGGCGATCCAGGTCTTTGGGGCGGGTGCCGCGGGAGTCGCGTTGTTCGCGGCGTTCTGGTCGTGGGTCGGCTTCGAGATGGCGCCGAACTACGCGGAGGAAACCCGCGACCCGCACCGGATCGCGAAGGCCGCCACGTACGGATCGGTGATCGGCCTCGGCCTGTTCTACATCCTCATCTCCTACGTGTTCGTCACCGGCTGGGGCCTGAACGGCTCGGCGGAGGCGGTGAAGTCGCAGTACGCGGGCCAGATCGCCTCGGCGTTCTACCCGCTCACCGACCGCTACGTCGGCGCCTGGGCCACGGCGCTCATGGAGGTGCTCATCGTGACGGGCTCGTTCGCGTGCGCGATGGCCTTCTACAACACCAGCGCCCGGTACCTGTTCGCTCTCGGGCGTGAGGGGGTGCTGCCGAGTGCGCTCGCCCGCACGTCCACGCGGCACAGCCCGGTGACCGCCTCGATGACGGTGACGGTCCTCGTGGCGCTCTACTGCCTTGCCTTCGTGATCTACGACCCCACCAACGAGGGCGCGCTGCTCAAGCTGGGCACGTGGTCGCCGCTCCTCGGCGTGCTGGGCATCCTCGGCGTGCAGGCGCTGGTGTCCGTCGCGATCATCCGATACTTCCTCACGGCGGCCCGCGACGGTTTTCGCTGGTGGTCGACCCTGGTGGCGCCGGCGCTCGGCTTCGCGGCCATGACGGGTGCGTGCGTGCTGCTCGTCGTCAACCGCTACGACCTCGCCGGAGCGGGCGACGCCGCCTACATCCGGCTGCTGCCCTGGGTGGTACTCGCGGTGTTCCTCGGAGGAATGGGCGTGGCCGTGGTCTTGCGCAGCCGGTACCCCAGCAGGTACGCCCGAATAGGTCAGTTCGAGGTCACCGAGATCGGCGATTCCACCGACACACCGCAGGGAGCCCACGCATGACTGCCGTCGAGGACGCGAGCGTCACGATCACCCCCGCCGCTGTCGCCGGCCATCCGCTGGAGCCGCTCAGCGGCACGGAGGTCGCCGCCGCCGCCGAGGCGCTCCGGGCGGCCGAAGGACTGGCGGAGACGGCGCGGTTCGTGTTCGTCACGCTGCACGAGCCGCCGAAGGCCGCCGTGTTCGCCTGGTCGCCCGGCGACGAGCCGCTGCCGCGCGAGGCACACGTCGTGCTGTACGAGCGCAGCGAGCGCACCACCTACGAGGCGGTCGTCTCGCTCAGCGACCGGGCGGTGGTGTCCTTCCGCGCGATCGAGGGCGTGCAGGCGCCGATCATGGCGGAGGAGTTCATGTCCTGCGAGAAGATCGTTCAGGCCGACCCGCGCTGGCAGGCGGCCATGCGCCGGCGCGGGATCGAGGACTTCTCACTCACCATGGTCGACCCGTGGGCCTCGAGCTGGACCGGCCCCCAGGACGACCCGTCGGTCCGCCGGATCGCCCGACCGCTCACCTGGGTGCGCTCGGCACCGGGCGAGAACGGGTACGCGCGGCCCGTCGAGGGCTTGGTCGTGGTGGTGGACCTCAATGCAGGCGAGGTGGTCGAGGTCGACGACCACGGCGTCGTCCCGATCCCCGAGCAGCCGGGCAACTACGAGGAGCCGTGGGTCTTCGAGCCGGGGAACGTCCCCGCGTTCGACGCCTACCGTGACGACGTCAAGCCGATCGAGATCACCCAGCCCGACGGCCCGAGCTTCACGGTCGACGGGCACGCGGTGACGTGGCAGAAGTGGCACCTGCGGATCGGGTTCACCCCGCGTGAGGGCCTGGTGCTGCACCAGCTCGGCTACGCCGGACGGCCGATCGTCTACCGGGCGTCGCTCGCCGAGATGTACGTCCCGTACGGCGACCCGGCCCCCACCCACCGGTTCAAGAACGTGTTCGACCAGGGCGAGTACGGCGTCGGCTGGCTCGCGAACTCGCTGACCCTCGGCTGCGACTGCGTCGGGCACATCCAGTACTTCGACGGGGTCGTCAGCGACAACGACGGCGCACCGGTGATCATCCCGAACGCCGTCTGCATGCACGAGGAGGACGCAGGGATCGCCTGGAAGCACACCGACTTTCGCACCGGAGCGGTGCAGGTCCGGCGCAGGCGGCGGCTGGTCATCTCCACGATCGTCACCGTGGGGAACTACGAGTACGGCTACTTCTGGTACCTCTACAACGACGGACTGATCGAGTACGAGGTCAAGCTCAGCGGCGTCATCTCCACCGGGGCGATCGCCCCGGGCGAGACACCCCGCCACGGCACGCTTGTCGCCCCTGGCCTGTACGGGCCACACCACCAGCACTTCTTCTGCGTGCGGCTCGACATGAGCGTGGACGGGCGGAAGAACACAGTGGTCGAGGTCGACTCGGCCCCCAGCCCGCCGGGCCCGGACAACCCGCACGGCAACGCCTGGCAGGTGCACCGGACCGTGCTCGGGAGCGAGGCGGTCGCGCAACGCGAGACCGATCCCGCACGGGCGCGGTACTGGAGGATCGAGAGCGCGGAGCGGACCTCGGCCCTCGGCGCGCCCACGGCGTACGCCCTGATGCCGGGGTCCACAGTGCCGCCGATGTACTCGCCCGATGCTGTGTACGCCAAGCGGTCCGGGTTCACCGAACACCAGCTGTGGGTCACGGCGCACGACGAGAGCCAGCGCTTCGCGGCGGGCGACTACCCGAACCAGCACCCCGGCGGACAGGGCCTCCCGGCATACGTGGCGGGCGACCGACCGCTTCAGGACACCGAGGTCGTCGTCTGGTACACGTTCGGCGCCCACCACGTCGTGCGTCCGGAGGACTGGCCGGTGATGCCGGTCAGCACGGTGGGCTTCATGCTCAAGCCCAGCGGGTTCTTCGACGGCAACCCCGCCCTCGACCTGCCGCCGTCGGCGGCCCACTGCCACAGCTGACGCTCGTGCGCGGATACGAGTGCTGGAGCACTCGTATCCGCGCACGGCCTCCTCCACATCGCGTGCGCGGCTGACGCGGCCCGACCGCGCTGCTGTGCGAGTCAGGCGAAGGTCACCGTTCCCGAGGCCGACGGCGGCTGTCCGGGCACCCCCACCGTGAGGTCACCGCCGTGCGGGGCGCCGACGGCGACGACCGGCGCGCCTGCGAACGCGGGTCGCTGCAAGCGGTAGGAGAACCCGGTGACCCGGCGCTCGGGGGCGAACCGGCGCGGCAGCTCCAGCAGGAGCAGCGCGAGCAGCGGTCCGTGGACGACGAGCCCCGGGTAGCCCTCGACGTGCGTGACGTACGGGTGGTCGTAGTGGATGCGGTGCGTGTTGTAGGTCAGCGCGCTGAACCGGAAGAGCACTGCTTCGTCAGGATCCAGCCGCACCTGCCACGGCCCGGGCTCACCTGCGGCCGGCTCCGGGGCGACGGGTGCCGTCGGGGGCAGCCCGCGGGCCACGCCGGCCGGCTGGGAGCGGTAGGCGAAGTCGTGCTCCTCCACGACGGCGAGCACCCCCCCGCGGTCGTACTCGTGGCGCACCGTCACGAACACCATCGCCCCGCTGCGCCCGCTCTTCGGAGTTGCCGACACGAGCGAGGAGCGGCGGGTGACGAGGTCGTCGACGCGCAGCGGGGCGACGACCTCCAGCCGGCCACCGGCGAACATCCGGCGGCGATCCGGCAGCGGCGGCAGGAACCGGCCGTGGGCGGGGTGGCCGTCGTCGCCGAGGTCGGCCTGCGCGGGGTGGTCGAGCAGGTGGAACCCGTGCCACAGGGGCGGCAGCGGGTCGCCCGCTCCCCGCACCGGGCTCGGCTCGTCCAGGAGGGCGGCGAACGCCCCGGAAGGCCAGACGTCGATGCGCGCCGTGGTTTCGACGGGCTCGGGGGCCCATCCGGTCAGGTGCTCAGCGAGGTCCACCCCCCGATCATCGCCGATCCGGCCCGGCCAACTCCCGCAGCACCACCTCGACGTTGGCATCAACGGGGAGTGCGGAGTCGAGTCGAAGCACCGGCTCGGTCCAGGGCTCGTACTCGGCAGCACGACGGGACACGTGGTCCCAGGTCGGTTCGGGCAGGTCGGTGAGGCCGCGGGACCGGCCCTCCAGCCGCCTGCGGTGTGCCCCCGGGTCCGGACAGACCACCTCCACCACGACCATCGGCACACCCCGCCGCGCAGCGAGCCGCCGCCACTGCTGCCGCGCGGGCTCGACGGCGTTAACGGCGTCGACCACCACGGGGAGCCCTGCAGCGAGGACATCCTCGGCCACCGCCTCCGCGACCATGTACGCGGCAAGGCCCGTGGGCTGGTCGGCCCCGATCCCGGCCCGGCGCATCGCGTCGTCGATCGGGTCGACGGCAACCACCGCTGCGGGCAGCCGGACTGCGAGGGCTCGTGCGATCGTCGACTTCCCGCTCGCCGGCAACCCCGCCAGCACGATCAGCATCCCGGCACCATCGCACGGGTGACCGTCATGATCGCCCCGATCGTTCATCGCGGCCCGACGAAGGGCGCGCAGGTAGGGCCCGCGCCGATCAGTCGCGCACCAGCAGCGCCACGCACTCGAAATGCTGCGTCATCGGGAACGCGTCGAAGGCCCGTAGCTGCTCCAGGCGGTAACCCCGCGCGGCGAACAGCGCGACGTCACGCGCCAGCGCCGCCGGATCGCACGCCACGTGCACCACCCGGTCGGGGGCCTGGGCACACAGCGCGTCGACGAGCTCGCGGCCGAGCCCGCGCCGGGGCGGGTCGGCCACCACGACGTCCGGGCGCGCGCCCAGCCCGCCCAGAACGCGCTCGACGCGACCCACCCGCCAGCCCACCTGCGGCAGGTCGGCGAGCGCGGCCTTGCCGTCCGCGACGGCCTGCCGCGAGGACTCGACGACGGTGACCTCGCCGTCGAATCCGACCTGGCCTGCGAGGACGGCGGCGAAGAGCCCGACCCCGCCGTAGAGGTCCCACGCCGTGCCGCCCCGCGGCGCCTGGGCCCATTCCCCCACCACGGCCGCCAGCGTGTCCGGGAGCGCCGGGTGGACCTGCCAGAACACTCCAGGGGACAGCAGCCACTCGCGCCCGGCGGCGCGCTGGACGACCGGGCCGTCGTCACCGACGTGGACCAGCCCGTCCGCGTCCACCGCCACCTCGACCTCCGAACCCGGGTCGAAGCCGTGCTCGAGCACCGGTGGCAGCGTGCCCGCGGGGGTCAGTGGGCAGTCGGCAATCGGCAGCACGTCGTGGCTCCGGTGCGCGCGCAGCCCGGCCCTGCCCTGGTCGTCGACAGCAAGCCGGACGCGGTGGCGCCAGCCCAGCGCCCCACCGGGCAGCTCCTCGACCGTCACCGGGCGCTCGATCCCGGCCAGCCGGCGGAGCTGCTCGGCCAGGACGTCGGCCTTCAGGGAACGCTGCGCGGCCGGGTCGGCGTGCTGCAGGTCGCAGCCCCCGCAGCCACCCGCCCGCGCCCAGCTGCATGAGGTCGGCACGCGCCACGGCGACGCGTCCAGCACCTCGACC
>DASRSC010000140.1:0-4742 GCA_035695525.1 Pseudonocardia sp. | reverse complement strand
CTGCACCGCCACCTGCTGCTCGGAGAGCCCGGACGGCTCTACAGCGAGCTCGCCGCGTCCTGGTTGTGGGTGGTCGCGCTCGGCGGGCTCGCGCTGTGGATCGCGCGGTGGCGAGCCCGCCGCGGCGCGGGCCTGGCCGAGGCCCGCGATCTGATCCGTCCGGAATCGGGTGCGACCGGCCGGCGCCGCACCCTGAGCCGGCACGGCGCGCTCGGGGTCTGGCTCGTGCTCGGCGCGCTGTTCCTGTCCGCCACCGGATTGACCTGGTCGACCTACGCCGGGGCGAACGTCACCGCGCTGCGCGCATCGCTGGGCTGGAGCACCCCCTCCCTGCAGACCAGGCTCTCCGCCGCGCACGCCGGCGCTACCCCGGCGGCGACCGGGGACCTCACCGGTGACCCCGACCGCTTCGGCGCGGTGCTCGCCACCGCCCGGGCCGCCGGCATCAATGCCGGGCTGGTCGAGATCGCCCGGCCCACCGAGGCGGGGACGGCGTGGACCGTCACCGAGATCGAGCGGAGCTGGCCCACCCAGGTCGACGCCGTCGCGGTCGACGGCGACACCGGCAGCGTGGTCGCCGAGGTGCGTTTCAGCGACTACCCGCTGGTGGCGAAGCTCGCCCGCTGGGGCATCGACGCGCACATGGGGGTGCTGTTCGGCTGGGTCAACCAGCTCGTACTGGTGGCGTTCGGCCTCGGGCTGATCACATTGATCGTGCTCGGCTACCGGATGTGGTGGCGCCGCCGGCCTACCCGGGGCCGTGGGGGGCGGCCGGTACCGCGCGGACAGATGCGGCGGGCCACGCAGGCGACCGCGTTCGTCGCGGTACTGCTGGCCGTCGCGATCGGCTGGTTCGCGCCGGTGCTCGGGGTCAGCCTGCTCGCGTTCCTGATGATCGACGGGCTGCTCGGGTGGCGCACCCGCAACCGTGCCTCGAAGCTCAACGACGAGCCGGGCGAGCTGCTCGACGCCTGATCGAGGACGCCCGAGGGGTGGGGTGCAAGGCGGGAAGACGTATCTTGCACTCCACCCCTCGGCCCAGCAGGGTTCCACCCGCGCCGCGAGACCTCCGATCAGCCGAAGAGTCGAACGCTGCGATCTGTATGGCTCGATGAGATCACAGCGCCCGCATCAACGGGCACCGCTTCGCGACTCATCAGGCTTCGTGGCCGTCACGGAGAACACCAGTGGGAGCCGTTCAGGCGCAGCACGACCTCGGACGTGACGGCCGTGACGCGGGCCTGGGACGAGATCACGAACGACCATCCGCCGGAGCCGAGATCAAGCACCACACCGTCGCCCGCGGTGCGCTCGTCGTGGTCGCCGCGTCCGGTGTGGTGTCGGTCGCGTACGCGCTGGGGGCCGTCCGAGGTGTTCACGAGCGGGTACGGATGGTTGGCCGTCGTTGGGGCGCTGCCATAAGTTGCCGCCGTGGACGCATCCCCCGCCCAGCCGGCTCCGCCTTCGGTCACCCGGGCGAACGCCGCACGCGTCGTCGCCTTCCTTGCCGTGCTCGCCCTCACCGCGGCGGGCGGGTGGCAGGCCGGCCGCATCCTCGAGCCGCCCCGGCCGGCGCCGGTTCCCGCGACCACGCACGGCCAACCGTGACGACCGAGCCGACACCGCACGAGGAGATCCCCATGACCGAAGCCACCACCCGTCCCCGCCAGAACCGCGTCACAACGACGCTCGTCATCTCCGGCATGAATTGCGACAGCTGCGCACAGCACGTCCAGGGCGCGCTCGCCGCGCTCCCGGAGGTGACGGCCCGGGTCGACCTGGCCGCTTCGACCGCCGAGGTGCACCATCCCTCCACCGTTTCACTCGACACCGTCGTCGCGGTGGTCCGGGACGCCGGCTACACCGCAGAACCCGCCCGACGATGACCACGGTCCTCCCGGCGGCCGCCCCGGAGACGGTGGACACCGAACTGCTCGTCGAGGGCATGACGTGCGGAGCGTGTTCGGCGCGCATCGAGCGGGCGCTGCGCAAGCTCGACGGTGTGCAGGCGAACGTCAACTACGCGACCGGTCGGGCCGCCGTCACGCACGCCGGCACAGTGACCGTCGAGGACCTCGTGACCGCGGTCGAGCGCGCCGGCTACAGGGCCCGGCAACCGGAACCGGGCACGCGGGACGACGAGGCCGAGGCGGCCCACGCGCGTGAACTCGCCGCGCTGGGGCAGCAGCTCGCCGCCTGCGCGGCGCTCGCCCTGCCGGTGATCGTGCTGTCGATGGTTCCCGCCATCCAGTTCCCGTTCTGGCAATGGACGGCACTCGGGCTGACCGCGCCGGTCGCGCTGTGGGGCGCGCTGCCGTTCCATCGGGCGGCGCTGGCGAACCTGCGACACGCGACCGCCTCCATGGACACCCTGGTGTCGGTCGGGACCCTCGCGGCGTTCGGCTGGTCGATCTACGCCATGGTGTTCGGCACGGCCGGCCGGCCCGGCCTCACCCACTCCTTCGACCTCACGCTGGCCCCGACCGACGGCGCAGGTCATATCTACCTCGAGGTCGCCGCCGGGGTGACGACGTTCGTGCTCGCCGGGCGCTACCTGGAGGCCCGGGCCCGCCGGCGCTCCGGCGCCGCCCTGCGCGGCCTGCTCGCGCTCACCGCGACGGACGCCAGGGTCCTGCGCGACGGGCGGGAGCACCTCGTGCCCGTCGACCGGCTCGCCGTCGGCGACACCTTCCTGGTGCGGCCGGGTGAGAAGGTCGCCACCGACGGTGTGGTGATCGACGGCTCCTGCGCGCTGGACACGGCGGCGATCACCGGGGAACCCACACCCGCTGACGTCGCACCGGGCGATGACGTGATCGGCGGGTGCGTCGCGCTCGGGGGGCGCCTCGTCGTGCAGGCGACACGCGTCGGGGCGGACACCCAACTCGCGCAGACGGCCGCGCTCGTCGAGCGCGCGCAGACCGGAAAGGCCGCCGTCCAACGCCTCGCCGACCGGGTCTGCGGCGAGTTCGTGCCCGTGGTGCTCATGCTCGCCGCCGCCACCTGGGGGTTCTGGACCGGCGCCGGCGCGGATGCGGCCACGTCCTTCGCGGCCGCGACGGCCGTCCTGATCGTCGCCTGCCCTTGCGCGCTCGGACTCGCCACGCCCACTGCGCTGCTGGTCGGCACCGGTCGCGCCGCGCAGCTCGGCGTGCTCGTCACCGGGCCGGCGGTACTCGAGTCCACCCGGCGGGTCGACACCATCGTGCTCGACAAGACCGGCACGGTCACGACCGGCGTGATGACCGTGACCGATGTTGTGCCGGCCGACGGTGAGGATCGCGACGAGGTACTCGTCGTGGCCGGGGCACTGGCCGGCACGTCGGCCCACCCCGTGGCACAGGCGGTCGCCCGCCACGCCGCCGACCGCGCCGCAGCCCCCGCCCCCGAGGTGCGCGACGTCGTCTCCCTGGACGGGCTCGGTATGCAGGGCGTGATCGGCGACGTCGAGGTCCTGCTCGGCAGGCCCCGCCTGCTGCAGGAGCGCGGCATCCCGATCCCCGGCCCCCTTCAGGAGCCGCTCGCGGACGCCGCGGCGAACGGACGCACCACCGTGGCAATGGCCTGGGCAGGCCGCGCTCGCGCGGTGCTCGTGCTGTCCGACACCATCAGACCGACCAGCACCGACGCGATCGCCGAGCTGCGTCGTCTCGGACTCGACCCTGTGCTCCTCACCGGCGACGGCATGGGCGCCGCACGCGCGGTCGCCGACACGGTCGGGATCACCACCGTCGTGGCCGACGCGCTACCGACCGACAAGGTCGAGCTCATCGCCCGGCTGCAGGCACAGGGCCGGGTCGTCGCAATGGTCGGCGACGGCATCAACGACGCCGCCGCGCTGGCCCAGGCCGACCTCGGCATCGCCATGGGCACCGGCACCGACATCGCGATCTCCGCCGCCGACATCACACTCGTCCGCGCCGACCTCACCGCAGCCGTCGACGCCGTCCGGCTCTCCCGCCGCACCCTCGCCGTCATCAAGGCCAACCTCGCCTGGGCCTTCGGCTACAACATCCTCGCCCTACCCGTCGCAGCCGCGGGAATGCTGCACCCCATGCTCGCGGGAGCGTTCATGGCCGCCAGTTCCGTCCTCGTCGTCACCAACAGCCTCCGCCTCGCCGGCCGGGGCCGTCGGACGAGTACAGCTTCTACAGCGACGGCCGCGGCCAGGAGCTGACGTCCACGCACTTCGTCGTTATCCGCCAGCAGGGCACGTCGCTCGCCGTCGAGAGCCTGTCGCACCCGACCGGGTCGGAGCTGGCAATGACGCCGGCCCAGTCACGACGGCGACCACGGTGGTGCCCGGCTGGAACCTGCCCTTGTCGATCAGGTCGTAGAGCCCGCAGAGCATCTTGCCGAAGCCGAGGACCTTGACTCCGTGTGGAGCGCCCGCCGCGATGCCGCCAGTGTTCTGCCCGTACCAACGGAGCAGCAGAGGACGTCGTAGTCGAAGTCCAGCTCCGCGGGCAGGGTCTCGCGGTCGAGGTGGAACAGGGTCATTCCGCGGCTGACGGAGAGGCGAGCGTCGGGTACAGCGGGAGGTGCTCCTCACCGCGGATGACTCCCACGGTGTCGAAGCCGAAGAACCGGCCAGCAGCGGCGAGGGCGCGGATGTGGTTCGAGTAGGCGCCACCGAAGGTCAGCAGCGGGGGTGACCAACCGCGGCCGCGTCGTCCAGCTTGTACTTCAGCTTGCGCCACTTGTTCCCCGGAATCTTTGGATTGATCAGGTCGTCGCGCTTG
>DASRSC010000139.1:0-23268 GCA_035695525.1 Pseudonocardia sp. | reverse complement strand
CGGCTGAGCGTGCTGGGCAGGCTGTGCGGATTCAGCGGGCTGGACCGGCTGAGCGTGCTGGGCCGGCTGTGCAGATTCAGCGGGCTGGACCGGCTGAGCGCGCTGGGCCGGCTGTGCAGATTCAGCGGGCTGGGCCGGCTGAGCGTGCTGGACCGGCTGCTGCTGGGTGTGCTCGGCCGACCCCGGACTCTGGGCGAACGGTCGCGGAGCGGCCTGCTGCTGGGCGGGTCGCTCGGGGCGCTGAACGGCGGGTCGAGGCGGCGGCATCGAAGCACCGCGTCCGACGACCGGCATCGGCATGGTGGGCGGGGACGGTGGTACCTGGGTGGGAGCGCCACGTTGTGTCTGGGCCCCGTTGCCGAACGCGGTCTCCGCAGGAAACGTGCCGGTCTGCTGTGCGTCGGGAGACCGCTCGTCGGGCCTGTCCTGGCCCGATCCGGACTGGTCTGCCGCCGCCTCGGCCCCGGAGGTGCTCTCCGCCTCGCTGCTCGCAGCAGGCTGCTGGCGAGGCGTGGGCCCGTCGTCGGACTGCGTGCCCTCGGGAGCGGAGCCGTTCGTGACGGCCCCGTGCGGAGTGCTCCCGTTGGCCGCGGGGGCATCGTTCGGCACGAAGCCGTTGGCCGACGACTTGTCGCCGCCGGTCGACCACAACGAGCGGGCGGTGTCGGGCTGGGCACCGTTGCGGTAGAACCCGGTGGCGTGGGCGCCGGCCTGCTGGCCCTGTGCCGCGGAGCGCTGCGCCTGGTCGCGCTGCTGCTGTTCGGCGAGCTCGGCGTCGGCGGCCGCCTGCGCGGCGACCTCCCGGGCCTTCTCCTGCGCCTGCTCCGCCGCGGCCTGGTCGGCTGCTGCCTGCTCGGCCGGATCCGGCCGCGTGGAGGATGCGCCCTCGGGTCGCACGGTGGAGCCAGGTCGCCGGGTGGGCAGCTTGCCCGACGAGCCGTTCATGGTGGGGCGCGGCTGAGGGGCGAACAGCTGCCCGTCCTTCCCGGCCGGTGCGTCGAAGATCCCGGCCGGGTTGGCCGGGCCGTCGGTGCCCGCTACCAGCGCCGACAGCGATCCGGGACGAGCATTGCCGTTGGTGCCCGCGCGCGGCGGCAGCAGTGCGTTGCCACGGACGGGGAGTGCACCGGGCTGCCGACGCGTCTCGGCGGGCTCGCTGGACGGGATCAGGTAGGCCGGCACCGTGACCGATGCGGTGAGGCCCGCACCGGGACCGCCTGCAGACGACGTGCTGAGCCGCACGCTGATGCCGTGCCGGGCGCCCAGGCGACCGACCACGAACAGACCCATGCGGCGGGACGCCGAGACGTCGACGGAGGATGGCCCGCCCAGCCGCTGGTTGGCGTCGCTGAGCTCGTGGTCGATCATGCCGACGCCGCGGTCGGCGATCTCGACGACGATCGACCCGTCGGCCGTGCGGG
Organism: Pseudonocardia sp.; assembly: GCA_035695525.1. Classification (GTDB taxonomy): domain Bacteria; phylum Actinomycetota; class Actinomycetes; order Mycobacteriales; family Pseudonocardiaceae; genus Pseudonocardia. Next base: position 21,847 of record DASRSC010000139.1, on the reverse strand, counting down.
CGGTGCTCATGACCACCTGCGAGTCGGGCGGGGAGAAGCTGGTGGCGTTGTCGAGCAGCTCGGCCAGCAGGTGGACGAGGTCGGACGCCGCCCGGCCCACCACGGTGACCGTGGGCGGTGTCTGCACGACGATCCGCTGGTACTGCTCGACCTCCGACACCGCAGCGCGCAGCACGTCGACCATCGGGATCGGCGCGATGTTCCGCTTGGCGAGGTCCGTGCCCGCGAGAACCAGCAGGTTCTCACTGTTGCGCCGCATGCGGGTGGCGAGGTGGTCGAGCTGGAACAGGTTGGACAGCTGGTCGGGGTCCTGCTCGTTGGTCTCCAGCTGCTCGATGAGCTGCAGCTGGCGCTCGACGAGCGCCTGGCTGCGGCGGGAGAGGTTGACGAACATCGCGCTGACGTTCGACTGCAGGGCCGCCTGCTCGGCCGCGAGGCGGACCGCCTGCCCATGGACCGCGTCGAACGCCCGGGCCACCTGAGCCACCTCGTCGCGGCCCGACAGGGGCACCGGATCGACCTCGACGTCGGGCGTCTCGCCAGCGCGCATGCCCTCGACTGCTTGTGGCAGCCGCCGTTCGGCGACGTCGAGGGCGGTGGTGCGCAGAACCTGCAGCGACCGGAGCAGGGCCCTGGAGACGAGAACGGCGATCGTGGCACCGATGAGCAGGCCGAGCATCAGGACCACGGAGTTGAGGCCGGCCTCGTTGCTGGCTCGCTCCTCGGCCGCGGCACTCGCGGAGGACAGCGCCTTGCGGATGCGGGTGGACGCCCGGTCGGCCGCGGCCTGCGCGTCGGCGTGGGCCGCGTCCCATGCTGCGAGCGTGACGCCGATCGGCCGCGCGGGCGGGGTGGCCAGGATCGCGCTTTTCAGTAGCTCGCGCTGGGTGTTGGCGGTGGCGTCGAGTGGGTTGCCGACCACACCCGCGGTGAGCGCCGTCTGGTACTCGCGGGCGGCGGCATCGAGCTGGCTGTCGGTGGAGTTCACCGCGCTGACGTCCGTGGGCCGGAGGCTGCCGGACCTGATGGCGGCACTCAGCACCGTGTGCTGGATCGCGAGCTGCTCGCTGATGTTCACGACGGCGGTGAGGGCGTCGGGGAGGCCCCCGATGCCGGGCGTGCTCAGCTGGCGCAGCAGGGCTCGGCCGAGGACGTCGACGGTGTCGATCACGGTGGTGTAGCGCGAGCTGATCACATCGGAGCTGACGGCCGGGTTCTGGGCGGCGTCGGTGCGCAAAGGCCCCAGCGTCGCCAACTCACGCTCGGCCTTCTGCAGCGCGCTTTGCGTGGTGACCTCGAGCCCGGTGGTGCTGTGGACGGCGCCGAGCGTCTCGTCGAGCACGCCGTCGGTCTGGCGGAATCCGGCCTCGAGGGCGTTCCGATCGTCGGTGCGGCGGCCCGCGGCGAAGATCGTGGACGCGTTACGCTCCTGGCGCAGTGTGTCGGCGGCGCCCGACACCCGCTGCGCCACCTCCAGCAGCCGGGTGCTGCGCCCGAGATCGGCCGCCTGACCTGCCTGGTCGGACACCCGCAGGACGCCGAGGGCGAGTGCCAGCAGGGCCGGGATCAGACAGACGATCACCAGCTTCCAGGCCAGCGTCCAGTTGCGCGGGTTGAATCGCTCGGACCAGGTGGGCCCGGTCTCGATGCTGGTCACGTCAACGTCCCCCTGACGATTGCCGATGACGATCGAGCGAACTCTGACACGCCCTGGTGATCGCCCGCGAGCCCGGACCGGATGAGCTGCGGCCCAGGGGCGGTGGGTGGCCGGGAACGGGTGCCAGGCCCGGGGAGCATTGCGATGAGCATCGGGTCGATCCGTCGCGCCTTCTGTCGGGGGCGGGCCGGTCGGGTGTGCCGACCCGCGTCGTGCGCGCTCCGCCGACTCCGACACGCGCCCTCTGGGGAAGGACGACGACCTCCAGGACCCGGTACGATCGCGGTGGCACACGTGCACTCTCGGACAGAGCGGGCGAAGCATAGCCGAAGTCGGCAATGCCCCCTTCGTCGAGGCCGGGCGGCAGCGTTCCCCAGATCCGGCGCGTACCCGAGCATGCCGCACGTCCAGTTCAGGCCCGGCAGTGGCCGGGTCGTTGTGAGGAGTACGACACATATGACCGACGGGCCGCTCATCGTCCAGTCCGACAAGACGCTGCTGCTCGAGGTCGACCATCCGGCCGCCGCGGAGGCGAGAGCAGCCATTGCGCCGTTCGCGGAGCTGGAACGTGCCCCCGAGCACGTCCACACCTACCGGGTCACGCCGCTCGCGCTGTGGAACGCGCGCGCGGCGGGGCACGACGCCGAGCAGGTGGTCGACGCGCTCGTCCGCTTCTCCCGCTACGCGGTGCCGCAGCCGCTCCTCGTCGACGTCGTCGACACGATGGGCCGGTACGGGCGCCTGCAGGTGACGAACTCGCCGGTGCACGGGCTGGTCATGGTCGCACTGGACCGCGCGGTGCTGGAGGAGGTGCTCCGGCAGAAGAAGATCGCCCCGCTGCTCGGCACCCGGGTCGACGACGACACGGTTCTCGTACACCCGTCGGAGCGGGGGCACCTCAAGCAGGCCCTGCTGAAGATCGGCTGGCCCGCCGAGGACCTCGCGGGCTACGTCGACGGTGAGGCGCACCCCATCGCGCTGGCCGAGGACGGCTGGTCACTGCGCGACTACCAGCGCCAGGCCGTCGATGGCTTCTGGGCAGGCGGCTCCGGTGTCGTCGTGCTGCCGTGCGGGGCGGGCAAGACGCTGGTTGGCGCGGCCGCAATGGCAGAGGCGCAGGCCACCACGCTGATCCTCGTCACCAACACCGTTGCGGGGCGGCAGTGGAAGCGCGAGCTGGTGGCACGCACCTCGCTCACCGAGGAAGAGATCGGTGAGTACTCCGGCGAGCGCAAGGAGATCCGTCCGGTCACGATCGCGACCTACCAGGTGGTCACGCGCAAGACCAAGGGCGAGTACAAGCACCTGGAGCTGTTCGACTCCCGCGACTGGGGTCTCGTCATCTACGACGAGGTGCACCTGCTCCCCGCGCCGGTTTTCCGGATGACAGCCGACCTGCAGTCGCGCCGCAGGCTCGGGCTCACCGCCACACTCGTGCGGGAGGACGGCCGGGAGGGCGACGTCTTCTCCCTGATCGGTCCGAAGCGGTACGACGCTCCCTGGCGCGACATCGAGCAGCAGGGCTGGATCGCCCCCGCCGACTGCGTCGAGGTCCGGGTCACGCTCACCGACGCCGAGCGGCTCGGGTACGCGGTCGCGGAGGCAGAGGAGCGCTACAAGATGGCCTCCACCGCTCACACGAAGCTGGGGGTCGTGAAGGCCATCCTCGGGAAGCACCCCGGGGAGCCCGCGCTGGTCATCGGCGCCTACCTCGACCAGCTGGAGGAGCTCGGCGAGGCGCTCGACGCGCCGATCATCCAGGGCTCCACGAAGAACAGGGAGCGCGAGGCGCTGTACGACCAGTTCCGGCGGGGTGAGCTACCGGTGCTCGTGGTGAGCAAGGTGGCCAACTTCTCCATCGACCTGCCTGAGGCCAGCGTCGCCATCCAGGTTTCCGGCACGTTCGGCTCCCGCCAGGAGGAGGCCCAGCGGCTCGGTCGGCTGCTGCGACCCAAGGGCGACGGCCGGCAGGCCCACTTCTACTCGGTCGTCTCCCGCGACACGCTTGACACCGACTACGCGGCCCACCGGCAGCGGTTCCTGGCGGAGCAGGGTTATGCCTACCGCATCGTCGACGCCGACGATCTCCTCGGGCCGGCGATACCCGACGTGGGATGACGGTCGGCCGCGGACCGTAGACCCGCGGCCGGATGTCGCGTCAGGACGATGGAGGGTTGCGGACCGCCTCCACCACGGCCGCCAGGTCCTCGGCGCCGTGGCCTGCCTCGGCGGCGCTCGCGAACTGCTGGTGGAGCGCCCGCGCGAGCCGATCGTCGACGCCTGCGCCGCGGAGGGCGTCCGCGATGAGTCCGGCATCCTTGACCGCACCGTCGAGGGTGAACGACGGCGGGAAGTCGCCGGCGATCATCGCGCTGCCCTTGACCTGGGCGTAGACGGAGTCGGTGGCCCCACCGGCGATGGTGTCGAGGAACAGCTGCGGGTCCAGACCGAGCCCTTCGGCCAGTCCGATGGCCTGCGCGGTGCCCCCGACGACGGACAGCACCCACGAGTTCGCGACGAGCTTGAGCCGGTGGCCGTCACCGGGTCGGGGGCCGACCCACACGGTGCGGGAGCCGATCGCATCGAGCACCGGGGCCACGGTGTCGCGCAGCCGCTCCGGCCCACCGGCCAGTACGAGGAGGGTGCCGTTCTCCGCCGGCTGCCGCGTGCCCAGGACAGGGGCGTCGACGTAGTCGATGCCGGCCCGGTCGGCGAGCTCGGCCAGCCGGAGCGCGCCGTCGAGCCCGACGGTGCTGGACTGCACCCAGACCGCTCCCTCTGCGGCGGCCGGCAGTGCCTGGCCCATCACCTGCTCGACGGACTCGACGTCGAAGAGCATGGTGAGGATGACGTCGGCCCCGGCCACCGCCGATGCGGGATCGTCGGCCACGGTCGCCCCGACATCGGCGAGTGGACGGGCCTTTCCCGCGTCGCGGTTCCACACCGTCACGGTGAGCCCGGCCCTGGCGAGGCTCCTGGCCATCCCGGCTCCCATGATGCCGGTACCGATCACGGTCACGGCCTTCGTCGTCGTCACGCTTGTTCTCCTCGTGTCGTCGTTGTCGGCCGACGCGCTTGCCCGACGTCGGCACAATCTTTTCCCGACAGGCCGCAGGGATTCAGGTGCTACCCGAGATCAGTCAATGGACCGGTGTGAGGCCAGCTCACGCGCCTGTGGGCCCGGTGCCGGCCCGGCAGAACGGGGCCGTTCCTGTCCCGCAACTTCGACGCTAGCACTTCTCCATATCGCCGCCGGTGATTTGTCGTGATCGACAGCCGAGCCGCGCCGGGACGAATGACGAGAACTGCGCATCGTGGCGGAATTCGCCATTCGTCGGGTGTCGGCCTCCGGTCAGGGGCGCACTGGTGTGCTCTCCCGAAGTACGACCTCGCCACGCACCCGCCGGATCCGGGGCTGGTCGGTGGACGGCTCGAGCACCAGCTGCAGCGCCCAGGCGCCCAAGTCCTCGAGTGGCAACCGGACGGTGGTCAGCGCGGGGGTGACATCGCGCAGGGTGACGATGTCGTCGAACCCGGCCACCGCCATCCCCGACGGCAGCGCCACGCCCCGATCGCGCAGGGCGGCCATCGCGCCGAGCGCCATCACGTCGTTGACGGCGAAGACGCAGTCGACGTCGCGACCGCGGTCGAGGACCTCGATCATCGCGTCGTAGCCGCCGTCACGGTTGAACCCGCCGTGCACGACATCGTCCTGGGCGATCTGCACCCCGTGGCGCGCCGCGCCCTCGCGGAACCCCGCGGAACGGTCGCGCGCGGTCAGTAGGTCGGCGCGACCTGCGAGTATCGCGAACCGGCGGTAGCCGCGGCAGCACAGCGCCTCGGCGAGCGCCCTGGCGCCCGCGCGGTTCTCCAGGACGATCGTGTCGGCCGCGATCTTGCGCTGGCTGATGAAGGCGACGCGGCCCCCGGACTGCTCGAACGAGCGCACCTCGGCACCGAGCCGGTCCGTCAGCCCGCGGTCGTGCACCCTGCTCCCCACGACGATCACGGCGCGCGCCCGCTGGCTCCGCAGGGCGGCGACGTAGTCGATCTCCCGTTCCTCCCGGCCGAACGTGCAGGCCATCGTGACGACGAGCTGGTGGTCCTCTGCCGCCCGGATGGCCCCCGCTGCGATGGAGGAGAAGTAGGGGTCACCCACATCGCTGATCACGAGCCCGACGAGGTTGGTATGGCCGCGCGCCATGGCCTGGGCCTGCGCATTGGCCGAGTACTGCAGGGCGTCGGCGGCCTCGAGGACCCGGTCGCGCAGGTCGGGGCGGACCCGGCGGGTGCTGCCGTTGAGCGCTCGTGACGCGGTGGCCAGCGAGACCCCCGCCGCGCGGGCGACGTCGAGAAGGGTGACCGACGCGGTCGCGACGCGCTCGTTCATGGCCGGCCTCCTGTGGCGCGAGACGGGGTCGGACGGCCGGAGCGGACTGGCCGCGCCGACGAGGCGGCCCCCGACAGGCCAGGTCCGGCTTGGTCCGGGATTCCCTGTCCGCAGAGCGTACCGTTCAGCGGCACGGAGGAAAGCGCCTTCCCCTCTGTGGGCGGCTTGAGATGCGGGTCAACCAACCCGGTGGTCGCGCCCGACCGCCGCAAATCCGCACCGGGCCGTAGGGTGCGGGCTGCAAGATGCGCGACACGACGGCTTCGCGGAGGTGCGCGTGGTCACCGCCCGCCAGCGCGGTGATCTGCTCACTGGTCCGCCTGCTCGCCGCGGCCGCGCCGTCCTCCCACCGGCTCCGCCAGTACCGCCGGATCCGGTGAGAGTGCCGTCGGTCGGCCGCGCCGGCGGTCAGGCGCGACCCCGGCCGCACCAGTTCGCGAGCTGCTCCGTCGGGCCCGCGTCGTCGCGGGGCGGCACCGGGGGCGCGAAGGGGATGCGGCCGCCGCGAGGTTCGGCGGGGAGAAAGCGCTGCATCATCGCGAGCACCGCCCGCGCCACCGCGGGGTTGGCCTCGGCGTCCTGGCCCGTGGCAACGGCCAGGTCCCAGCCGTGCACAAGGGTCTCCGAGGTGTAGGCCAGCACCGCCGCGCGGCCGGGGACGGTGCCGAACGGGGCGGTGACGGTCCGGTCGAGCAGGTCGTCGCTGCCGGGGCCGTCGCGCCAGACCGTCCACATCGCGGAGATCGCGTCGCCGTACGCCGTCCCCCAGCCGTCGTCGGGTGCGGCGGGGACGAAGCTGGGAGTGGACGCGGCGTCGATGCCCTTGCCGAGTGCTGCCGCGCGGTCGACGGTGGCGACGAGGTGGGCGAGCAGCGTGCGGACGTCGAACTCCGTGCACGGGGTGGGCCCGTCGAGCTGGCTGGGGCGGACGCCGCGCACCACGTCGTGGGCCCAGGAGAGGGCCGCGGCGTAGAGCGGGCGGGGATCGGTGATCTCGGTGGTGGTCATGGCGTCGAGTCTGGACGCGAATCACGACGTCTTGTGTCGTGTATTCCTGACATCCTTCGGCTCGTGCGCGCGGACCGCCTGCTGTCCCTGCTGCTTCTGCTGCAGCACCGCGGCCGGATGTCGGCCACGGCGCTGGCCGGTGAGCTGGAGGTCTCCACGCGCACGGTGCTGCGAGACGTCGAGGCGCTCTCGGCCGCGGGCGTTCCGGTGTACGCCGAGCGGGGGCGGCACGGCGGGTTCGCGCTCCTACCCGGCTACACCACCGACCTCACCGGGCTGACCCACGACGAGGCACTCGCGCTGCTGGTGGCGGGCTCGCAGGCCGCGGCGCCCTCCCCGGGCACGGCACCTGCGCTGGCCTCGGCGATGCGCAAGGTCGTGGCGGCGCTGCCCCAGCAGCAGCGCACTGCCGCCACACGCGATGCGGGACGCATCCTGGTGCGACGGGAGGGCATGGTTCGCGCGGGGGGCGGCCCGGCCGCACCCGACGACGAGGAGCGGCTGGCCGTGGTCCGCAGGGCGGTATTCGCGGGGCGCAAGCTGCGCATTCACTACGCCGCGTCCGGGGAGGAGACGCGGTGGCGGACGGTCGACCCGGTGGGCCTCGTGAGCGCGCGCGGCCAGTGGTACCTGCTCGCCACCCGCGACGGCGCCGACCGGACCTACCGCCTCTCGCGCTTGCTGGACGTCGAGGAGCTGGCCGAGCCCGCCGACCGGCCCGCAGGCGTGGATCTGCAGCGGACGTGGGAGGAGCGACGCGCGCGGTTCGCGGCCACCCTGCCAGGCCTTACCGCGACCGTTCGCGTGCGGCCGGACGTCAGGGCCTCCTTGGTGCGCACCGTGCGCGAGGTGGCCGCCGAGCGGGACGACGGTGACGGGTGGCTGCGCCTCGATCTCGAGTTCGCCGCGCTCGACCACGCTCTGAGCGTGGTCTGGGCACTCGGTCCGGACGCCGAGGCGATCGGGCCTCCGGAGCTACGCGCGGTGCTCGTCGAACGGGCAACGGCCACCGCCGCCCGCTACGTTGCCGGCTGACCTCCAGCGTGCTGGGGCGAGGACACCACCGCTGAACCCCCCGGCAACCAGCAGCTGCGGCATGCTCCCGAACGCCGCAGGGGCGGCACCCGATGATCCGGGTGCCGCCCCTGCGGGACGTGCGGGGTACTGCGGGGTGGCCGGACTCAGAAGTCCATGCCGCCCATGCCGCCCGACGGGTCGCCGGCCGGGGCCGGGTTCCTCTCCGGCTTGTCGGCGATGACGGCCTCGGTGGTGAGGAACAGGGCCGCGATCGAGGCCGCGTTCTGCAGCGCCGAGCGGGTGACCTTGGCCGGGTCGATGATGCCGGCCTTGATCAGGTCCTTGTACTCACCGGTGGCCGCGTCGAGGCCCTCGCCGGCGTTGAGCCCGCGCACCTTCTCCGCGACGACGCCGCCCTCGAGGCCGGCGTTGATGGCGATCTGCTTGAGCGGAGCCTCCAGCGCGACCTTGACGATGTTCGCGCCGGTGGCCTCGTCACCGTCCAGGCCGAGGCCCTCGAACAGGCCGGCACCGGCCTGGATGAGCGCCACGCCGCCACCGGCGACGATGCCCTCCTCGACGGCCGCCTTCGCGTTGCGCACGGCGTCCTCGATGCGGTGCTTGCGCTCCTTGAGCTCCACCTCGGTGGCCGCTCCGGCCTTGATCACCGCGACACCGCCGGCCAGCTTGGCCAGGCGCTCCTGCAGCTTCTCGCGGTCGTAGTCGGAGTCGGTGCGCTCGATCTCGGAGCGGATCTGGTTGACCCGGCCCGCGATCTGGTCGGCGTCGCCGGCACCGTCGACGATGGTGGTCTCGTCCTTGGTGACCACGACCTTGCGGGCGCGGCCCAGCAGCGACAGGTCGGCGTTCTCCAGCTTGAGACCGACCTTCTCCGAGATGACCTCGCCACCGGCGAGGATGGCCATGTCGGCCAGCATCGCCTCGCGGCGGTCACCGAAGCCCGGAGCCTTGACGGCGACGGACTTGAAGGTGCCACGGATCTTGTTGACGACCAGGGTGGCCAGGGCCTCGCCCTCGACGTCCTCGGCGATGATCGCCAGCGGCTTGCCGGTCTGCATGACCTTCTCCAACAGCGGGAGCAGGTCCTTGACCGTGGAGATCTTGGAGGAGACGAGGAGGATGTAGGGGTCCTCGAGCTCCGCCTCCATGCGCTCCGCGTCGGTGACGAAGTAGGGCGAGATGTAGCCCTTGTCGAAGCGCATGCCCTCGGTCAGCTCGAGCTCCAGACCGAAGGTCTGGCTCTCCTCGACCGTGATCACGCCTTCCTTGCCGACCTTGTCCATCGCCTCGGCGATCAGCTCGCCGATGGTGGAGTCGGCCGCGGAGATCGAGGCGGTGGCCGCAATCTGCTCCTTGGTCTCGACCTCCTTGGCGGTCTTCAGCAGCTGCTGCGAGACGGCCTCGACGGCCTTCTCGATGCCCCGCTTGAGCGCCATCGGGTTCGCGCCGGCGGCCACGTTGCGCAGGCCCTCACGCACCAGGGCCTGGGCCAGCACCGTGGCGGTGGTGGTGCCGTCGCCCGCGATGTCGTCGGTCTTCTTGGCAACTTCCTTGACGAGCTCGGCCCCGATCTTCTCCCAGGGGTCCTCGAGCTCGATCTCCTTGGCGATCGACACACCATCGTTGGTGATGGTGGGCGCGCCCCACTTCTTCTCCAGGACAACGTTGCGGCCGCGCGGGCCGAGCGTCACCTTGACAGCGTCGGCGAGGGTGTTCATGCCGCGTTCGAGCCCGCGGCGCGCCTCCTCGTCGAAAGCGATCATCTTCGCCATGGGGGTGTTGTCCTCCGATTGGGATGACACGAGAGTCTCGCGTCGAGCCCGGCGCCCGCGACGGACGACCGACAACCCTGCGCCGGTCTCACCCTGCTCGACATCTGGCACTCTACCGTGCCGAGTGCCAACCCGGTTTTAGCACTCGGGGTCGGCGAGTGCAAGGTCGCCACGAGGCGATCGGAGCGGCGGAACGCGTTCGGGGGAAACGACTACGGGGGGACCGGTACGACCGATCCCCCCGGTGGTAGCGTCGCCGCGGAGGCGGCTTTCCTCAGATGCGTCGGACGGCGTCAGCCTGGCTGCGCCCGTCCCGACCCGCCGTCGTCTCGAACTCCACGCGGTCGCCCTCGTCCAGTGTCCGGAAACCGTCTGACTGGATTGCGCTGTAGTGGACGAAGACGTCCGGCCCGCCATCCATGGCGATGAAGCCGAAGCCCTTCTCCGCGTTGAACCACTTGACCGTGCCCTGAGCCACGGCACCTCCATGTTCCTCGCCGATCTACGCCCGATCGACGCTACCCAAAAAACGTTGCCTGCGCCGTCACGAGGTGCGGCCGCAAGGTCGGGCAGGATGCGATCGTGGCGAGCTTCCAGAGGACCGTAGAAGAGCACCGCGCCGTGGTCGCCGCGCTGCTGCCGCCGATGCCCGCAGAGGACGTCCCGATCCGGCAGGCGCGAGGCCGCGTGCTCGCCGCCGACGTCGTGGCCGCCGTCTCCCTGCCGTCGTTCGACAACTCGGCGATGGACGGGTACGCCGTGCGCGCCGCTGACCTGGCCGGAGGCGGTGCGGCGAGTCCTGTCGAGCTGCCGGTGAGCGCCGACATCCCGGCCGGGCGTCTCGACGTTCCGCCGCTCGAACCCGGTACGGCACATCGGATCATGACCGGGGCCGCGCTGCCCCCCGGGGCTGACGCCGTGGTGCCCGTCGAGGACACCGACGGCGGGATCGGACGGGTGCGGCTGACCGCGGCGCCGGCCCCGGGCGCGTACGTCCGGTACTCGGGCGAGGACGTCCGGGCGGGCGACGTCGTGCTCGCGGCGGGCACGGTGCTCGGCCCGCCGCAGATCGGCGTGGCAGCCGCGGTCGGTTCGGTGACGGTGGCGGTGCGCCGCAGGCCCATCGTGTTGGTGCTCTCCACGGGCTCGGAGCTGGTGGCGCAGGGCACCGCGTTGCAGCCGGGGCAGATCTACGAGTCGAACGGACCGATGCTCGCGGCCGCGGTCGAGGACGCGGGCGGCCACGCGGAGCTGCTCCGGTTCGTACCCGACGACGTCGAGCAGTTCCTCGATCGGCTCCGGCGGCGCCTCGACGCCGGGCGCGTCGACCTCGTGCTCACCTCGGGCGGGGTGAGCGCCGGAGCCTATGAGGTGGTGAAGGACGCGTTCACCGGTCGGGGCGTGGAGTTCGTCAAGGTCGCCATGCAGCCCGGCGGGCCGCAGGGCGCGGGGAGCCTCGCAGAGCTGGGCGGGGTCGGGGTGGTGACGTTGCCCGGCAATCCGGTCAGCTCGCACGTGTCCTTCGAAGTGTTCGTCCGGCCCGCGCTCCGTGCCTCGTTCGGTCATCCGTACCCCGATCGGCCGGTTGTGACGGCCACGCTGAGTGAGCGATGGACGTCACCTCTCGGCCGACGACAGTTTCGACGGGGGGTCCTCGATGCGGTCCACGGAACCGTCCGGGAGGTCGGGACGCCGGCGTCGCACCTCCTCGGTGCGCTGGCCAGGGCGGAGTGTCTGGTCGTCGTTCCGGAGGACGTGACGGAGCTCGATCCCGGGGCCCTCGTGCAGGTCTTGTTGTTGGAGCCGTAAGGCCGTCGGCGCAAAATGTGACGTAGGTCACAGCAGGGGGAGGCAACAATTCGCGCTCTCGCAGCGTCTTACAGATGAAACGTTCGGCCGATCGGTGCACATCGCAGGGTTCCTGGGCCAGTGACCTGGACGATCGATCGGGTGCTCGGGGATACTTGGGGGGCGCCCCGGGAAACCGGGGAAGTGTTGCAACGGACCTACCGCCCGTCGCTGGGGAGCGGACGAGCGGTTCCACGGCCGGGGTCGTCGTCTCGGGGGATGGCGGCCCCGGCCCTTTGCGTTCTTCCGGTTCCTCGGACCGGTGACGGCAGTGTGGCACACGGTGACGATCCGCTTTCGCGTACCGTAACCGCCGCTGCGATCGTCCCGAGTCGCTACCCGGAGGAGCCGACCCGCCCCCATGCCCGACCCGAACGGGGCCCCTGTCGGGCCCTTACCCTCCGAACCGTCCCACGCGGGACTGTCGCTGCCGCACGTTGCCGGGCTGATCCGCGCCGCCGTTCCTCCGATGCATCCCGGAGGTCGTCCGCTGGTGGCGGCCGTGGCGGCCACTGCGGCGGTCATCAGGACGGTCACCGGCCGAGGTGCTGTGGCGGGGGCGCTCGCGACCGCCGCCACCGCCGCCTTCTTCCGCAACCCCCGCCGCGTCCGCCCGCCGCTCGCCGGCGTGGTGCTCTCCGCAGCTGACGGCACCGTGGCCACGATCAGCGAGGTGCTGCCTCCGCCGGAGCTGGACCTGCCGCGCCGGCCGGTGTCCCGCGTCAGCGTGTTCCTGTCCGTGCTGGACGTGCACGTGCAGCGGATTCCGGCCGACGGACGCGTGCTCGCCGTCGAGTACCGGCCCGGGACGTTCCTGTCCGCCGATCTCGACAAGGCCAGCGAGGACAACGAGCGCAATGCGCTGCTGATGGAGACCACCGACGGCGCCCAGCTGGGAGTCGTGCAGATCGCCGGCCTGCTGGCGCGACGCATCGTGTGCGACGTCCGCCCAGGCGATCTGGTCGCGGCGGGCGATACCTACGGGCTGATCCGGTTCGGCTCGCGCGTTGACGTCTACCTGCCGCCGGGTTCGCGGGTCACCGTCGCCGTCGGGCAGCGCACGATCGGCGGTGAGACCGTGCTGGCCTCGCTGCCCGGATGCGAGGCGTTCTGATGCAGCCGCCCCCCGCCTACGCCGCAGGCATCCGACTGCTGCCGAACGCTGTCACGGTCCTCGCGCTCTGCGCCGGCCTCTCCGCTGTGTACTTCGCGCTGAGCGGGCGGTTCGAGCTCTGTGTCGCCGCGGCGGGCGCTGCCGCCCTGTGCGATGCGCTCGACGGCAGGCTGGCCCGGTTGCTCGATGCGAGCACGCGGATCGGCGCCGAGCTCGACTCGCTGGCCGACCTGGTGTCGTTCGGCGTCGCGCCGGCGCTGGTGATGTACATCTGGGCGCTGGAGGGAAGCCGGTTCGGCTGGATCGTCGCGCTGGTCTTCGCCGTGTGCATGGCGCTACGGCTGGCCCGGTTCAACACCCTCATCGACGCCGAGGACGAGTACCCGTTCGCCAAGGAGTTCTTCGTCGGCGTCCCGGCTCCTGCCGCTGCGCTGTCCGCGGGCCTCCCGCTCTACCTCACCCTGCACTTCGGCCCGGGCTGGTGGTCGGCCCCGGTGCTGGTGGGGCTGTGGGCGCTGGTCGTGGCCGGGCTGATGGTGAGCAGGCTGCCGACGCTGTCGTTCAAGACCGTGCGGGTGCCGCCCAACTACATCGCACCGCTGCTGGTGCTCGTCGGCATCGCTGCCGCGGTGCTGATCACCGCACCGTTCCTCGGGCTCGCGATCGTCGCCGTGGTCTACCTCGCCCTGATCCCCTACACCGGGTATCGGTACAGGTGGCTCGCCCGGCACCCGGAAGCATGGGGCATCCCCGTGCGGGAGCGCCGTGCCGTCGCCAGGGCCGCCCGTTCCGCCCGCAGACTCGGGCTGCGCTCCCCGCTGCGCCGTCGCGTCGCCGGCCGCGCCAGCGCTGTCGCCCGGGCCGTGCGCCGGTTCGGCGACGACCCGACGGGGTCCATGCGCCGGTTCGGCGACGACCCGAGCGGCTCCGTGCAGCGCGGCCCCACGGCGAACGGTCGCGCACCCGGTCCGGCCCCGCTGCCGCCGCGCGGCAGGCTGCGGCTGGGTCTGCGCCGCGCCCGCCGCCGCTGACACCTGCCCTCCGGATACGCGACGTGCGTCGATGTCGCGGGTTGGGGGAGGGCGGACGCGGCTCGGGCTGCTCGTTAGCGTTCTGGGCGTGAGCGCTCCCTCGATCACTCTCGTCGCCCGGCTCGCCGCGTCCGCAGCGGATGCCCGGCGCGGCGTCGTCCGCTTGCATCCCGAGGTCATCGACGCGCTCGGCCTGCGCTCGTGGGAGGCGGTCACCCTCACCGGAGCCCGTGTGACGACCGCGCTCGTCGCCCCCGCCGGGGGGCCTGCCGGACAGGCGACCCTGGACGACGTCACGCTCTCCAACGCCGGACTGTCCGACGGAGCGGCCGTGGTGGTGGCGCCTGCGGTGGTCGAGCCCGCCCGGCGGGTGCTGCTCACCGGCTCCCGGCTCGCCCGCGCCGCACTGACGCCCGAGATCGTGCGGCTCGCGCTGCTGGGCAAGGTCGTCACTGGCGGCGACGCGGTCTCGCTGCTGCCGCAGGACGTCGAGCCTGCGCCGGGCCTGGACGCACCCACCGCCCGCCGGCGCGTTGCCGGGGCGCTGGGCAGCTCGTGGACCACGGAGCTGCTCACCGTGGCCACCGTCGAACCTGCGGGAGCGGTGGCCGTGCTGCCGAGCACGGTGGTGGGCTGGGAGGGTGGTGCGGCGACCGGCGCTCCCGTTCTGGCCGCAGGGCCATCGGCGGCGCCGGCCCCGGACAGACGGGTGGCGCAGGGGAGGCCCGCCAGCACGACCGCCGGCGCCCCGGCTCCGTCCGTAGTGGCGGTGGCCGCGGCCGCCGAGCCTGCGGTGGCGGTCGAGGATCTCGTCGGCAACACCGACGCTGCGCGCAGGCTCGTCGAGTGGCTCGAGCTGACCCTCGACCGACCGGAGCTGCTCACCCGCCTCGGCGGCTCTGCGCGGCTCGGCGTGCTCGTCGTCGGTCCGGAGGGCGTCGGGAAGCTGACGCTGGCGCGCAGCACGGCCGCGGCCGTCGGCGCTTCCTGCGTGGAGCTCGCGGCGCCGGGAGTGGCCGCGCTTGAGGCGGGCACAGCGTCGCAGCGGGTGCACGAGGTGGTCGGCTCGGCTCGGGCCGCGGCCCGCGCAGGCTCGCGGACCGTGCTGGTGGTCACCGACGTCGACGCCCTGCTCCCGGCCGCCTCACCGCCGCCGCTCTCCACCATCGTGCTCGACGCGCTGCGTGAGGCGGTGGGGACGCCGGGGCTCGCGCTCGTCGCCACGACCTCGTCGCCGGAGTCGGTCGACCCGCGACTGCGCGCTCCCGACCTCATGGACCGCGAGCTCCCACTGGCGCTGCCCGACCTGCGCACCCGCATCGAGCTGCTGCGCAGGTTGCTGGCCGCGGTGCCGCTGGCCGACGGGGTGGACCTCAAGGCTGTAGCGGAGCGCGCCCCCGGATTCGTGGCCGCCGACCTCGTCGCGGCGCGGCGTGAGGCCGCCGTGCAGGCCGCACTCCGGCACAGCGGTGACGGCGAGCCGCGGATCTGCCAGCAGGACCTGCTCGACGCCGTCGGCTCCGTGCGGCCGATCTCGATGTCGTCGTCGGACACGCTGCAGACCGGCGGGATCACGCTCGACCAGGTGGGCGACATGGTCGAGGTCAAGCAGGCGCTCACCGAGGCGGTGCTCTGGCCGCTGCAGTACCCCGACTCATTCGCCCGCCTCGGCGTTGCCGCTCCGCGCGGTGTGCTGGTCTACGGTCCGCCCGGCGGCGGCAAGACCTTCCTGCTGCGCGCACTGGCCGGTACCGGGCAGCTCAACGTGCTCGCGGTCAAGGGTGCGGAGCTGCTCGACAAGTACGTCGGCGAGTCCGAGCGGGCGGTCCGCGAGCTGTTCCGCAAGGCCGCGGACGCCGCGCCGGCCCTCGTGTTCCTGGACGAGGTCGATGCGCTGGCCCCGCGCCGCGGGCAGTCGGCCGACTCGGGTGTGGCCGACCGTGTCGTCGCCGCGCTCCTCACGGAGCTGGACGGCGCGGAGCCGCTGCGCGATGTGATCGTCGTGGGCGCCACGAACCGGCCCGAGCTGATCGACCCGGCACTGCTGCGCCCTGGGCGGCTGGAGCGGTTGATCTACGTCCCGCCGCCGGACGCCGGCGCGCGCGCCGAGATCCTGCGCGCGTCCGGACGGAACATCCCTCTGGCCGACGACGTCGACCTTGATGCCCTCGGTGCGGAGCTCGAGGGCTACTCGGCTGCCGACTGCGCCGCCGTGCTGCGCGAGGCCGCGCTCACCGCGATGCGGGAGTCGCTCGACGCCGCAGTGGTGACGGGGGCGCACATCGCCGCTGCCCGGGCCGCCGTCCCGCCGTCATTGGAGGCTGAGCAGGTCGCGGCACTGCAGGCCTACGCCGACCGCCGCCCGTCCTGACCTGGGAGGCCCCGAGGCTCAGCGGCGTGAGCGCCCCCGGTAGTCGTTGGTGGCGATGACGATCAGGCCAGGGCTCGCCTCGTCCAGGCCCTCGAACCGCGGCTCGACTTTGAGCGAGAACTGGTCGCCGATGGCTTGCGCCGCCTGCTGCTCGCCCGTGCCGGGCCGGTAGTAGACAGTGCTGGTCGGGATGATCCCGTACGGGTAGTTGCCGACCTCCTCGACCTGCCACCCGGCGCTGCGGAAGTCGGCGGCGGCGCGTGCCGCGAGGCCGGTGATGGTGCTGTTGTTGTAGACGCGTACCGGAGCCCGGAGGGTGCCGCTGCCCGCGCCGCCCGATCCCGCGCCGCCGTCTTTGCTGCCTGCGCCTCCGTTGGGAGACTGAGGAGGAGCGCCCGACCCGGTACCGGACGGCCCGGCGATGCCGTTGGTGGGGGTGGGACCGAAGGACGGCACCGGCACCGGCACCGAGCCGGTGGGGGTCGTGTCGGTGGGGGGTGGCGGCACGAAGGCGCTCGGGCTGGGGCCCGCGGTGTCGGTCGCCTGGGTGGACGGCGGCGGCGCAGCCGTCTGGCCGCCGTTGCCGCCACCGTTGGTGGCGAGCATTGCGAGGCCAACAATGCCCGCGATGACCCCGATCCCGAGCAGAGCGATTCCGCCGATCCGCAGCGGAGACGGGCCCCCGGACGAAGCGGGTGCGGTCACGAATGCCTCCGAGTGGGATGGATTTCGATCAGCGACCTGTGGTGATCATGGTGCCGTCACCACGGCTCGATGCCCAGGCGACGCGCCGCGCGGGTGCGCTGCCGGCTGGAGCGCAACCGCCGGAGCCTCCGGACGAGCAGCGGGTCGGCGGCGAGCGCTTCCGGCTTGTCGATGAGCGCGTTGAGCACCTGGTAGTAGCGGGTGGCGGACATGTCGAACAGCTCGCGGATCGCCTGCTCCTTGGCGCCGGCGTACTTCCACCACTGGCCCTCGAAAGCGAGGATCTCGCGCTCCCTGCGGTCCAGCTCGCGGTGTGCGCTTCCGGCGGGAGACCTCCCGTTGGGTCCGGTGGCGGACTCCATCACGCTCCTCGCTGGCCTCGCAGTTCGATGAATGACACACCTGTCATTCGCGGCCGCCATTCAACCACGGGGCACCCCCGAGAACGGGTTAGGCACGCACCACTCGGTGGAGTGGATCGAGGGCCTGAGGTGACCGGACGACTAGGCTCGTCGTCCGTGGCCGTCCGACCCATCCGCATCATCGGGGACCCCGTCCTGCACACGCCGACCCGCCGCGTCGAGGTGTTCGACGACGCGTTGAAGGCCCTCGTCGAGGACATGTTCGACACGATGGAGGCAGCTGAGGGCGTCGGCCTCGCGGCGAACCAGATCGGGGTCGACCTGCGCTTGTTCGTCTACGACTGCCCGGACGAGGAGCTGCGCGCCAGGGTGCGTGGCGTCGTCGTCAACCCGGTGCTGGAGACCTCGGAGCGTCCCGAGACGATGCCTGACCCGGAGGACGACGAGGAGGGCTGCCTTTCGGTGCCTGCCGAGCATTTCCCGACGGGCCGGGCGGAGTGGGCGCGCGTCACGGGAGTGGACGTCGACGGGGCGCCGGTGCAGGTGGAGGGGCGTGGGTTTCTGGCCAGGTGCCTCCAGCACGAGACCGACCACCTCGACGGGGTGATCTACCTCGACCGGCTCATCGGCCGCCACCAGCGAGCCGCGCGCAAGATGCTCAGGCACAACGGCTGGGGCGTGCCCGGGCTCGCCTGGGACCCCGCGACCGAGCAGGCCGAGGACGTGTAGGAACACCATCGCACGGCGCTGCGTTCTTCTGCTGCAACACCTCTGCAACATTGTAAGCAGCAGGAGGCCGTCGTGGACGAGCTCGACTCCTACTCCCGCACGGTCAGCGCTGTGGCCGCCGAGCTCACCGGCCGGGTGGCGGCGATCCGCACCGGGCGCGGCAGCGGCTCGGCGGTGGTTGTCGACGCCGCCGGCGTGCTGGTCACCAATGCCCACGTGGTCGGCGACGCCTCCCGGGGCCGGGCCGACTTCGTCGACGGCACCCAGGCCGACGTCACTGTCGTGGGTACCGACCCGCTCTCAGACCTCGCCGTGCTCCGCGCCGCACGTCCGGGCGACCTGCCGCCGCCGGTGCGGCTCGGCAACGCCGACGACCTCGTGGTCGGCCAGCTCGTGGTGGCCGTGGGCAACCCGCTCGGCCTCGCAGGCTCCGTGACAGCAGGAGTCGTGAGCGCGCTGGGACGGGCCCTGCCCACCCGCAGCGGAAGCGCGGGCCGCGTCGTGGAGGACGTCATCCAGACCGATGCGGCGCTCAACCCCGGCAACTCGGGGGGAGCGCTCGCCGACAGCCATGCGCGCGTGGTCGGGATCAACACCGCCGTCGCGGGTGTCGGACTCGGGCTGGCGGTGCTGGTGAACGCGACGACTCGGCGGATCGTGGCCGCACTCCTCGCGGACGGGCGCGTGCGCCGCGCGTACCTCGGTGTCGTCGGGAGTCCGGCACCTGTGCCCGCGAAGATCGCCGAGCGCTACGGGCGCAGCAGCGGGCTGCGGCTCGCCGAGGTGATCGGCGGCAGCCCGGCAGCGCGGGCCGGCCTCCGGGCGGGCGACCTCGTGCTCGACGTCGGCCGCCGCCCGGTGCAGGACGCCCAGGGCGTGCAACGGCAGCTCTTCGGGGACGCGATCGGGGTGCCGCTGCCCGTCACGGTGCTGCGCAACGGCGCGATGGTGGACGTGGTCGCGGTCCCCACCGAACGGGGCTGCCGCCCCCGGGCGCGGATACGAGTGTCAGAGCACTCGTATCCGCGCACGACCTCTGATCAGTGCACATGGCCGTGCTCCCACGCCCACGCGGCGATCTCCACGCGGTTCCGGGCTGACAGCTTGGCCTGCACGTTGGTCAGGTGCGTCTTGACCGTCGAGAGCGAGACGAACAGCTCGGCCGCGATCTCCGCGTTTGTACGCCCACGGGCGACGGCGCGCACCACGTCCAGCTCCCGTGGGGACAGCGGATCGGGCAGCGCCGCCCGCGTGGCCGGCCGGGCGGCGAGGTGCTTCAGCAGCCGCACGGTGACCGACGGGGACACGAGCGCGTCCCCCGCCGCCGCGGCGCGCACCGCTTCGACGAGCAGCCGCGGCCCCGCGTCCTTGAGCAGGAACCCGCATGCTCCGACGCGTAGCGCGCCGTACACGTACTCGTCGAGGTCGAACGTCGTGACCACGACGATCCGCGGCGGCTCGCGGTCGGCCATCAGCACGCGCGTGGCCTCGAGCCCGTCCAGCTCCGGCATGCGGATGTCCATGAGCACCACGTCCGGGCGCAGCGTGCGGGCGCGCGCGACGGCGTCCACCCCGGTGCCGGCCTCGCCGACCACCTCGACATCGTCTTCCGCCGAGAGGATCAGCCGGAATCCGGTGCGCACCATCTCCTGGTCGTCGGCGAGCAGGACCCGGATCACCGCGAGCCCCGCAGCGGCAGCCGGACCGAGACCGTCCACACGCCGGGTGCCGTCGGGCCCGCGGTGAGCGTGCCGTCCAGCGCGCCGACCCGCTCGGCCATCCCGGCGAGCCCGAACCCGCCCGACCCGGCGCGTGGCCCCGCCCCGGCCGCGGGCACCCCGTCGTTCCGCACCGACACCAGCAGAGCCTCCTCGCGCATCCGGACGTCCACCTCGACGGACGTGGCGTCCGGAGCGTGCCTGCGGACGTTGGTCAGAGCTTCCTGCACGACCCGGTACCCGGTGGCGGCGATCCCAGCCGGCAGCACGGCGTGCTCCAGCCCGGGTGCGGTCGCGAGCCGGACGAGCCGGGACTCGGGGTCGAACCGGTCGACGAGCGTCCGGACCTCGCGCAGCTCCGCACCCGGGGTGCGCGTGGCCTCGGCGTCCTGACCGCGTAGCACCCCAACCATCCGGCGCATCGCCGCCAGCGCGTCCGAACCGGCTGTCTCGATGGCGGCGAGGGCCCGGTCGACGTCGTCGGGGGACCGGCGGGCCACCACCGCTGCGGCCTGAGCGGCCACGACGATGCCGGTGACGTGGTGGGCGACGACGTCGTGCAGCTCGCGGGCGAGCTCCATCCGCTCCGCCGACCGGACGTCCGCGAGTGCGGCGCGCCGGCGCGTCTCGACCTCACGCAGGACCAGCCCGACGGCGACGGCAGCGCCCCAGCCGAGCGCGCAGGGCAGGGCGAGTCCCAGGGCGTCGCCGGTGACGTGGCGGATGACGGGGGACCCGACGATCGCCACCGCGGCGGCCACGGTGAGCACGAGCGCCGGGCGCAGCTCGCACCGGCGCAGCACGGCCACGACGATGACGGCGAGCGCGAGCAGCTCCGTGAAGGAGAGGAAGAACGGGGGCCGGGGATTGGCGCCCAGAAGCGCCACCACGGGGGTCGCGGTGAGAACCGAGATCGCCAGCGAGGTGCCCACGGCGAACGCCGAGACGGTGACCAGGTCCGTGCCCGGCCGCCTGCGCAGCAGCACGATCCCGGGAACCACGATGCCGGCGAGGACGGGTACGTACGTGCCCGAGTTGGCCGCGACGACCATGTCGGGCACGAACCACACGCCGTAGGCGGCCAGCTCGACCACGAGGTCGGCGTTCCGCCGGACCCAGCGGAGCAGGCGGATCATGCACCGAGCCTATTGCGCCCGCGCTCCCGCTCCCTCGGCCGGAAGTACGAGCTCGGCCGGGCGATTTCGGTCGTCCGGACGAGGCGACGCACCGCAGCTGCGGGAGATCGTGACAGCCATGACGGACATGATCGATGCGGTGTTGGGCACGGCGGCCTGGATGGCAGGGGTCCTGCTCCTCGTCGTGATGGCCGCCCTGCCGCTGCTGGAGCACCTCGCCGTACCGCGCCCCACTCGGCGATGACCGCGCCGCTGGTACCGGTCTCCCGAGCAGCGCGGCACCCTCGGAACCGGCCGCCCCCGCCGAGCCGCTGCCGCCGCCGTGTACCGCGGCTCAGGCCTCGACCGGCTCCAGCACGAAGACGGGAATCTGCCGGTCGGTCTTCTTCTGGTAGTTCTCGTACTCCGGGTAGGCGGCAACGGCCCGCTCCCACCACTGGGCCTTCTCGTCGCCGGTGACCTCACGAGCGGTGTAGTCCTTGGTCACCGTGTCGTCCTGCAGTTCGACCTGCGGGTTGGACTTCACGTTGTGGTACCACACCGGGTGCTTCGGGGCGCCGCCGAGGGACGCGACGATGGCGTAGGTGCCGTCGTGCTCCACGCGCATGAGCGGAACCTTGCGCAGCTTTCCGCTCTTCGCGCCGCGGGTCGTCAGCAGGATCACGGGCCGGTCCATGATCTGGACAGCTGTTGTCGTCCCGGTTTCGAGGATCTTCTCGGTCTGGTCCCGGACCCAGCCTTCTGGACTCAGCTCGTACTCACCGTCAAGTGGCATGTCGCTAGATAACACCTCCATGCCGTCGTTTGCTCCCGGAGGGCCGGTGTTCTGGCGCATCAGCCGCAGCTCGGGTTACGGTCATGAGCACACGGGAGCTCGCGCCAGCGGGCTGAGAGGGCGGCTGGGCGCCGCCGACCGTCGAACCAGCCGGGTAATGCCGGCGTCGGGAGGGAAGCATGAGCGAACGCGC
>DASRSC010000138.1:0-6533 GCA_035695525.1 Pseudonocardia sp. | reverse complement strand
GACGTCGGCCGGGATCTCGTTCACCATGCGCGGGTCGAGCGACAGCGCGACGGTGGCGCCCGCGCCGTCGGTACTGATCGACGTCACGCTGCCCACGATCAGCCCGCGCACCTTGACGTCGGCCTTCGGGTCGAGCTGGGTGCCGACCCGGGCGACCTTGAGCGTGACGGGCACGCCTGAGCGGAACGCGCCCGCGTACTGCGCGACGGCGAGCCCGGCCAGGAGCACGAGCACGCCGAGGAACGCGAGCCCACGGACGGCCTTCATCCCGCCACCCGCACGGACGTGTCCGTCCCGTAGATCACGAGCGTGAGGAAGAAGTCCAGCACCGCGGCGGCGACGATCGACAGCCGCACCGACCGGCCCACCGCCACGCCGACCCCAGCGGGCCCGCCCTTGGCGTTGTAGCCGTAATGGCAGTGGATCAGGATGATCACCATCGCGAAGATGATCACCTTGAGATACGAGTACAGCACGTCGCTGACCGGGAGGAACAAGTTGAAGTAGTGGTCGTACGTGCCACCGGGGAGGTTGTTGATCAGCGTGACGTTGAGCCGCGAAGCGGCGAAGCTCGCCAGGAGCCCGATCGTGTACATCGGGATGATCGCGATCACCCCGGCGATCACGCGGGTGGTGATCAGGAACGGCACGCTGGGCACCGCCATCACCTCCAGCGCGTCAATCTCCTCCGAGATCCGCATCGCGCCGAGCTGGGCGGTGAACCCGGCGCCGAGGGTTGCGGTGAGCGCCGCCGACGCCACGAGCGGCGCGATGTCACGGGTGTTGAAGTACGCGGTGATGAAACCGGTGAGCGCATCCACCCCGAGCGAGTCCAGCGCCCGGAAGCCCTGCAGGCCCACGAGGCTGCCGACGAACAGCGACAGCGACAGCATCACGCCCGCCGTCCCGAGGATGACGATCAGCGCGCCCGAGCCGAAGCTCACCTCGGCCAGCAGCCGGGCGATCTCCGAGCGGTAGCGGCGCAGCGTGCGCGGGATCCACACGATCGCGCGGGCGTAGAGCGAGAGCTGCTCGCCCAGCTCCTCCAGCACCTGCAGCGGCGCGTTCACCACCTGGCGCGCCCTGCCGTTCAGCAGCGCCACGTCACGACCCCTTCGCCGGCACGAACTCGAGGTACAGCGACGTCAGCACCAGGTTGATCAGGAACACCAGCACGAACGAGATGACGACGGCCTGGTTCACCGCGTCGCCCACGCCCTTGGGCCCTGGCGGTGGGTTGAGCCCGCGGTAG
This sequence comes from Pseudonocardia sp., assembly GCA_035695525.1. GTDB lineage: Bacteria > Actinomycetota > Actinomycetes > Mycobacteriales > Pseudonocardiaceae > Pseudonocardia. The sequence goes on along the minus strand of DASRSC010000138.1, from coordinate 5,281 downwards.
GCGGCCACGACACCGGCGGTGAAGCCGAACAAGGCGGCCTTGATCTCGCTCACGAGGATGTCGGAGACCTGCGCGATCGCGGAGAAGCTCGCGATGTACGCGCCCGGCGTGCCGCCCTGCACCACGACGTTGAAGAAGTAGCCACCGGCGACGCCCACCACCGTGGCCAGCCCGTTGAGCACCACCGCCGTCGTCGCCATCGCGAGCACCCGCGGGACGACGAGCCGCTGGATCGGCGAGATGCCCAGCACCTCCATGGCCGCGATCTCCTCGCGGATCGTGCGCGCACCGAGGTCGGCACACACAGCGCTGCCACCGGCACCGGAGATCAGCAGCGCCGTGACGATCGGCGCGGCCTGCTGGACGATCGCGAGCACGCTGCCGGCGCCGGTCTGACTCTGCGCGCCGAACTGCTGGGTGAGGTCGGCCAGGAGCAGCGCGATCGTGGCGCCGAAGGGGATGGTGAACAGGGCGGTCGGAAGCGCGGAGACCTTGGTGACGAACCAGGTCTGCTCGATGTACTCGCTGAGCTGGAACGGCAGCCGGAAGGTGTTGCGGACGACGGCGACGCCGAGTCCGAAGAGCCGTCCGACCGGTGTGAGCGCACGCGTGAGCGGGGCAGGTGAGGTCATCGTCGCCGCCTCAGATGTGATGCCGGCCGGGACCGGATGGCGGGGGCGGAGAGCCCGGTCCCGATCCCGGGCCACCCGCGGGGTCACCCCCGCCGTAGCCCTGGTCGAACGTATCGAAGCTGTCGGCCTCGGGGCCGTACCCCGGCGCCCGCGGCGGGTAGCCGGGCACCGAGTCGTCCGTTCGCGCAGGCGACCGCCTGCCCATCCTCCACGAGGACGCCGGTCGGGCCGGTGGGCCGACAGGCCGCGGGGCGGGCAGCGGATCGTCGGCGTAGCTCGCCCGGATCGCCTGCTGAGCGGCGGCGGGCAGCGTGTGGAGCATCTGCTGCACCCGCTCGCGGCGACGGCCGACGGCCTTGCGCTCCCCCACGCCCGGGCTCGGCTGCAGCTGCGGCTTCATCGGCGGCAGCCCGGCCAGCTCCCCGGCCTCCTCCATCTCCCTGGCCGCCTGGGCGGTGTCCTTCTCCTCCGACATGCCGATCGGGCCCTGCCTGCGCCCGTTCAGGAACTGCGCGACCACCGGCTCCTCGGACGTGAGCAGCACCTCGCGCGGCCCGAACATCGCCAGGTGCTTGCGGTACAGCATCCCGATGTTGTCCGGCACGGTCTGCGCCGTGTTGATGTCGTGGGTGACGATCAGGAACGTGGAGTCGGTCTGCGCATTCAGGTCGATGATCAGCTGGTTCAGGTAGGCGGTGCGCACGGGGTCCAGCCCGGAGTCCGGCTCGTCGAACAGGATGATCTCCGGGTCGAGCACCAGCGCCCGCGCCAGGCCCGCACGCTTGCGCATCCCGCCGGAGATCTCACCGGGCAGCTTGCGCTCGTCGCCGGTGAGCCCGACCATCGCCATCTTCTCCGCGACGATGTCCCGGATCTCCGACTCCGACTTCTTCGTGTGCTCCCGCAGCGGGAACGCGATGTTGTCGTAGAGGTTCATCGACCCGAACAGCGCGCCGTCCTGGAACAGCACCCCGAACAGCTTCCGCAGCTCGTAGAGCCGCGACTCCGAGCAGCGCACGAGGTCGGTCTCGTGGATGACGATCGAGCCCCGCTCCGGCTTCAGGAGCCCGATGAGGGTCTTGAGGAACACCGACTTGCCCGTGCCGGACGGGCCGAGCAGCACCGACACCTCGCCGGGCGGCAGCGTCAGGGTCACGTCGGACCAGATGTTGGCGCGGCCGAAGGACTTCGTCAGCCCTTCCACCTTGACCTCTACGCCAGTCACCGGCGCCTCCTGAGCCTTCTCGTCGGGAGCGAGCCGGCCAGGGGAGCGGGGAGCGGGGAGCGGCCGGCTGCCCACGGTGGCTCAACGAGACCTGATGACGTCGGTTACTCACCGGTCATGTTCCGGCGAAAAGTTGCTCCATCCGGCGGAAATTTGGGGACCGGTCGGAGTACGGCGGTCGCTCTACGTCTGCCTGCGGACGCGAAACCACCCGGCCGGGATGTCCCGACCGGGTGGTCCGTACGGCAGCAGTTGATCAGGCCAGTACGACGGGGAGCTCCGCCTGGTCCTCAGCGTGGAACCGCTCCTCGAGCTGCTCCGGAGCGGTGTCCACGTCGATCACACGCAGGTCGGCGCCCCGCGCCGACTCGATGGCGCCGAGCCTGCGGCCCACCTTGTCCATCGCGTACTCCGCCAGCTCGTTCACGTCCATCCCGAACGGCGGGTCCTCCCCCTCGAACTGCTCGTAGAGGTGGGTGACCACACCCATCGCCGGCACCAGCAGCTCCTGCATCCGCTGGTCCACGGCGTCCCACAGGCGGTCGTCGGCGGCGACGTGGCGGCGGCAGGTGAACGTGCCCCATGCCATGTGCCGGCGCTCGTCGTCGCCGATGAGCTTGATCACCTGTTGCATGCCGGGCAGGATCCCTCGGCTGGAGCACACCTTCGCCCAGGCGAAGTAGCCCGTGAGCGCCAGCGTGCCCTCGACGATGTGGTTGTACGTGACCGAGGCACGGATCTGCGTGAGCGGCGACGGGTCGGCCGCGAGCGCGTGCAGGCTGTTCGGCAGCTGTTCTGTGAAGATCTCCATGTAGTGGTGGTTGGACTCGACGTAGGAGTGCAGGTCGTCGGTGAGCCCCACGGCGTCGAACCACCGGCGGAACGCCTCGGTGTGCCTGGCCTCCTCGAAGACGAACTGCGTGAGGTACATCTCGTCGGCGAGGCGTCCCTCCGCCGCCATCGCCGCCACGAAGGGCTGCAGGTCCTGGGTGACCGACTCCTCGCCCGCCATGAACTGCGCGGCGAGCGAGCAGGTCCACCAGCGCTCCAGCTCGGTCATCTCGGCGACGTCCCGCGCGTCCTGGGTGAAGTCGATGTCGGCCGGGTTCCAGTGCCGCCGGTTCCCCTTCGCGAACAGCCGCATCGGGAACGAGTCGAAGTTCAGCCCGCCGCGTTGCAGCGTCGCGAATCCGGCCCGCCTGCCGTGCTCGATGGATCGCTCGTCGGTCACCCTCAGCTCCTTTGCGGTGTGGTCGCTACGAGTATCAGTACTGCCGGGATCAGTAATGGATGACGCCGCGGATGTTGCGGCCCTCGCGCATGTCCTGGTAGCCCGTGTTGATCTCTTCGAGCGCGTAGGTCCTGGTGACGAGTTCTGCCAGCTTCAGCTGGCCGAGCTGGTACAGCTCGAGCAGGCGCGGCACGTCGTGCTGTGCGTTCGAGCTGCCGAAGAGCGAGCCCCGGATCTGCTTCTCGTAGAGCGTGAGCTCCAAGAGCGACAGCGACGCCGTGTCCTCGGAGGGGTGACCGAGCGCCGTGACGACGACGCGGCCCCTCTTGCCGACGAGCTGCAGCGCGGGCTGCAGGTAGCTGCCCTCGGCCACCCCGGTGGTCAGGATCGCGGCATCGGCGAGCCGGCCACGGGTGAGCTCTGAGACCGTCTGCCACGCGTCGTCCATATTGGCGGCCACGTGGGTCGCGCCCAGCTCCAGTGCCTTCTCGCGCTTGAACTCCACAGGGTCGACGGCCATCACGTACCGGCAACCGGCCAGCTTCGCGCCCTGCACCGCGTTGGCGCCGATCCCGCCGACACCAATGACGACCGCGGTGTCGCCCGGGTGGAGCTCCGCGGCGCGGATGGCCGAGCCGACACCCGTGGTGACACCACAGCCGACGAGCGCGGCCAGCTCCAGCGGGATGCCCTCGTCGATCTTCACCACGGACTTGACCGGCACGACGGTGTGCCGCGCGAACGTACCCAGCAGGCACATCTGGCCGAGGTCCTCGCCGCGGGCATGGAATCGGTAGGTGCCGTCGAGCTGGGGGCCGAGCATCGCGCCTGCGCCGTCGTCGCACAGGGCGGTGTGGCCGCGCACGCAGTAGCTGCACCTCCCGCAGGAGGGCAGGAACGTCAGGACGACCGGGTCGCCGGTGACCACGTCGGTGACCCCCGGTCCGATCTGGAGAACGCGACCGGCCCCCTCGTGCCCCCCGATCACCGGGAACGCCACGGGCAGGTCCCCGGTGACCATGTGCTCGTCGGAGTGGCACAGGCCGCTCGCGACCAGCTCGATCAGCACCTCGCCGGGGCCCGGTGGGTCGAGCTCGACCTCCTCGACCTCCCATTTGCCGCCCACGCCCCGAAGCACCGCTGCTGTGGTCTTCATGTGATCAGCATCGCGTGGATCTCCCGACTCCCATACCGGCCGCGGGTTCCATCCGTGGCCCGCCGGTGCCAGTCCAGCAGCCGCGGGCCCGGCCGCCGTCAGGTCGCCGGGACGGGGAGCTCCAGGTGTGCCACCAGGCCACCGCCGTCACGGGGCAGCAGGCGGAGCTCCCCGTCCATCGCCGCCACCAGCGCCTCGACGATCCACAGTCCGAGGCCTGCCGTGCCCCGCCGGTCCCCGAGAGCTACCCCCTTGGCCGTCACCACGCCCGCCTGCCCGGGCGGCAGGCCCGGCCCGCGGTCGCGCACCTCGGCCACGAGCCGCCCGTCGGCGTGCCGCAGCTCGAGCTCGACGACCTCGTCGCCGCTGTGCCGGGCGGCGTTCTCCACGAGGTTGGTGAGCACCCGACGCAGCCGCTGCGGGTCGCACCGGACCACGGCGTCCGGCGGTGTCACGCGGTGTGCCCGCCGTGCTGGTTCGACGCCCGCCGCGTCCAGCACCGCCTCGGCGAGCTCCCCCAGCCGCACCGGCCGCTCCCGCACCCGTCCGAGTGGGCTGCCCTCTTGCACCGCGACATCGGCGAGCCCGTCGAGCATGTCGCGCAGGTGGACGGCGTGCTCGGCCAGCAGCCGGGTGGCCGTGCTCCGGGCATCCCCGGAGAGACGGTCGGAGGCAAGGTCGGCCGTGAGCGCGGTGAGGGACGCGACGGGCGTACGGAACTCGTGCAGGACGACGCGCACGCCGTCCATCCGCGCCTGCTGGGCGGCGAGCAGGCGGGCCCGCAGGTCGCGCTCCTCCAGGAACGCCTCGTGCTCGGCGAGCGCCCTGGCGCGGGACACCGCTGCCGCGTCGAGCTGACGCTCCAGCATGCGCAGCAGCACACCCACCAGCACCGCGGCGGCGACCAGGTACCCCGTCCACCACACGCCGGCGAGCCACCGCTCGGCGGGAGGCACTGCCGGGTCGGATCCGAGGACAGCGGCGGCAGTGAACCCGGCACCCACCCCGAGCCCCGCGAGCCTGCCGATCATCGCCCC
>DASRSC010000137.1:0-4490 GCA_035695525.1 Pseudonocardia sp. | reverse complement strand
AACGCCGCCTGGATCACCGCGCAGCAGGGCCGAGTTGTTCAGCTCGCTCCTGAGGCGGGCGGCGACACGTCCCGTGTGCCGCCACCACGTGGTATCGGGGCGAATTGACGGCTGCAGCCTAGGCTTTCTGCGTGAGCACCGACCGGGTCTTCGTCGCGCGGCTGGCGGGCATGGCCGTGTTCGGGCCCGACGGCGAACGCATCGGCAAGGTTCGCGACCTCGTGGCGTCGCTGCGCGTCGACGCCAGCCCACCGCGTGTGCTCGGCCTGGTGGTCGAGCTGGCCACCCGGCGCCGGATCTTCGTCCCGATGCTGCGGGTGACCAGCATCGACCCGGGGGCCGTGACCCTCGCGACGGGTTCGGTCAGCCTGCGTGGTTTCGCCCAGCGCCCGAACGAGACGCTGCTCGTCGGCCAGCTGATCGACGCCAGGGTCCGGCTGGTGGAGAGCGGCGAGGAGGTCGTCGTCGTCGATGCGGCGATCGAGCCGACCCGCTCGCGCGACTGGGTCGTCGGCCGGCTCGCGCTACGCGCGAGGAGGCACGGGCTGTCCCGCCGCGGACCGGTCCAGGTGGTGCCGTGGAACGCGGTCACCGGGCTGTCGCTTTCGGATCGGCAGGGCACCGCGGGCCTGCTGGCGGTGTTCGAGACGATGCGCCCCGCCGACGTCGCCGCCGCGCTCTCCGAGCTGCCCGAGAAGCGCCAGCACGAGGTGGTCGACTCCCTCGACGACGAACGGCTCGCCGACGTGTTCGAGGAGATGTCGGAGTCAGACCAGCGCAAACTACTCGAGCACCTCAACGCCGAGCGGGCTGCTGACGTCCTCGAAGCGATGTCCCCCGACGACGCGGCCGACCTGCTGCACGAGCTGCCCGACGCCGACGCCGACGCGCTGCTCGCGCTGATGGAGCCCGGCGAGTCGGGCCCGGTGCGCAGGCTCATGAGCTACTCCTCCGATACCGCGGGCGGGCTCATGACGCCGGAGCCGATCATTCTGCGCCCGGACGCGACGGTCGCCGAGGCGCTGGCCCGGATCCGCAACCCCGACTACCCGCCCGCGCTGGCCAGCATGGTGTTCGTCTGCCGGCCGCCCTCGGAGACCCCGACGGGGCGCTACCTCGGGTGTGTGCACACCCAGCGGCTGCTGCGGGAGGCGCCGTTCGACCTGGTGGCGGGCGTGGTCGATACCGAGCTCGCGCGGCTGACCCCGGACGCGACGCTCGGCGAGATCACCCGGTACTTCGCGGCGTACAACCTGGTGGCGGGGCCCGTCGTCGACAGCGAGGACCATCTGCTCGGCGCCGTCAGCGTGGACGACGTGCTCGACCACCTGCTCCCGCCGGACTGGCGCGACCGGCTGACGGAGCCCGAAGGTGTGCCGGACCGGGAACCCGACCACGACGCGAACCCCGATGCGAACCCCGAGGTGGCGGATGCCTGAGAACACCACCCACCGCAGGCTCGACCAGCCGCGCCTCGGCCGCGCCCGGCTCGAGATGGACCCGGACTGGTTCCCCCGGCTGTCGGAACGAATCGCCCGGTACCTCGGCACCGGCCGCTTCCTCGCGATCCAGACCGTGATAGTCATCGTGTGGATCGCGCTGAACCTGACGGCGGTGATCGGGCGGTGGGATCCTTACCCGTTCATCCTGCTCAACCTGGCCTTCTCCACGCAGGCCGCCTATGCCGCGCCGCTGATCCTGCTGGCTCAGAACCGCCAGGACGACCGCGACCGGGTGTCGCTCGAAGAGGACCGCGCTCGTGCCGCGCGGACCAAGGCCGACACGGAGTTTCTCGCAAGGGAGCTCGCGGCCCTGCGGATCGCGGTGGGCGAGTTGGCGACGCGTGACTATCTGCGCGGCGAGCTCGACAAGCTCGCCGAGAAGATCTGCGCAGAACGGCCGGGAACCGGGCCGGACACCGACCGGGCCAGGACCAGAGTCATTCGGCCAGCCGACGGCTGATCTGCTCCAGTTCACCGAGCTGCTCGGCGTCCAGCTTCGCGACGAAGTACCGCACGATGCCGTTGAGGTGGGTGCGCGAGGCGATCCGGAGCCGGTTCAGCCCCGCCTCCGTGAGCTCGGCGGCGACACCGCGCCCATCGTTCTCCACCGGGCAGCGCGCCACCAGGCCCGACTTCTCCAGCCGGTCGACGAGCCGCGTGACGCCGGACCGCGAGAGGAGCACCGCGTCGGCCAGCTCGGTCATCCGCAGCCGCCTTCCCGGCGCCTCAGCGAGCTGGAGAAGCACGTCGTACGCGGCGAGCGAGATGTTCTGCTCAGCCACCAGCTCGGTCTCCAGAGCGCGGATGATCGTGGCGTGCGCCCGGAGGAACGCTCGCCACGAGACGAGCTGCTCGCGCGTGGGTACGCTCCGGGTCGCCGGAGCTGGGGAGTCGGCCGGTGGTGCGTGGGCGGCGGTGTCCGTCACGGCGGACGATGCTACGGACGTAAGCCCGCGAGGGCACAGACGTAGCATGGAAAAGGTCGTGGCGCGGTCGCGTCCTAGTAAAGTCGCAGGAAGGTGCAGCGGAGACTCTGATGTCCACCACCGGCAACACCACCACCACGGAGCAGGCCGTCCGGGCAGCGCTCGCCACCGTCGACGACCCGGAGATCCACAAGCCGATCACCGACCTCGGCATGGTGAAGAGCGTCGTGGTGTCGCCCGAGGGTCGTGCGCAGGTCGGGGTGTACCTCACCGTCGCCGGCTGCCCGATGCGCGACACGATCACCAAACGCGTCACGGAGGCGGTCTCCGCCGTCGCCGGCATCACCGGGGTCGACGTCGAGCTCGACGTGATGAGCGACGAGCAGCGCACGGAGCTGCGTCGTGGCCTGCGCGGCGACGCCGCCGAGCCGGTGATCCCGTTCGCCCAGCCCGGCTCGCTCACCCGTGTCTACTGCGTGGCTTCGGGCAAGGGCGGCGTCGGCAAGTCGTCGATCACGGTCAACCTCGCCGCGGCGATGGCCGCCCGCGGGCTGTCGGTGGGCGTGGTCGACGCCGATATCTACGGCCACTCGGTGCCGCGGATGCTGGGCACCACCGCGCGGCCCACCAAGGTCGAGGACATGATCATGCCGCCCCAGGCGCACGGGGTGAAGGTGATCTCGATCGGGATGTTCACCCCCGGCAACGACGCGGTCGTCTGGCGCGGCCCGATGCTGCACCGCGCGCTGCAGCAGTTCCTGGCCGACGTGTACTGGGGCGACCTCGACGTCCTGCTGCTCGACCTGCCGCCCGGCACCGGCGACATCGCGATCTCCACCGCCCAGCTCGTGCCGAACGCGGAGCTGCTGGTGGTCACCACACCGCAGACGGCCGCGGCCGAGGTGGCTGAGCGGGCCGGCTCGATCGCGCTGCAGACCCGCCAGCGGCTCGCCGGCGTCGTCGAGAACATGTCGTGGATGGAGCTGCCCGACGGCAGCCGCATGGAGGTCTTCGGTTCCGGCGGCGGGCAGACCGTCGCCGACTCGCTCACGCGCATCCTCGGTGCTCCGGTGCCGCTGCTGGGGCAGGTGCCGCTCGAGACCCGCGTGCGCGAGTGCGGCGACTCGGGCACCCCGATCGTGCTGGCCGAGCCGGAGGCACCCGCGGCCGTTGCGCTGCGCGCCGTGGCCAACAAGCTCACCACTCGGGCCCGCGGGCTCGCCGGGATGAGCCTGAACATCTCCCCCGTCAGCAGGTAGCCCTCGCGCACGGGTACGAGTGCGGAGCACTCACCACGATCAGCGGTACCGCACCGCCGAGAATCCCCGCCAGGCGGGAGCCAGGCGTCGGGCAGGGCAGCGGTCATCGCGTGCTGGGCGCTCGGAAGTTGCGAGATCCGCTCGCCCTACCGCACAGCGGTGCGCACTGCCTCCGCCCAGAGCCTGACGGCCTCGTCCACCTGCTCTGCGGTGACGATCAACGGCGGGATCATCCGCACCACGTTCGCGTACGGGCCGCAGGTCAGCAGCAGCAGCCCGTGCTCGGCAGCCGCGGCGTGCGCGCGGGTGGCCGCGGCGGTGTCCGGCGCGCCGTCCGGGGTGCAGAACTCGTTGCCCACCATGAGTCCGAGCCCGCGGACGTCGGCGATGCCCGGGTGGTCGGCCGCCACCTTCCGCAGTCCCTCGAGCAGCCGCACGCCCTGCTCGGCGGCGTTCGCGACGAGGCCCTCGTCCTTGATCACGTCGAGTGTGGCGAGCGCCGCGGCGCAGGCCACCGCGTTGCCGCCATACGTGCCGCCCTGCGACCCCGGCCAGGCCTTCGCCATGAGCTCGGTAGGGGCCGCGATGCCCGACAGGGGGAAGCCACTGGCCAGGCCCTTCGCCGTGATCAGGATGTCCGGCGTGACGCCCTCGGTGTGCTCGTGGCCCCAGAACCGGCCGGTGCGCCCGAAGCCGGTCTGCACCTCGTCGGCCACAAGGAGGATGCCGTGCGCGTCGGCCCGCTCGCGCAGCCCGACGAGGAACGCGGGCGGCGTGGGCACGTACCCGCCCTCGCCGAGCAC
>DASRSC010000136.1:0-24833 GCA_035695525.1 Pseudonocardia sp. | reverse complement strand
GTGGCGCAGGGCTGCGTTCTCCGCTGAGCGCAACCGGATCGTGGACGACTGGCGTGAGCGCTACGAGCTGGAACAGGGCGACGGGCTGCGGCGCACCCTGGCCGAGCTCGGAAAGCCCGACCCGGGCCGGTGGTGGGAGGAGACCGGTCCCGCCGCCCGGCAGATGCTCAGCCTGATCCGCTGGCACAACGCGGTGACCCCCGGAGTGGTGGACGGGCGCAGGCTGACCCCCCGCATGGTCATGGCGTCGCTGCGTGCGATCTGGGCGGACCGCCGCGGCGACCGGGCCGATCGGCGCGCGGCGAAGCAGGCGGCCCGCGCCGAAGGTGGTCTGGGTGGCGCCACGGACACAGCCGCCCTGGATCTCCGCGACGCCGACGGCAACGCCTACACGTTGGAGGCGCTGGTCGCCGCTCACCAGACCAGCGGCGCGATGCGTGACCAGGCCAGGGCCGCGTGGGTGTTGGGCGAGGTGCAGCGCACCCAGCTCGCACAGACCCGGGACGCCGGCGGGCGGAAGGAGTTGCGCGGGACCTACACGGTCAAGGCGATCGTCGCTGCCGGCGTGATGGTCGGGCTCGGCGCGGCCGCGGTGACGGTCGCTCCGTGGGCGTTGCTGCCCATGTCGGCGTCGGCGCACTACGCCGCGTTCGCCGTCCGTGGCGCGCTGGGTCTGCACCGCACCGCGTACAGCCAGGAGCTGCGTGTGCTGGTCGAGTCGATCATGGAACGCGGCCAGTTCGACATCGACACGATCCGCGTGCTGATCAGCGTGATGCGCAAGTACGCGGCACTCGACGGGTCGACTCCGACGCAGCTGGCGGGTTTCGACAAGGTCGCCAATGACTTCCTGGTGATCGCGCACGCTCTGGTCTTCTCCCCGCTCCGGCCGGGCCAGACTGCGCAGGGCCGCAGTCACGCGGCACTCAAGGAGTTCTCGCTCTTCCTCGACAAGGCGGCTGTCGAGCTGGGCGCTCAGGCGCAGTCCTTCCAGGGCTTCGCCCCGAACGCCGGGCTGCTGGGCCGGGTGGTCAACACCGTGCTGGCCGGCACGTACCTGGTCAACCTGGTCGTGCAGGCGCCGGCGATGGTGAACGGGACCGGCCTCGACGCCTGGGTCAACGGTGCGTTCGCGCTCTCGTCGGCGCTGTTCCTGGTGCAGGCGCTGTCCGTGACGGTCATGGGGTGGGCAGGCATCGACTTCAGTAGCCACCCGGTGCTCCGCAAGGTCGTGCACCTGGGGGCCGTCCCCGCGGTGACGTTGGGCAGCCTGCTGCTGGTGATCCAGACCGGCGTGATCGACAACAGCATCATGGTGGTGCCGGCGCTCGGGCTGACCGCAGCGGGCGGTTACCTGTCCGCCCTTGGCATCACCATCGAGCTGGGCCACGGGCGTCCCGCGCCCCGCAGGGGTGCCGGCGCGAACGCCATTCTCTCCGGCAGCCTGCTGGCGTTCGGCGCGATGAGCCTGCTGCCTGTCCAGTGGGTCGGGTTCAGCGTCGGCGCCGTGGCCCTGCTCGCCGGAACCTGGGCGCTGTCGAAGCTCGACACCTGGCGTAGCCGGCGCACCAGGGGACCCCCAGCCTCTGGTGCTCCCGAGAACCCGACATCCGGCAGCTCCGGCCCATCGGGCGGGCCGAGCGCCGGCGGAGGTACCGGCATATCCGGGCCGCCGCGGTCGGGTGGTCCCCGATCGCCTGCATCGGGCTCCGGCAACGCCCTGCAGCCCGGCGGTTCCGGCACGGCGGTCCCGGCACAGGGTGCCCGGAACAGCCGGCCGGAGGCGGCTTCGCGGTTGACGGGGGCGGCCGACCTCCGTGCGAAGCGTCTGCGGGCAGCACTGCGTCTGCGGGCAGCACTGCGGATGCTCGGGCGTGCGCCGGTGGTCGTGGGTCTCCTCACCACGGGTGCGGTGGTCTCGGACTGGTTCGGCGCCGCTGTCGCCCAGGCCGGCACCCGGGGCGGCACTGTGGACACCGGTGGCTCGGTGGCCGCCGGCTGGTGGGGCGGTGCGACAGGTCTCACGGCGGCCGGGGTGGCGGTCGCGGTCGGCGCGGTCGTGGTTGGGGTCCGGGGGTGGTGGACGCCGCGGCAGGCCAGGGCGCCGCCGCGTGCCGTCCTCGCCGCATGGGGGCGCGGCCTCCGGGCGTGGTGGTCGGGGGTCGTGTCCGGACTGGAGTTCGGACTGGGCGTGCGGATCTCCGCCCGCCCACTCCTGGTGAGTCGGGCGTGGTGGGGTGCGGTGGCGCGGCTCCAGGTCGCCGCGGTGGCGGGTGGGGTCCGGTCGGCGCGGACCCGGGTCGGCGCCGCGTCCACGCCCGCGGCGTACCTGGCCACTCGTGCTCTGCGCGCCGCGGTGCGGGGCATGGGCGACCAGCTCTCGGGTGCGGTCACCGACCTGATCGAGACCAGGCGGGTGGCCGAGTTGGCGCGGGGGATGTACGCGCAGCGGTTCGGTTGGCCGGCTCGCCTGGTCGAGGAGCTGACGAAGGACCCCGGCTTCGCGGGGCGGGACATCGTCCAGCTGGCGGCCGACGCGCTCGGGATCGCGCGCGAGGAGGTTCACGAGCGGGTGCTGACCGATCGGTGGCAGGCGGCGCCGGACATCGAGTACTTCAACCTCACCGGTCGGAAGTACCTGGACGCGATCGCCACGGAGACCGCGACACGTCGTGAGGGGTTGCGGAAGGCGGACGAGCTCCACTCCGCGGCTCGCGACGCGGTGCGGGATCTGGTCGGTGCCGCGATCGCGCGGGCGGTGGCCGGGGGAGCGCCGGAACGTCGGATCGCCCGTGCTCTGGAGGTGCCGCCTGCGCTGATCGGGGTGCTCACCGGGAGAGCCACGCGCGGACCTCCTGCCGCACGTGGATCGTGGGGTCGCGCGCCGCGCTGGCCCGGTCGGGTACGGCGCGCGGCAGTGGGATCCGGTCGTACCGGGGACGGTCCTGGCGCGGCTCGACTGGAACACATGCAGGCGTCCCTGGGATTTTCGGAGCGTCGAGCGTGGGTCGGGCGGGCGTTCGATCAGCTCCACGGACGGCGCGACGACGACTGGATCCACGAGCAGCTGGCATCGGCGTTGAGGCTCGATGAGGTCGAGGTCCGTTCGATCGTGGCGAGCTCCGTCGCGTCGCCGCGTGCCCCGCCGGGTGTGGTGGGCGGGCGGCTCAGCCCCGACGCGTTGATCGGGAAATTGGTCGAGCTCACGGAGCAGCGCCGGGTCCGCCTGCAGAAGGCCAATGAGCTGGTGGCGAGGATCGAGCCGGAGGCTGATGGCCGGGACGTGGCGGCCGGGCCGCCCATCGTGACCGACTGGTTGATCCTTCCGGCGTTGTCGCAGATGCGGTCCTTGGGGCTGAAAGTAACCGGGCGCGGTGACCGGGTGCGGCTGGCATTCCCGGAGGGTGGGGTGGATCCTCGTCTCTCGGAGGCCGTCGTCGCGTTGCGGAAGTTCGCCGACGGGCATCTACACCATTCCGGTTACCCCTATCACCGGGCCACGTCGCTCGGCGGCCTGGTCGCGAAGATGCTGGACGCCGGTTATGACGTGGTGCTGACCTTCCATCCGATCCCGCAGCGCATCAAGGGCTTGGCGTACTACGGCGACGTGGACGCGCAGGTGGCCACGACCCGGTTCGGCGTCGGGATGCTGGCGATGCGCGGCAAGCTCACCGATGCGCATGTCCTCGCGGCGATCCGGGCGCTTCCCGCGCACCTCGCCTGGCGGGTGGTCGCCGGTATCACGGGGGGTCGCTTCGATATTCCGGGCCTGAAGATATATCTGATGGTGACGACGCTCGTGAATGCGGGTCTGGCCTTCCTGCTGGGCGAGAAGACGTTCAACAAGGAGAACGTCAAGATCCAGCTCGGGCCTCAGGCGGCGAACCTGCTGGATGCGGGATATGTCCGGACGCTCGAACGCCTGCGCGCAGTGGTGCCCCTGCTCCGGGCGGCGTTCGCCGACGGCCGCCTCGACCGGGCGGACTTCCCCCGCCTGTCTGCTGTCGTCGACGACCTGTACTCCGCGGCCGCCGGGAAGGTCGCGTTGCGGATCGTCAGGAAGCTGCACGAACTCGCCGACCCGACGGTCGCCGACCCAGCTGCGCTGTGGGAACTGCGCGACGCGCTGACGGTGCTCGGAGTGCTCAGGGAGGGCGAGGGGCTGGGCCGGTACCGGATCGGGCGGGTCTACGGGCAGGGTCTGGTCGACTACCTGGAGTTCCTGACCGCGAGCGGGGCGATTGGCGTAGTGCACAACGATGCCGGGGAGCCGTTGCTGGGCGAGGACGGCTTCCCGATCGCCGGAAAGCCCGACTGGCGTTACCTGATCGCTTTTCTCGCCGCTCTGCGGGACTTCCCGGAGGCGCGGGTGATCCTGGCGCACATCGGCACCGGAAAGTTCACCACGCTCTCGCGCGAGTACCTGGACTTCCTCGAGAAAGAGGTGTTCGAGGTGCGGACCGAGAAGTATCCGAACCTCCACGCCGACCTTTCCTGGGGTGACCTGGCCCAGCACATCGAGGAAACTCCTGCGCTGCGTCAGCATTTCGTGCGGCTCGGTTCCCGGTTTCATCGGTTCTTCATCCTTGGAACCGACGGCGTGAAGCCCGCCACCGTTCTGCACTACCTGCGCCACCACCGGGACATGGCGAACATCCTGGCCGATGTCGATCGGCTCGCCCCGGGCGCGTACGAGCGCATCGGTTATCGCAACCTCATCGCGTTGTTGACGGTGGCCCGTCGGGACGTCCGGGCGTGGACGCTCGCCAATGTCGGATCCGGCGTGTGGGACGGGGTGTTGCGCGCCTTCCCGGGCATGGTCCGGCAACGCGTGCGTGACTGGGTGGCCCTGCAGAGGTTGTACGGCGTCGGCACGACCCAGACGGCTCGGACGCCGGGCTCCTCACCCCGACCTGCTCCGGTGCACGATCCGGGTCCGCGACCGTTCGACGACCAGCAGTTGGCGGACATGCTGGGCTGGTACCGCGCGGTCGACGAACGTTCGGCCAGCGGCAGGCAGACGCTGCGGCTGTGGCGGCACGGGGTGCGGGTGACAGCGCGGGAGTGGCGGCGCGGACACGGGTCGGGCCTGCAGCAGCCGGCTGACGCCCGGGCGGCGGTCGAGGCGGCGGTTGCGCCGCAGGACCTCCCCGGTGGGTCGTACACGCTGGAGGCCCTGATCGTGGCCGACCAGGCGCAGCGGGTCGGCACGTCCGGCGTGCACCAGCGGGTGGCGTTGGAGTTGGTGCAGGAGCGCCAGGAACAGGTGAACCACGCCAGGGAGGTGATCGCGGCGAAGGCCGGCCTGGTCCGGCGAGCGTTCCGGGCCTGGACGGCCGGGGTGACCGCGGTGGCCGCAGGCGCGGTGCTCGCGGGGCTGTGGCTGATCCCCGCCGCGCTCCCGTGGATCAGTTCGATCGCGTTCGTCGTGCGCGGCGCCGCAACCCTGCTCAAGACCGCCGAGCAGAGCGCGGTGCGGGAAGTGCACGACTCCATGATGGAACGCGGTCGGATCACCCGTGCCAAGATCACCTGGCTGTACCGAATGGTGGTCAAGAACGCCCGGGCCTACGGGGTCGACGAGCAGAGGCTGCCCGAGTTCACAAGGGTCACCCGCGAGTTCCTGACCAACATGTACGACCGGGACAAGGGCCTGCTACGCAAACCGTTGCAGGACGGGGAGACGCTGCGGGACCGGCTCGGCCGCGTCATCGCGGACTACTCGCGGTGGAGCGACGGGTCCACCCGGGCCATCGGCCCGAGTATCACCTCACTGCAGTCCACCGGGGCGCAGGCCCGGTGGGGCCGGGCGATCAGTGCCGCCGTCGCGGTGACCTGGGTCGGGAACCTGGCTCACCACATGCACGCCACCTACGTCGGTCTCAAGGTGGGCGATCAGTGGCTCGAGACCGTGACCAACGGGTTCTACGTCGGTGCGGACCTGCTGTTCATGGCCATCGCGCTGCCCACCGCGGTCAGTGGCTGGTTCAGGTTCAACATCGCGTCCTGGCCGTGGGCGCGCAGGCTGAACAACTACTTGGCCTTCCCCGTGGTCACCCTCGCCAACGTCGGGTTGACCGCCCTGTTCATGACCCAGAACCTGCCCGCGGCCGCGGTCGTGTCCGGTGCTGCGGCCGCAACCGGTGCCGTCCTGTCGGTGAAGGTCGTTGCGTCGGCGGTCCTGACCGGCTCCACCGGCTATCTGACCACCCTCGGGCTGCAGACCGAACTCGTGCTGGGGGTGCGCGCCGCCCGCAGGCTGCCCACCGCCACCACGACCTTTGCGCTGTCGTTGATCGGGCTCGGCCTGATGACCGCTCCACGACCCCTGCTCGCCGACGTCCCCCTGCTGGTGCCGGTGGTGGCTGTGGCCGCGCTTGCGGTCGCCAGAACCACCGTGACCACCGCATACCGGTACGTCACGACCGGTCAGGGCGTCCGTGCGGCCCTGCTCACCCGGCAGGGTGCACTGTCGTTGTCGACGACCATCGCCGCGGTGGGCCTCGGCGTGCACCAGGCCGTGCCCGGACTGGGTGGGCCGGCGCTGGTTGCTGCGGTGGCGGCAGGTGTCGCTGTGGTCGGGGCGGCGACGACGGCGACCGTCACGCTGGTCGAGAAGGCCCGCGTCGCCGCGACCGACGCGAACCTGCGGCCCATCAGGGACCGTGACGCGGCCATCGCCGGGATCCGGGCGGGCAGGTCGGTCCGTTGGGGTGCCCGCCTGGCGCGGGTGGACCGGGAACAGGTCATCCGCTGGCTCGTCGCGGCACTGCGGACCCGGGGCCCACCCCGCACCATGTTGACCGGCTCCGCCTACACGGAACTCGTCTCCGGTGCTCGGCAGTACCCGCTCCGGCGGCCCTGGAGGCTTGCCGGACACCTCGCGGCTGCCCTGCGCGCCGGGGTGGCGCCTGCGCAGCTCGGGACCACGGCCGGACGCCACTCCATCCGCGAGTACCCGCTCCTCATCTGGGTGCTCCGTACCGACGGCTCCATCTGGGTCGCCCCGGCGCGAGTGCGCGGACCGGGACGCAGACCGGCCCGGATCAGCCATCCGATGCTGTCCGAGGGCCGCGACGTGCTCGCCGCAGGACAGGTGGTGCTCGATATCGATGGCGCCCGCCTCGTCGGCCGTAGCATCGATGTCCGGACCCGTCACTACCGCGGCCACGGCACCGCCACCCCGGGCCAGGGTCTGCACACCATCGCCCTTGCCGCCTTCCACCACCACGGAATCCGGTTCCCCGACCCGGCCCGACCGTCCGGAGGCTCGACGGACGACAGCGAGCAGCCGGGCGGGGATGCGGGCCGGAGCACGGTGGGCGCCCTGTTCACGTTCGGCGCCGTCGCCATCTCGCTTGCGGCTCTGTACGTGCTCGCCGGACCGGCCCCGGTCGTCGTTGCGATCGGAGCCGGAGTCGCGACAGCCGTGACGGCCCGGATCGGGTCGGTGCAGGGAGCGGCCCGAAGGGCGGCCGGTCGGGTCACGACCTGGACGCACGCGTGGTCGCAGCGTGGACCCCCGGCCGTCGTGACCGACGACCCGATCGCGGGACAGCGCTACTCGCGTCCCGAGCAGGGTGGCCCGGCGGCGGCTACGGGTCCGACCGGCACCCGGACCGCCCAGCGGCTGCTCGCGCTCGCCCGGTCCTGGGTCGCCAACCGCGCCACGGCGCTCCGCAACGCCGGCACATGGCCCGCGCCCAACGCCGTCGTGCGTGATCTCCTTGATCTGGTGCCGGGGAACCCGTCACGAGGGTTCAAGGTCACGAGGTCCTCTGCTCGTTCGGATGATGACCTGCTGACGTCGGTGTTCCCCCCGATCGACGGTCAGTTCCTCGCGACCCACCCGAGCACGCCCGCGTCGATCCCGCCAGGCGCCGGTCCGGCGCGCGTCGGCGCGGACGACGCCGACGCGACGCGTCCCCTGACCGCACAGCAGCAGGAGATCATCGACCGCGAGGTACGCAAGCACGGTCATCAGCTCGTGAAGACACCGCAGACCCGCGCCAAGTTCACGCGGGACCCCCAGCAGTACGCGCGTGAGGTGAGCTGGGTGGCAGCCGTCGTCGGCGACGTGCTGGAGGCCCTTGCCGCTCCGGTCATGCAGCGGCTGGCCGCGGAGCGCGGCGAGCAGGTGCTGAAGAACGTGGTGGCGCGGCCGGTGACCGCGTCCGGCGGCAGCGCGGGCGACCTGGTCGAGTTCGACTTCCTGTTCTTCGACGCCGCCGGACCGGTTCGGTACGTGAGCGCGAAGGCCAACCCGAAGAAGTTCACGCCGGCAGAGGACCGGGTCAAGCTCGCACGGCTGTTCTCCGAGATCCCCACGGAGTCCCCGGAGGCACTGCGGGCGTACCTGGCCTACCTGCGGCAGAACCCGGCCACGCTGGCGAAGATCGTCGACGTCGGGGTCTCCTGGGACGGCTCCGACGGCGCCATCCCGCTGGCCGAGTTCCGCCGTCTCCTGGTGCGCGGCGCCGACGCGGGCGACATCGCGATCGAGATGATGACGCCCGCGGGACCGAGGGCCAGAGGTCACCAGATCGACCTGACGCGCGACGAACTGGTCGACGCGGTCATCGCCGGTATCCGTCGTCGCGTCGCCGCCATCGAGGCGGAGGACCGGTGAACCAGCGGCAAGCGGGAGGATGCTCATCCGACGGGGAGGTGCGCAATGGTCGGCGCGTCGCAGGTGTTCGTGGCTCCCGGGCCGGACGATGAGCTCCTGACCGCCACAGATCTGCCATGGCTTGCGGGTCGGGCTGTCGTCCTGCCGGCGCCACAGTGGCAGTTGGTCGTGACGGAGGCTGCCCTGCTCGACTCCCGGGCGGCAGCCGAGCTCGAGCGCGTGTCCGGGGACTTCGCCTACGACTCCGACCCCGAATTCCAGCTCCGTGACGACGAGCTGGCCGCCCTCGTCCGGTTCCTCACCGACCTCGGCGCGCACCTCGCCGAGCGCCGTGCGTTCACCGCGGAACCGCCCGAGGACCTGGAATTCCTCCTCGATTTCGAGGACTACGTGGGCATGGTCGAGCTGGTGCGTCTGGTGATCGAGGAGTCGCGCCGTACCGGCATGCCCTTCCGGGCTTGGGTGGAGGTCTGACTACGGCTCGGGACGTGGTCGAGCGTGTCAGCCGCGCGGCGTGGCGTGCGCGACGAGCGCGGCCCCGCCCGGGCTCGCCTTCTTCCAGCCCATGGCGAGGCGCAGCACTGCGATCGCCGACGTGCGCATCTTCGGCGACTCGCCGGTCAGCAACGTGACGATGTCGGCCATGCCGGGGTTGTGCCCGATCAGCATCGCGCAACCTGCGTCGTCGGGGAGCTCTCGCACGATGGTGAGCAGCATGTCGGCAGCTGCGCCGTAAAGCCGGGCGTCGCAGACGGGGTCGGGCGCAGTGTCGAGCATGGCGGACAGCAGCTCCCAGGTCTGGCGCGTCCGCACCGCCGGGGAGCACCGCACAGCGTCGATGTGCTCGACGTGGCGCCGCAGCCAGCGGCCTGCCGCGGGCGCATCGCGTCGGCCGCGCTCATTCAGGGGCCGCTGCGCGTCGGGCACGCCCTTCGGCCACGCCGACTTCGCATGCCGGACGACCACCAACCGGCGGGAAGCGTCAGCCATGTCGCGTCCAGTCCCGGCTGCCCGACCGCGGGCATCGGGCGGGGTCCGAAACAGGACACCGGTGAGAGCAGCTGCTGCCCATCGGGACACGGTAGCGGTCCGCATCGCCCCGTGCCCCGACCAGCAACAGCGCTCCCGAGCCGGATCCCCCGGCTGGTGGGGTCGGGTTGCTGCCGGCGTGACTCGGGGAGCCGGCCGCCGTCGGGGTGCTATCGAGCGCGCTCGGGCTGCGGTCCGAAGGCGGTCAGGAACCGGTCGCGGAAGGCGTTCATCGGCCAGACCGGTGCCTGCGGGCCGGGCTTGAGGCCATCCTGCCAGTTCCACCCGGAGATCCGGTCCAGAACGGTCTTGTCGCGGGCGACGATGGTGATCGGTACGTCCTTGCTGGCGCCGTCGCCCGTGACGATCGGCAGTGGCTGGTGGTCGCCGAGGAAGATGAGCACGAGGTTGTCGTCTCCGTTGTTCTCCACCCATGAGATGAGGCTGGTCAGCGAGTATTCGATGGACCGCCGGTACTCGGTGGGCACCTGTGCGGGGTCGCTCCACACGTCGTCGGGCGATTTGCCCTCCGCCGCCATGGGGCCGTAGACCGAGCCGTCACCGACCTCGCCCCAATCGATGAACTGAGGAATGGGCGCCCAGGGCATGTGGCTCGAGGTGAGGACGACCTCCGCCATCATCGGGGGGCGGTCCGGCTTCCCGTACTCGGAGCGCTCGAATGCCGACAGCGCGAACTGGTCGGGCATGGGCGACCAGCCGAACCTCGGGCCGTGGTAGCCGATGGTGTGGCTGTCGTAGAGCCGGTCCAAGCCGTAGAACGCTCGCTCCGGCCAGGGCTCGCTCGTGCCCGGCATCACGGCGACCGTCTGCCAGTTCGCGCGCTGGAAGGCGCTGGTGAGGGTCATGCGGTCGGTCGAGACGAGGTTGCGGTCGCGCTGATTGTTGTCGATCCACAGGCCGGAGAAGAAGGTGGCGTGGGCGAGCCAGCTGCCGCCGCCCGCCACCGGTGAGGTGAGGAATGCGCTCTTGGACGCGAACCCGGCTGCGCTGAGCCGGCGGTTCCCGTCGTCCAGCACCGCTCCGACCTGCGACGCGAACTCCGGATCCTCGACCGCGTCGCGCCCGTAGCTCTCGACGAAGGAGAAGATGACGTCCTTGCCGCGCAACGCGGTCAGCAGCTGATTCCCCGGGGTGCCGCGGAACGCGTCGACCGCGGCCTCTCTGGCGAACGCCTGCTGGTCGTGCAGGCTCGCGGGCACCTGGACCGCTTCCTGGTAGGCGAGTGAGGCCGCGCTCCTGGCGGCGATCGGCACGGGCGGGACGATCTGCGCGCCGAGCACGGCGCAGGCGAGCCAAGCCACTGAGAGCACCGCGACGGACCGGCTCGCCGTGGCTGTGTGCCGGACCACCAGGCGGGACAGGCGCAGGACCGAAAACGTCATGAGGACGAGAACGCCGGCGACGAGCGCCACGGCCGCGACCACGGAGCCGATCGCGCCTGCCTGGCCGAACGAGCCCCGGACGAAGGACAGGGCGTCGTCGACCAGAACCCAGTCGAGCACCGGGTCGAACGGCCGGGCGAGGAACGCGAGGAAGCCCATGTCGAGGATCTTCAGGATGGTCAGCAGGCCGACGACCACCCCGCCGAGCACCGCCACCACCGTCCTCGCCCGCACCGGCAGGACGAGGAGGAGGACGACGCCGACGAGTCCTTCCACCGGGATGCGCACGAGCGCAGCAGGGGTGAGCTGACCGACCTCCCGCGGGGCGACGAGGGCGAGGAACACGAGCAGTCCGGCCAGGACGGTCGTCACCTGCGCCACGAGGTGACGCCTTCCTCGGCGGCTTTCGCCAGCTGATGCCTCGTCGGCGGCCACGTGCTCCGGGTGGTCGTCCGTCGTCGACAACCCGACGATCCTTCCGTTCGAGATCCGGTCGTCGCTGCTCACCGCGACGATCTTGGTGCGGGGATCCGCGGTGTCGCGGCCGGTCGCCGCAGGTGAGTTGTGCGCCATAGCCACGCCACGTCACGGCCGAAGGACCAGACCAGCAGGGCAAGCGCGCCCGACACGAGCGCGACCGCGAGCGGGAGCAGCAGGAACTGGCTGGTCGCCACCACGAGGACGATCCCCTGTAGCGCGGCGACAGCCTTGGCGGAGTACCTGGTCGGCAGTACCGACCGCATCCACGGCGCCGACCAGCTCGCGGCGACGAACGCATAGCGCATGACGCCGATGGCCAGCACCCACGGGCCCACGAACAGTGCGACGTGGACGCTCAGCACGAGGACGAGGAACGCGTCGACCTCCATGTCGAAGCGGGCGCCCAGCGCGGACACCGTGCCGCTGCGCCGGGCGACCTGGCCGTCGACCGCGTCGAGAAGCAGCGCCGTGGAGGCGATGACGACGAGGGGTGCAACCGCAGTGTGACCGCTCCAGATCCCCTCCGCGACGAGCGCGGTGACGCCCCCGACGAGTCCCGCCCTCGCCAGCGTGACGAGGTCGGCCGGGCCGAGTGTGGTGGCGGCCGCCCGGCGGACGGCGGTGGCCAGCAGGGCCCAGAGGCCCAGGAGGTACGCGATGCCGGCTAACCAGCCCACCGGGCCGAGGCCGGCACCGGCCGACAACACGGCGAGCAGGACGACCTGGCCAGCTGCCCCGGCGACGTGCTGCTGCGCGGTTCGGGGCCGCTCCTGCGAGGTCTGTGGGCGGGCTACGGTCGTCATCGAGCCTCTATGCACATACTCAGCACGGATCCGACGCGGCATGGGTTCATCACGATGTGGAGGGATGAGTGGATCGCATCGCGCGCGCCTTCTGGCTCCGCGCTCCGGGCGAGGGTGAGATCCGGTCGGTCGCCATACCCCGGCCCGGCCCCGACGACGTGGAGGTCCGCACCCTGTACTCGGGGGTCAGCCGCGGCACGGAGACGCTCGTCTTCCGCGGGGGCGTGCCGGAAAGCCAGTTCTCGGCGATGCGGGCGCCCTTCCAGGACGGCGAGTTCCCCGCGCCGGTCAAGTACGGCTATCTGAGCGTGGGAGTGGTCGAGCATGGCCCCCCTGCGCTGCTCGGTCGTACCGTGTTCTGCCTCTATCCCCATCAGACCCGCTACGTGGTGCCGGCGGCGGCGGTGACGCCGATCCCCGACGGTATGCCGGCTGCCCGCGCGGTGCTCGCTGGAACCGTCGAGACCGCGGTGAACGTGCTGTGGGATGCGGCCCCGCTGGTCGGCGACCGGATCGCCGTCGTCGGAGCCGGGATGGTCGGCTGCAGCGTCGCTGCACTGCTGGCCCGCTTCCCCGGGGTCAGCGTCGAGCTGGTGGACATCGACCCCGCGCGTGCAGCCGTTGCCGAGGCGCTCGGCGTCGGGTTCGCCTCGCCGGAGGATGCTGCGGGGGAGTGCGATCTGGTGGTGCACGCCAGCGCCACGGAAGCGGGGCTCGCGCGATCCCTCGAGCTGCTCGCCTACGAGGGCGAGGTCATCGAGATGAGCTGGTACGGCGACCGGCCGGTGCGGGTGCCGCTCGGTGAGTCGTTCCACTCGCGCCGCCTGACGGTGCGCAGCAGCCAGGTGGGGGCCGTTGCACCGGCTCGGCGTGCCCGTCGCAGCTTCCGGGAACGGCTGACTCTGGCACTGCGCCTGCTCGCCGATCCGGTGTTCGACGCGCTGGTCACGGACGAGAGACGCTTCGAGGACCTGCCTCGGCTGATGCCCGATCTCACCGGTGGTGAACTTCCCGGGCTGTGCGTCCGTGTCGTCTATGAGCAGGAGTAGGCATCGCTGGAAGGGCAGGTCTTGTTCACCATCACCGTTCGTGATCACGTCATGATCGCTCACAGTTTCCGGGGAGAGGTCTTCGGCCCGGCGCAGCGGCTGCACGGGGCGACCTATGTGGTGGACGCGTCGTTCCGCCGTGCCGATCTCGACGCCGACAACATCGTCGTCGACATCGGGCTGGCGACCCAGGAGCTCGGTGCCGTCCTGGCCGACCTCAACTACCGCAACCTCGATGACGAGCCCGCCTTCGCCGGCGTCAACACGTCCACCGAGTTCCTCGCCAAGGTCATCGCCGATCGGCTCGCCGAGAAGGTGCACGCAGGCGCGCTGGGTGCCGGGGCCCGCGACCTGGCCGGGATCACGGTCGTGCTGCACGAGTCGCACATCGCCTCGGCGAGCTACGAGCGCTCCTTGTGAGGGCGAGCGGTCTCGCTGCAGACCTGCGCTCCGTGCACGTCGTCGTGCCGCACGACATCGACGACGTTGCCGTTCCGAGCGGCGGCAACGCGTACGACCGCCGCATCTGCCGCGGCCTGCCGGCCACCGGCTGGTCGGTGCACGAGGTCGCCGTCCCCGGAGCGTGGCCCCGACCCGACACCGCCGCCCGTTCGTCGTTGGCCCGCACCCTCTCCGCCTTGCCCGACGACGCCGTCGTGCTCCTCGACGGGCTCGTCGCCTGCGGCGTACCGGATGTCGTCGTCCCGCAGGCGAGCCGGCTGAAGCTCGTCGTCCTGGTCCACCTGCCCCTCGGCGACGAGGTGGGGGCGGCGCCCGCCGACGCGGCGCAGCTGGCCGCCCTCGAGCGGGAGACCCTGCACGCCGCGAGCGCCATCGTGGCCACCAGCATGTGGTCGGCGCGCCGGCTCGTCGCGCATCACGGGCTCGCCGCCGACCGGGTACACGTCGCCACGCCGGGTGCCGATCTCGCGCCGCTCGCCCCCGGCACGGACGGTGCGACGCGCCTGCTGTGCGTCGGGTCGATCACCCCGACCAAGGGTCAGGACCTGCTCGTCGAGGCTCTTGCCGCCGTCGCCGACCTGCCGTGGAGCTGCGATCTCGCCGGGCCGCTGCGCCGCGATCCGACACACGTGGATGTGGTCCGGTGTGCGATCGAGCGCCACGGGCTCGGCGAGCGGGTACGGCTCACCGGTCCGCGGACGCGCCCGCAGCTCGCCACGGACTACGCCGCGGCCGACCTTCTGGTGCTTCCGTCCCGCGTCGAGTCCTACGGGATGGTCGTGACCGAGGCGCTGGCCCGGGGGATTCCGGTGCTCGCGACGGCCGTCGGCGGGGTGCCGGAGACACTCGGCCACGACCCGAACGGTTCAGCGCCGGGGATCCTGGTACCCCCTGACGACGCTCCGGCACTCGCCGCAGCCCTCCGTCGCTGGTTCGGCGGGCCCGAGCTGCGCGGCGAACTACGCCGCGCAGCGAGGGATCGGCGCAGCACGCTTTCCGGGTGGGAGGTGACGGCACGATGCCTGGCCCGAGTACTGGAGCGGCTGACTGGGACGCGAGGCTGAGCGTGCCCGGATCGCCGGTGTGTGCGCCGGACTGGCTGACGCTGCGGGAGGGCGCTGACGCCTCGGCCCGGGCACCCGAGCTCGTCGAGCGGGTCCGCGCCCACCTGGCGGCCGGTACCCGGCCCGGTGTCCCGGCGGTGATCAGGGACCTCGGCTGCGGCACCGGCTCGATGGGGCGCTGGCTCGCCGGACGGCTACCCGGCCCGCAGCTCTGGATCCTGCGCGACCGCGACCCCGTGCTACTCGCCCGTGCGGGCGCGGGCATGCCGAGTGTGGCCGCCGACGGCACTCCGGTCACCGCGCGGACGGAGGAGGGGGACCTCACAGGACTGTCCGCAGCGGAGCTCGCCGGGACGTCGCTGGTCACCGCGTCCGCCGTGCTGGACCTGCTCACCGCCGAGGAGGTGGACGGACTCGCCGCCGCGTGCGTCGAGGCCGGATGCGCCGCGCTGCTGACGCTCACGGTCGTCGGGAGCGTCGAGATCGCTCCCTCCGATCCGTTGGATGTCGCCTTCGCGGCCGCCTTCGACTCCCATCAACGGCGAAGTACGGCCGGCAGGCGACTGCTCGGCCCGGACGCGGGTGCCGCCGCCGCCGACGCGTTCGCCCTGCGGGGTGCGGCGGTGGAGACCCGGCCCAGCCCGTGGCGGCTCGGGGCGGACCAGGCCGAGCTCGCGGAGGAGTGGCTGCGGGGCTGGATCGGCGCCGCGTGCGCGCAGCAGCCTGACCTCGAGCAGCATGCGGCCGCCTACCTGCGCCACAGGCTCGACGCCTGCGCGGCCGGTGAGCTGCGGGTCGTGGTCGGCCACGTCGACGTGCTCGCGCTCCCGACGGGTGTGTCGTGATGCAGAGGTTCTGGCGCTATCTGCGGGTGCTCGTCGGCGTCGGCATCCTGGCGGCCCTCGTGGCGCGGCTCGGTACCGGCGCCGTCGTCGACGGGCTGCGGGCGATCGGGACCGGATCGGTGCTCGCCGCCCTCGGCATCGGCCTGCTGACCACGGTGTTCAGTGCGTGGCGTTGGTGTCTCGTGGCGCGCGGTCTCGGCCTGCGGTTGCCGATGGCGGAGGCGGTCGCCGACTGCTACCGGGCCGTGTTCCTCAACTCCGTGCTGCCGGCGGGTGTGCTCGGCGACGTGCACCGGGCGGTGAGCCACGGTCGCCAGTCCGGCGACGTCGGACGGGGCGTCCGGGCGGTGGTGCTCGAACGCGTTGTCGGTCAGGTGGTTCTGCTGGTCGTCGGGGTGGGTGTGCTGCTCGCCCAACCGACCCTGCTCGCGGCCACTCTCGGCGACCTGGTCCCCGGCGGCGGTGTCACTGTCGGGATGCTTGTCGTCCTCGCCGCCGTCGTCGTGCTCGGGGCATGGACGATGCGCGGGGCACGCGCGTCGAGGATCCGCAACGCTCTGCGGACGGGCCTCGCGGACGCCCGCACGGGAGTGCTCTCCCGTGGCACCTGGCCGGGCGCCGTCCTGCTCTCCGTAGCCGCGCTGGCCGGGTACCTCGCGCTCTTCGTCGTCGCCGCACGGGCCGCGGGATCCCAGGCCTCGCTCGGCGAACTGCTCCCGCTGCTGGTGCTGGCGCTGTTCGCCATGGCACTGCCGCTCAACATCGGCGGCTGGGGCCCCCGCGAGGCTGTCACCGCGGTCGCGTTCGGGGCGGTGGGGTTCGATGCGTCGCAGGGGCTCACCGCCGCCGTGGTGTACGGGGTGCTCAGCCTGATCGCCTGCCTTCCCGGCGTCGGGGTGCTGCTGCTGCGGGGCCCGATCAGCAGGTGGTTCCATTCGGCGGCAGGACGGCCGGCTGATGTCGTGGGCGCTGATGTCGTGGGCGCTGATGTCGGGGCCTCTGCGGAACCCATAGCGGACATCGGTGTCGAATGGACGTCCGGCCCTCGACGACTAGTGTGTCGCGAGTGCTGATCCTCGTCCGGCATGGACAGACGGACGCCAACGCTCGCGGCCTCCTTCTCGGCCGGGCGGACCCGCCGCTGAACGAGTTCGGGGAGCGTCAGGCGCGGGCTCTGGCCGCGGCACTTCCGCGTCCGGCTCGCATTCTGTCCAGCCCGCTGGCGCGCGCACGTCACACCGCCGCCGTACTCGCCGGCGCGGCCCCTGGAGTCACAGACACCGAGGACGTGGAGGTGGACGCGCGATGGATCGAGATGGACTACGGCGACCTGGACGGCAGGCCTGCGACGGCACTGGACGAGCGGTCGTGGCGGACGTGGCGGGAGGACCCGGACTTCGTGCCGGCCGGCGGCGAGTCTCTCGCGGCGGTCTGTTCACGGGTGCATGAGGCCTGCGCCGAGCTGGCCGACGACGCCGCGCGCGGTGACGTGGTGGTGGTCAGCCACGTCTCCCCGATCAAGGCGGCGGTCACCTGGGCGTTGGGGGTCGGTCACGAGGTGGGCTGGCGGATGTTCCTCGGGGACGCGGCAATCTGTCGGATCGACACCAGCGGCCGGGTGCCGCTGCTGCTCGCCTTCAACGACCCGTGCCCCTTCGACGGAAGCGACCGGGCGGACCATTGACCTGCTAGCGGGTCGACAGCATGCGCGAGCCTGTCCGCGTGGACCGCTCCGCGTTCGGCCTAGTGGTCCGACGTCGCTTCGCGGTCCGGCCTGGTCAGGCGGGAGTAGACGTCGCCGGAGCGGCCCAGCGGGCGGAATCGCTCGAGCAGCGACACCAGATCGGCGGCATCGAGCCAGCGGTCACTGGCGAATTGCATCGTCTCGATGGGCGAGTAGTTGTACTCGTACCCGCCCGCCGCTGCACCGAGCCGTTCCACGAGGTCCAGCGCGGCGAGGGCGGCGTCGTGCGCCGGCGGCAGATACTCGAAGGACAGCGCGCGCAGGGGTCGGGTGAGCCCGGCCAGCACCTCGACCTCGAAGCCTTCGACGTCGATCTTGCAGAAGGTCGGCTCGCCGTGGACCCTGATGAGGTCGTCGAGGGTTGCCACCTCCACCTCGACCGAGCGGTCCCACCGCACCCAGGCGAAGCTGCGGTCCGCAGTGACCGACTTGATCCAGTCGGGCGACATCGACGAGACGGTCGGCGTCGCGGTGGAAATGCCCAGCCGCGCCCGCCCTGCCCTGGCCCCGACAGCATCCGGCACGATCGTCACCTCTCGGTCACGACGGAAGAAGAGACGCAGGACGCGCAGGCAGTCGGGCTGCGGCTCGACCGCGATCACCCGTGCCCCCAGCTTCCGCCAGGCGCGCACCCGGCTCCCCACGTGGGCGCCGATGTCGAAGCCGACATCGCCCGGCCCGAGGAACTCGCCGTAGAACCGCACCATACGACGGTGCCTGCCCGGCACACCGTGGTACACGGCCAGGGATCGCGCGATCCCCCGGGCGCGGCGGAGCATGCCGAACCCTACCGCGGAACCGGTCCTGAAGATTCGACAAGTCTTGTCCATCCACAGGGGAGGGTCAGGAGGTGACGAAGCCCCAGACCGCTTGCCCGCCCGAGTGCCCGGCAAGAACAGTGGCGGTGATCGCCACGAGGCCCGAGACCGCGGACAGGGACCCGACAACCCGCAGCGCCGAACCGATCGCACGGCGACCGAGCAGGGCTGCGCCGATCGCGAGCACCACGAACGCGGCCAGCGGGATCAGGACGACCACCGCGTGGACGAGGAGCGGGTGCGCCGGAACGCCTGCGACCGTGATGAGCACCCCAGAATTCTCGACGACTGGCGCCCGACCACGACCAGGCGAGCAGAGACGAGCGTGACACCTCGGGACGATGCCGTCGCGATATCGGGCTTCCGAGACCGCATCCGATCGGTGTGCGCCTCACACGCCCTCCGAGCCACCGTCCGCCGGCCCCGATGATCACGAGCGTCCCGGTCAGCCGAACGGGCGGTCATCCCCTCGCCGGCGCCTCGCCCGCGTGGTCGAGCCCGGCGGGCCTCCGGTTCCGCGTCGCCTTGGCAGCTTCTTGTCGACCGGAGGACCGCCGTGCGCGTCGGGCCGCTGGGACGGAGTCCGCCTCGCCTCGCTCGCGCGCGATCTCCTGCCGCAGTGCTGCAAGGATTCGCTCAGCGCTGAAGCCGGTGCCGAACAGCCTGCGCACGTTGTCCCGCTGCCGGAATCGCAGGGGGTCCGGTTCGCCGCCGACGAACGCCTCGGCCAGCCGGCGCACCTCGTCGACCGTGTGCACGGTGTGGACGCCGGTGACGACCTGTTCGCCGATGGTGTTGAACGGCCGATGGCCATCGCGCTCGAAGAATATCACCGGCTTGTCGAAGAGCTGGTACTCCACCAGCATCGACAGTCCGTCCGTCACCATGATGTCCGAGGCGGCGAGCGCCGGGCCGTAGTTCGCCTCGGACAGCACCGCGGTGTTGGGCAGATCGGTCCAGTCCTTTATCCAGGCGTCGAAGTCCTGGCGGCTGACCGGAGAGGCGTCCGAGTCGGGGACCTGCAGCAGCAGCGGGTGCGGCATGAACACGAACTGGACGTCGGCGCATTGCCTGGCCCACCCGAGCATGGCGTCGCGCATGAGGTGGAAGGCCCCGAAATCCGTCCAACCCTGCGCGATCGTGTGGTGGGCGGACCAGACGATGCGGCCGGGTCGGGGCGCATCGTCCGCCGTCGAGCACACTGGCCAGTCCGGCCTCGACGCCCGCAGGTGGTCGGCTTTGGGATGGCCTACCAGTCGGAACTGAGCTCCACCGCGCGCGCCGTCCCGGACCGCCGTTTCGAGCATCATCTCGTTCGTGCAGAAGACCAACCATGCGACTCGGTGGTAGTCGCTGTCGACGGCGGTGTTGCGCGTCCGTGCATTGGGGACGTTGACGACGATGTTCATCGTCTCGTAGGGGACCAGGCAGGTGCGGGCGAAGCCCAGCCGCTCGGTACTCAGCTCCTCCGGGATGTCGGCGTCCCACTGGGACTGCCGGAAGATCACGTCGGGTTCGATCGCTTTGATCAGTCGGAGGACGTCACCAGGGTCGCCGGTGAGGCGTAGATGAGATACACCCCGGTCGGTGAGGCCGCGGTGCACGTCATCCTCGCCGCTCAAGCCGTCCAAGCCGCGGAATCGGCGGGGGATCGACGCGACGATCGGCTCGAAGTCGGCGCTGCCGGCCATCGTCTCGACGAGCGCATGGTAGGAGTCCCACACACCGACGAGGTGCGCCAGGAACAGCACGCGGGTCGGCCGGCGCCGCAAGGCGGTGCGGCGGGCGGCTCCATGGACGGAGTCTCGCAGCTCGACGACCCCCTGCCGGGACTCACCGACCGTCGCGAGGACCCGGTCGAGCCCGGACTGCACCGCGACGACATCGTCGCGGGTGGCGTGCAGCTCGGCGTCGATGGCCGCGAGGTGCCGGTCGAGCGCCTCCATCCGGTAGGGCAGCTCCTTGGCCCGCCGCAGCAGGGCTCGCGCCCTACCGATCCTGGCGCGTAGGACCTCGCACCGCTTCCGTACGCCCATCGTCACCCTTTCGCGTTCGACCGCTGCCGGCGTCATGCGGGGTCGTCCTGCCCTGACGTTCGGCGAGGCGACGCGCCATCGCTGGCGTCTGGACAGTGAACGACAAATGCCCGCCGCCCGACTTTCAGGTGACGAGCGCGTGCAACACAGCCCCAGGTTACGGCGGGTGCAATTCGGGCATCATGCGGGACCACGGTCCTGCCGCCGGGCGCTGCCGGACACGTCCGATCGGAGGCATGCAGCGTCGCGATGGCGGCCTGCAAGGCGAATCGGCCGGGGTTGCCACCGCGGAGCGCTCCCAGGACCAGGTCGTGCGCCTCGGCGATCGCCTCCCAGACCGAACGGTGGTCCTGTTCCTGCCGGTGCTCGAGGTCGTGGCGTCGACCAACTCGAAGCCGGCCGGGATGGTTCCTCCGGCGTAGAGACGCTTGCCGGAGCCGATGAGCACCGGGAAGACCAGCAGGTGGAGCCCGTTGACACGGTCTCGCGCCCGACGCCTGGTTCGTCTCGAACCCACCGACATCGCTCGGACCAGCCCGAACGCCTGACCCGGTGACCACGCGAGCGGCTACAACACCTGACGCAGGGCTTCGAGCAACGGCCGATTCCGGCGCGGGTGGGGCGGCCGAGGACCGAATACGTGGCGGACCATCGGCTGTTGGCCGCGCCGGTAGGTTCACCGACCATGATCCACCTCGATGAGCAGGGTCGCCCGCACCCTCCCAGCGCGTCCGACGAGACCGCCACCCTCCTGGGCTTCCTTGAGTTCCAGCGGGCGACGCTGGCGTGGAAGTGCGCGGGACTGGACGGGGCCGGCCTGGGGGCGACGCTGCCCCCCTCGTCGATAACCCTGGGCGGGATGCTCAAGCACCTGGCCTTCGTCGAAGACTGGTGGTGCTCCCGGTGGCTGCACGGGCGAGACCCGGAGCCCCCGTGGGACACGGTGGACTGGGACGGCGACCCTGACTGGGACTGGCACTCGGCCGCCGACGACACCCCCGAGCAGCTCCATACGCTCTGGCGGGACGCCGTGGCCCGCTCCCGCGCCCTGGTCACGGAGGCGCTGGCCGACGGCGGCCTCGAGCAGCTGGCCCGGCGCAGCAACTCCGGCGGTGAGGCACCCAGCCTGCGATGGATCCTGTTCCACCTGGTCGAGGAGTACGCCCGGCACGTCGGCCATGCCGACCTCCTCCGGGAGTCGGTGGACGGGCTGAAAGGGGAGTAGCGGCCGGGCGGCTGCGGTATCCCCACGATCCCATCGATGCCGGGAGGGCCGGTCCGGGCTGATGGCCGGAGCGGGCCCTCGCCGGTCCCTCTCGATGATCTCGTGTGTGGCAGCGTCAGCGGCGCCCCGGCCGGTAGGTGCAGATGAGGACGCCCGTCCCGGCCGTCGTGGTCGAGACCAGCTCCGGCGGGCGGGCCTGACCGTCGTCGGGGGACAGCAGGGTCGAGCCGGATCAGGTGAGGTCGTCCTGGTGAGGGTGCGGGAGCGACGTACTTGGGGATCAACCGCCGCGCCCACCGGGCGAGCATCGCGCTGAGGGCGAGGAGAGAGCACTACCGCAGCGACGCGTGGCGGCCCGATGAACGGGCATCGTGGCCGCCAGGTAACCGTGTCGGCCTTGCAGGTCCACCGGGTCGTGCTGATTCTGACCCGGCTGATGGATGTGTTGTCGTCTGGGCGGCCCAAGGCTCGTCATTGGACCGCACGATCACCACGACCGAGAGGTGAGTAGGAAATGAACGCGACGGTGGGACTGCTGGTGACCCTGGAGGCCAAACCCGGCAAGGAGGCTGACGTCGAGGAATTTCTCAACGCGGGTCGCGTGCTGGTCGATGAAGAGCGGGACACCGTCGCCTGGTTCGCGATCAAGTTCGGGCCCAAGTTCGGGCCGGCCACGTACGGCATCTTCGACGTGTTCTCCGACGAGGCCGGACGGACCGCGCACCTGCAGGGCGAGGTCGCTCAGGCTCTCGGTGCTCGCGCCGACGAGCTGTTCGACAAGCAACCCGAGATCCAGCAGCTCGAGGTGTTGGCCTCGAAGTTACCCTGACCGGAATCCTGTTGGAACGCAGAACCTACTTCTTTTAGCCATTCGACGTCGCTCTGGTCCTCCAACAGCGAGTTGAGCCTAGGGCAGGATCCCGATCTCCGGCATCGGCGCGCCGGCGTAGGCACTCGTGTCGCTGTCTCCAGCCCGCAGCTCGACCAAAGATTGCCCGCTGCTGAACACCGTCAGGGATACGCACCGCAGTGGCCGCCGGTCCGTCGCCCTCTTCGCCCTCATGTAGTTCGCCGGCCTACGCCCCGCGGACGGCTTTCCTACACGAGTACCCCGCGGAGTTCGGACGGGCGCCGGCGGCTGCTGTTTCTGGGGGACCGGGCGGACGAACTGCCCAAACCGACACACCCGAGCACGTGACGCGTCGCGGGCCGGCGAGCGTTCACCGCGCAGAAGCGGCGCCCTCGTCGCTCGCCGCCACCACGTACGTGCTCGGCACGCGTGCGTGTCGACCTGGCTCGGCGGTGGCGTGCCGGCGACCCAATCCGACGTGGCCGCGGGCCGGCGATGACGGGGTGGCATGGATCTACTTCGGCCGAGTTGAATTCACGCGGAATTCGCCTGCACAGGTCCAACCTGCGCTTCGTCGAGGCGTGCGGTAACTCTCAAGGAGCAGCACGGCCACAAATCACGAGGCATCGGAACGCGTCGCAGGTAAGCCCACTGACCGCGCCAGATTGACTGGCCAAAAGATGATGTACACGGCGAAGATTGGCGGGCCGGGTTCACGAGCTCACATCAACTGCTTCCAACTCCTACTCAGAGATCATCGAACAATGATCTCCGAGTATCTGCGATGGGCTCACGCCAGGGTTCGCGACCCTGCTGGTTGTGATCGAGAATCTTGTTGCTGATGATCTTCCACGTAACGTCCGATCACGACACTGCGAGGTACCTACCGACCCAGTTGACTCATGCGTGATCGTGCAGGTAGGTGGCTGGCTGAACCGTCCATGTTGAACTGCTCGCCAACACCGCGATGGAATGCGCGTTCCCGCCAGCGTAGCCGGAATAGACAGGGGGTCGGGATGTCCCAGACTCTGAACTATCCACGGTGGTTGGTCGCGGCCTTTAGTGTCGCGTTTGCCTCCGTACTCATTCTTGCCTATGGCATAAGAGGGGCCGTGGCTGACCCGTCGTCCTCCCTGGCCGTTGGCCCGACCGACCAGGTACCAGACCTGGTCATGCTGCCTCTCGCGGACTTTCGCCTCAGTACAGAGAATGGACGCAAGGTCCTGCGGTTCACGGTGCACACCGAGAACAAGGGCGGTACTCTTGATCTTACCGGTTCCCGATCCAACGCGAGCACGGCGAGCCTGACGGTTGTCCAGAACGTGCACCAAACAGGCGGAGGAGTTCGCAGTATTCGAACCAACGCGGCAATGCGCTTCGCCGTTGCCGATGGACATGATCACTGGCACGTGTCCAATTTCGCGGAGTACAAGCTTCGTCCCGTGGGCTCGAGTACTTGGCGAGGGGCTCACAAGGAGGGTTTCTGCGCCAGAGATACCGTCCACATCGAGGGGAACGCTCCCAGGTCGTTCCCCAATAATTGCGAACCCGGCCGATCAGACGCACTGAAGGTGGCCGAGGGAATTTCCACCGGTTGGGCAGATCGTTACGACTGGGACTTGTGGGGCCAGTTCATCGAGCTCGATCGTCTGGCTCTTCCAGGTGATTTCTGCGTGGCTGCAACCGCGGACCCACTCCACTTGTTCGCCGAGGCGCCGAAGGACAACAACACGACGTCGTCCCTGGTCCGAATCACCGCACAAGATGTGCGAGTGATGCGGCAGGGTTGCTGACTGGGCAGCCACCTGGACGGTGTGTGCCTGTGCCTCGACGGCCAGGACGACACATCCCGTCGGCGGGCCATGCGCGGCTTCCGGGGCGCTGCCGCGAGCCGCAATGGCCGTGTCAGGGTGGCGACAGCGCCAGTTGGGCCGCTACTGAGCGCTCTGCTCGAGGCCCGGCCATTGTGGCGGGTCATGATCTGCTCGTTTCTGGTGGGGCGGGACTGCGGCCGACCGGGGTGGCAGCCGCCGTGTGGTCCTGCTGGCGGTGACCGTGCTGACGGCGGGTTTCGCGGTTCTCCCGCTCGTCGCGACGACGGTGGCCGGTGCGCTGGCGGTCGTGCTCGGGTGGGGGATCGCGGCCTGGGGATTCGTTCCCGCACAGCAGCACCGGCTGATCGGACTCGGCGTGGGGCCGGCGCGGCTCGTGCTGGCGCTGAACAGTTCGGCGACCCACCTCGGGTTCGCGGCCGGTGCGCTGCTCGGTGGTCTCGTCGTCGATGCCGCCGGGGCCGGCGCGCTGTGGCTGCTCGCGGTCCCTTGCTGTGGTGCCGGGCTGATGTTGCACGCGATCCCGACGCCGGATCGCGCGGGATATGCGTGACCGCGACCCGC
>DASRSC010000135.1:0-11632 GCA_035695525.1 Pseudonocardia sp. | reverse complement strand
AGGTACGCGCCCCGTCCCATATGTGCCCTCCGGTGGCTCGCCTCGCCCGTCCCTCATGCAACCCGGCGCCGCAGCCACGGCATTCCCATTCCTCATCCGGGCCCATTCCCCGATCAGGGCCCATTACCCGTCAGGGCCCATTACCCATCAGGGCGAGGATGGCTGCGCCACCACCGCCCGAGCGCCGGACGATTCCGGCTGCGGCACACCCGTCGGTCCCGCAGCCCCGGTCCCCGCCGCGAGGTCGGCCTCGATCGCGGCCGCACAGGCCCGCAGCTCCGGGAGCACGTCGCGCACGACGTCACGCGAACCCGCCCTGGTGCTGACGTTCACCGCGGCGATGACGGTGCCTCCCGCGTCACGCACCGGGACGGAGATCGAGCGCAGCCCCAGTTCCAGCTCCTGGTCGACGACGCAGAACCCGGCGTCGCGCACCACGTCGAGCTCCTGGCCGAGCGCCGCGGGGTCGGTGAGCGTGCGGTCGGTCAGGGGCTGCGGGCGCAGCGTGGCGAGCCGGGCCGACCGCTCGGCGGGCGGCAGGGCCGCCAGCATCACCCGACCCATCGACGTGGCGTAGGCCGGGAAGCGGGTACCGATCGTGATCGCGACGGTCATGATCCGGGAGGTCGGCACCCTGGCGACGTAGACGACGTCCGCACCGTCGAGCACCGACACCGAAGCCGACTCCTGCACCTGCCGGACCAGTGCCTCCAGATGCGGCGCGGCGATCTCGGGCAGCG
Organism: Pseudonocardia sp.; assembly: GCA_035695525.1. Lineage (GTDB taxonomy): Bacteria > Actinomycetota > Actinomycetes > Mycobacteriales > Pseudonocardiaceae > Pseudonocardia. The sequence goes on along the minus strand of DASRSC010000135.1, from coordinate 10,892 downwards.
ACAGGCTGGAGAGGTAGGCGTAGCCCAGCTCCAGCACACGTGGGGTCAGCGCGAAGAGCCTGCCGTCGGTGCGGACGTAACCGAGGTCGACGAGGGTGAGCAGGAACCGGCGGGTCGCGGCGCGCGGAAGCCCCGTGCGGCGTGCCACCTCGCTGAGCGTCTGCTCGGGGCGCTCGGCGTCGAACGCTCTGATCACGGCGAGGCCCCGGGCGAGCGAGCGGACGTGCTCGGTCACGCCGCCACCTCCCTCACGGCCGCCCCCTGCACAGCCACCCACCTCGCGGCCGCACCCCGGCCTGCCCCCGTCACGGCCGCTCCATGAGCAGCCGCTCCACCAGCTCGGCCGCGTGCCCCGGTGAGGCGTCCGTTCCGCCGGTGAGCGTGAGGTTCGCAGCCATCCGGTCGGGGTGGACGATGAGGCCCCCCAAGGACGTCCGGAGCCGGGCCGCGGCGCCGCCTGTGGCGCGGAGCAGCTCGCCGAGCGTCTGCCACTCGGCGTGCCAGGCCCCCGCGGCGCGCTGGTGCTCGTGGTCGGCGGCGGCGAGCAGCACCGCAGCGAGCCCGGGAGCCCGGCGGGCCGCTCCCCTCGCTGTGATCGCAGCGATCGGGTTGCGTTTGTGGGGCATCGACGACGAGTCGCCCGGCGCCGCCTCGGACACCTCGCCGAGCTCGGTGCCGGCGAGCAGCACGATGTCCGTGGCCGGCTTCGCGCAGGCCCCCGCGGCCACGGCCAGGGCGCCTGCGAGCTCGCCCATCCGGGTGCGCTCGGTGTGCCACGGTGCCGCGTCGGCCAGCCCGAGGCCGCGGGCGAGTGAGGCGGCCACGGCGAGGCCGTGCGGGTGCAGCGCCGCGAGGGTGCCTGCGGCACCCCCGAACTGCACGGGCAGCGCGGCGAGGACGCGCGCCAGCTCGGTGCGGCCCCGGTCCAGACCGGCGCACCACCCGGCCGCGACCAGACCGAACGTCGTCGGGAGCGCCTGCTGGCCGAGGGTGCGGGCGATCATCGGGGTGTCACGGTGCGCGGCAGCCAGTGCGGCGGCGGCCTCGGCGGCCCCGCGCAGGTCGTCGAGCACGATCTCGCCCGCCCACCCGCTGAGCAGCACCGCGGCCGTGTCCATGACGTCCTGGCTCGTCGCGCCTGGGTGGACGGACCGCCCGGCGTCTCCCGCAGCCTCCCTCAGCAGCCGGACCAGCGGGATCACGGGGTTCCCGCCCTCCACCGCAGCCTGTCCCAGCTCCGAGGGGTCGACCTGCAGGTCGGCCGCGACTGCTGCGATGTGCGCGGCGTCCGCAACGGGGACGAGGCCGTGCTCGGCCGCGGCGCGTGACAGCGCGACCTCGACGGCGACCAGCGCCGCCACCCACGAAGCGTCGTCGAGGCGGGCCGCGACCCGGTCGGCCCCGAACACCGGGTCGAACAACGCACTGGACATGGGCCGAGACCGTACGGCCTGCGCCGCCCGGCGCAGGTAAGACCCCGGACGGCCCTGCCCGGCGCGATCTGTGGCGGCGGGACGCGCCACCCGCCCGGCGCGGCCAGACCCACGGCCCACGGCCCACGGGGCTCACCCAAGCCATGATCACCAGTCCGGTACAGCCACCGGCGAATTCGGGCGCTCTCCGTCCCACGCCGATGATCGTGTCCGCGCGCTCCGAACGGCGGCACCAGGTACGCGGCGGCCCGGCCAGCAGCACCCGCCCCCGCTGGACTGTTCGCCGTTCTGTTCGCTGTGCGCACCATTGTGCGAGGAACGCACCGCGTCGTAGGGTCGGATCTCGTGATGGACAAGGTGGTCGCGTCCGCGGCCGAGGCGGTGGCCGACGTCCGCGACGGCGCGTCGCTCGCGGTGGGCGGGTTCGGGATGTCCGGCGTCCCCGCAGCGTTGATCGCGGCACTGCTGGAGCAGGGCGCCACCGACCTGGAGACGATCAGCAACAACCTCGGCATCGACGGGTTCGGGCTCGGCACGCTGCTCGCCGCCGGTCGGATCCGGCGCACGATCGGGTCGTACGTGGGCAACAACAAGGAGTTCGCCCGCCAGTACCTGGCCGGGGAGATCGAGCTGGAGCTCACGCCACAGGGCACGCTCGCCGAGCGGTTGCGCGCGGGCGGCGCGGGCATCCCCGCGTTCTTCACCCCGGCCGGCGTCGGCACCCAGGTCGCCGACGGCGGTCTGCCGTGGCGGCACGATGCCCAGGGCGGAGTGGCCGTGCGCTCGCCGCGGAAGGAGGTGCGCGAGTTCGGCGGGCGGTCCTATGTGCTGGAGGAGGCGATCGTCCCCGACTTCGCCCTCGTGCACGCCTGGATGGGCGACCGGCACGGCAACCTCGTCTACCGGCGCAGCTCCCGCAACTTCAACCCCGTCTGCGCGGCAGCCGGGCGCATCACCATCGCGCAGGTGGAGCACCTCGTCGAGCCAGGGGAGATCGACCCCGACGCCGTGCACACAACGGGCATTCAGGTGCAGCGGGTGGTGCACGTGCCCGACGCCGACAAGCCCGTGGAGTTCCGCACGGTCCGGACGCCGGGCGCATGACCGAGCTTCCGAGCTCACCTGGGAGAGCAGCATGACCCGCACCCGTGAGCAGCTCGCCGCGAGGGTGGCAGCCGAGCTCCCCGACGGCTCCTACGTCAACCTCGGGATCGGCATGCCGACGCTGGTGCCCGGCTTCATCCCCGTGGGCCGCACCGTCGTGCTGCACTCCGAGAACGGGATCCTCGGCGTCGGCCCGTACCCGACCGAGGACGAGGTCGACCCCGATCTCATCAACGCCGGCAAGGAGACGGTCACCGTGCTGCCCGGGGCGTCGTACTTCGACTCGGCCACGAGCTTCGGCATGATCCGCGGGGGGCATGTGGACGTCGCCGTACTGGGAGCGATGCAGGTCAGCGCCCGCGGCGACCTCGCCAACTGGGCGGTTCCCGGAAAGATGATCAAGGGTATGGGCGGGGCGATGGATCTCGTCCACGGAGCCCGCCGGGTGATCGTGATGATGGAACACACCGCACGCGACGGCTCACCGAAGATCGTGCAGGAGTGCGCATTGCCGCTCACCGGGGCGGCGTGCGTCGACCGGATCATCACCGACCTGGCTGTGATCGACGTGACGGACGATGGCCTCGCGCTCGTCGAGACAGCGCCAGGCGTGACCACGGACGAGGTGCGAGCGGCGACGGGCGCGCGACTGCGCTGACGCGCCGCCGGGGACGACGCAGGGCCGGTAGCCGACCTCTCCTGCGGTGCCGGCGCTGCGCCCTCCGTCAGGCGGGTGCGGGCGAGAGCCGGACCGGGAGCTCGGTGAGGCCACGCACAAGCGTGCTGCGGCGGTGCACCAGCTCCTCCGGCTCGACGGCGAGCGAGATGTCGGGGAAGCGGGTGAGGAGCGCGGCGAAGGCCTCCTGACCCTCGATCCGGGCCAGCTGCGCACCGAGGCAGAAGTGCAGGCCGTAACCGAACGCGACCTGCCCGCTCGTGTCACGGTCGATCTTCAGCTCGTCGGGGTCGGGGAACTGCTCGGGGTCGCGGTTGGCCGCGGCCAGCGACAGCATCACGATCGCCCCGGCGGGGACGGTGACCCCGCCGATCTCGACGTCCTCGCTGAGGAACCGGACCGGCGGGCTCTGCACCGGCGCGTCCCAGCGCAGGAACTCCTCCACGGCCGCGCCCAGCAGGTCGGACCGCTCGCGCAGCATGGCGAGCTGATCGGGGTGGGTGAGCAGCCCGAACGTCCCGTTGCCGATGAGGTTGACGGTGGTCTCGTGGCCGGCGATGAGCAGCAGCATCGCCATCGCCACCAGCTCCTCGGCCGACAGCCGGTCGCCGTCGTCACTCACCTCGACGAGGGCGCTGAGCAGCGCGTCGTCCGGCTGCGCGCGCTTGACCTCGACCAGCCGCCCGAAGTAGGCGGACATCTCGCCGCTCGCCGCCTGTGACTCCGCCTGCGAGGTTTCGTCGAGCATCGTCCGCGTCCACGCGGTGAACTGCTCGCGGTCCGTCTCCGGGATGCCGAGCAGCTCGCAGATCACCCGCACGGGCAGCAGCGACGCGTAGTGGGCCATGAGATCGACCTGGTCGCCGACCGGAAGCGCGTCGAGCAGGTCCTCCGCGTAGCGCCGCACCTGCGGGCGCAGCTCGGCCATCCGGCGGGCGGTGAACGAGCGCGACACGAGCTTGCGCAGCCTGGTGTGCCCCGGTGGGTCCATGAGGATCATCATCGGGAGCGGGTTGGCCGGTGCGTCGGCCCGCGCCTCAGGGGGGAGCGTGTAGCGCCAGTCCTTGCTGAACCGTGGGTCGGTGAGCGCGCTGCGGACGTCCGCGTAGCGCGTGATGATCCACGCCGGACCGTCCGGCAGGTGTACCTCGTGGGCCGGGGCCTCCGTGCGCAGGACCGAGAAGGCGGGGTAGGGATCGCGCCAGAAGGCGCCCTCGTAGAGCTCCAGAGTCCCGGTCACCGTTCTCCTTCGAAGATCGCGGATGTAAGCGGAAGCTTACAGTCGCGACGGTCTGAGCGTTTCCGGTACGACCGCGATATCCGCCGGCACCGGCTCACCGGTCACCACCGCGGCGCCGAACGCCGCCAGCGCCGGGGCGCTCTCGATGCCCGAGCCGCCCTGACCTGCAAAGAAGTGGAACCCCGGGTGGTCGGGCCAGGCCCCGACCACCGGCCGCCGATCTGGGACGAACGATCGTAGGCCTGCCCAGCTCGTCTGCACGGATCGGAGCCCGAGCCCGGTCACCGCCTCGACGCGCTCCAGCGCCGTCGCCACGTCGAGCTCGTCGGGCCGGACGTCGTGGGGCTCGACGGGCGTCTCGTCCGCCGGGCTCACCAGCAATCCGTCGCCCTCCGGTTTGAAGTAGAACCGCTCGGCCGCCTCCCGGACCATCGGCGCGCGGCCGTTCGGCACCCGCAGCCGCGCCGGGTCGGGCAGTCGCACCAGCGCGATCGTGCGGCGCAGCGGGGTGAGCCCGACGCGCGGGACGCCGGCCAGCCCGGCCACGAGGTCGGCCCACGCACCCGCGGCGTCCACGACGTCGGCCGTGTCGATCGTGTCGGGCCCGGCCTGCACCCGCCAGCCGCCCCCGCGCCGCTCGAGTCCAGTGGCACCCGCACCGGTCCGGACCGTGCCCCCGCGCCGCCGCAGCCCCCGGACGTAGGCCTGGTGCAGCGCCTCGGCATCCACATCGGCCGCACCCTCCACCACCGCGGCGGCGCGCACCACACCCGGAACGAGGACCAGGCACCTGCGCTCCGCCTCCGCCGGCTCGAGCGCCACCGGGGCGCCGGGCTCCCCCGCCTGCTCCACGAGCTCCGCGGCGAGCCTCGCCTCGCCGACGTCGTCCACCGCGATGTTCACGACCGCGCGTGGCGCGAGCAGCGGTGGCGCGTCCAGCTCCGCGGCAAGCCGTGCGAACCTCGGCCCGCTCGCGGCGATCAGGGCACGGACGGCGAGGGTGCCGTGCCCGGGGATGTACGTGGCCGCGGAGCGGGCCGTCGAGTGCTTCGCAAGTGCGGTCTCCGCCTCCAGCAGGACCACCGAACGGGTGGCAGCGAGCTCATACGCGATCGAGGCGCCCGCGATCCCGCCACCGATCACGACGACGTCCGCGGAGCTGGTCATGTGCGCGACGCTAGGGCATGTCGAGTGGATCATCCGGCCCGCGGGACACGCGCGGGCCGGAAAACCCGTGGCACCCCGATCCCGGCCCCCCTATGGTTCTTCCCATGCGCCTGTAGAGACGACCGCCTCGCGCGGCACCGCGGCCCTGGACCTCCGTCCGCGCCGCCCGTCCCAGCCACCCCGGCCGGCCCTGGATGAGATCCGGGCCCTTTCCCGGCATCGGTGTGCCGGCCTCGTCCTTCCTGCAGGAGGCACTCATGCGTGATCCGTTGCTGTCCACCGTCCTCGCCGACACCGTTCTGGCCGACACCGTCCTCGCCGACACCCTGCCCGTAGACACGGTGCCCGCCGAGCCGGCTCTCGACCCGGCCGGAGCCGAACCGGCGCCGGTCAACCGCGCGGCCCGTCGCGGCCGCTCGGGCAAGCAGGCACCGAGCGGAGCCCTGCATGCCGGCTCCGCCGGCCACGCCCGGGCGGCTCAGGGCCGCCGGATCAACCCGGTGCGTCGCACCGGCTGATCCGCCCTCGGTACCGCCGGCCTCGCGTCCACGGGGCCGGCGGTACCTCGCTCCAGCCTGACCCCGGCCCGGCTCGGCCGCGACATGGACACATCTCGCTGTTCCGCAGCGGCCTCAATCCACGACACGTGTCCATGTGGCGGACGTGGTCCCGTCCGGCGGCCGGGGACGGCTGTGCCGGCACGTGTGACCATGGTGGTGTGGGCGACGACATCGGGACCAGCGTCTGGTGGGCCGCGCCCGTCATGCCGGACGCCGCACCCGGCCTCGTCTCGCTGCTGGACCCGCACGAGCGGGCCCGGCTCGACCGCTTCCGGATGGCCGCCGACCGCGCGCGCTACCTCGCCGCGCACGCGCTCACCCGGCTCGTGCTGGCCGACGCCGTCGGGCGTTCCGCCGCGGAGCTCGAGTTCGACCGCACCTGCCAGTGCGGGCAGCAGCACGGTAAGCCCGTGCTCCTCGGCGGCCCCGGATTCTCGCTCACCCACGCCGGAGATCTCGTCGGCGTGGCCGTGCATCCGAGGGGCCCGGTCGGCCTCGACGTCGAAGAGGTTCGCGACCTCGCCGACCTTGCCTCGATGGCCGCGCACGTCTGCTCGCCCGGCGAGTCCGTGCTCGACGTGTCGTCCTTCTTCGCGGTGTGGACGCGCAAGGAAGCGCTGCTCAAGGCCACCGGCGCCGGATTGTCGAGTCCGATGGCGGCGATCACGCTGGGGCCGTCGGGCGTGCGGGAGTGGACGGGCGACGGAGCGCCGTCCGAGCCGGTGTGGCTGCGCGACCTGCGTCCCGCCGACGGCTACCTGGCCGCGCTCGCCGGGCTCGGTGCCGAGCCGTCGCACGTCCGTGAAGCCGACGGCAACGACGTGTTGCACGCCGAGGTGGCCTGAGCCGGGGGTAGCGCCGCTCCAGATCGCAGCGCCCTCGTCGCGCCGTCGGGTGGAGCGGAGCGCCGCTGCGGGAGACTGCCAGTGGGCTCAGGGATGATGGCGGAGTGGGCGCGCGGTGGGTGCTGCACCTCGACATGGACGCGTTCTTCGCCTCCGCCGAGCAGCTCACCCGTCCCACCCTCCGCGACCGGCCGGTGCTGGTGGGCGGGCTCGGGCCGCGCGCCGTCGTGGCTGGGGCCAGCTACCAGGCGCGTGTGTTCGGAGCCCGCTCGGCGATGCCGATGGGCCAGGCCCGCCGATTGTGCCCGCACGCCGTGGTGCTGCCGGCGCGGTTCGCTCTGTACCAGGCGCTGAGCGAGCGGGTGATGGGCGTGCTCGCCAACGCTGCGCCGGTGCTCGAGCCGGTGTCGCTGGACGAGGCGTTCCTGGAGCCCCCTGTGCTCGCGGGAGCAGCGGTGGCCGATGTCGAGCGGTTCGGCACGGAGCTGCGGGCCGCCGTGCGCGATGCCACCGGGCTCCCCGCCTCCGTGGGAGCCGGCTCAGGCAAGCAGCTGGCCAAGATCGCGTCCGAGCTCGCGAAGCCCGACGGGCTGCGCGTGGTGGCGGCGCACGAGGAGCAGGCGGTTCTCGCGCCGCTTCCGGTGCGCGCCCTGTGGGGCGTCGGGCCGGTGGCCGAGGCCGGGCTGCGCAAGCTCGGCGTGCACACCATCGGCGAGCTGGCCGCCATGGACCTGCGGGAGCTCACCGGGCTGCTGGGCACCGCAATCGGCACCGAGCTGCATCGCCTCGCCCGCGGCCTGGACGAGCGGCCGGTGGCGCCGCGGGGCGCGGCGAAGCAGGTGAGCGCGGAGACCACGTTCGACACCGACCTCACCGCGATGACCGCCGTGCACGACGCCGTCGCCAGGATGACGGAGGCGGCGCACCGGCGGCTCCTGGTGTCGGGACGGGCGGCGCGCACCGTCACGGTCAAGGTGCGCAGCGCCGACTTCTCCACGTCGAGCCGCTCGGAGACCGCAGGCAGCGGGAGCACCGACCTCGACACGCTCACCGCTGTGGCACAGCGCCTGGCGCGGGCCGCCGTGCCCGAGGGTGGGGTCCGGTTGATCGGGGTGTCGCTGGCCGGGCTCATCGACGATCCGCCTCCCGCGCTGTTCGAGCAGGCCCGGTTCGAGGCGGTACCGGCGGTAGCGTCGGTGCCCGAGCCCGGCGAACCGGGGCAGCAGCCGACGGACCGCCGTGCAGCGGTGGACGCGATCGCGCGCCCGTGGGGCCCCGGCGACGACATACGACACGCGGAGCACGGTCATGGCTGGGTGCAGGGGGCCGGGCACGGCCGAGTCACCGTCCGGTTCGAGACCTGCAGCACCGGCCCAGGGCGAGCGCGCACCTTCGCCGCGGACGATCCCGACCTCGTCCGCGCCGACCCGCTGGGGAGCCTGGACTGACTGTGAGGATGGTCAGATGATCGGGGCTTGATCAAGCCTCCACCGGCGGCCGCCACGGGCGCGGCGGCAACACCGGAAGCCCGCTCGGCGCGCACTGGCCGCCGCGCTCCCCCGCCAGCCGGAAGATCAGCCAGCCGATCACACCCGCCAGGATCGAGCCGGTCAGGATGCCGATCTTCGCGTCGTTCACGAGAACCGGGTCCTTGAGGGCCAGGTCGGTGATGAACAGCGCCACCGTGAACCCGATACCCGCGAGTCCGGCACCTCCGACGATCTGCCCCCACCGCAGCGTGTCGGGCACCCGGCCGATCCCGGTGCGCAGCGCCACCCAGGTGCCCAGGGTGACGCCGATCAGTTTGCCGACCGTCAGCCCCACGACGATGCCCCAGAAGAGCGGTGAGGCGATGGCGGCGGCGAGGGTGGCAGCCGTGAGCACCACGCCCGCGTTGGCCAGCACGAAGATCGGGACGATGACGTAGCTGCTCCACGGCTGGATGCGCAGCTGCAGCCGCTCGTTCGGCGAAACGGCCTCGGTCACCGCCGTCTGTGCCGCGAGCGCCCGTTCGGGGCTCGGGTCGACGATGAAGCTGCTGCCCAGCACCTGGACCCTCGCTATGTCGCGCGGGCGCGGTGCGTAGGCGTTGACGAGCAGGCCCAGCGCCACCCCGACGACGCTCGGGTGCACGCCGGACCGCAGCACCGCCAGCCACATCACCACCGCGATGAGCACATAGATCGGGGTGCGCCAGAACTGGACGTACCGCAGCGCGAGCAACGCGAGGAACAGCACTCCCGCCACGGCCAGGGCGGTGAACTGCACGTTGTCGGTGTAGAAGAACGCGATGGCGGCGACAGCGCCGATGTCGTCGACGATCGCGAGCGCGAGCAGGAACACCCGCAGCTGATCGGGGCAGCGGGGCCCGATCAGCGCGAGCATGCCGATCACGATGGCGGTGTCGGTGGAGATCGGGATACCCCAGGCTCCCGCGGCCTCCCCGCCCGCGTTGAACAGCAGGAAGAGCCCAGCCGGCACGGTCAGCCCGCCGAGTGCGGCCAGTGCGGGCGTGGCGAGGGCGCGGACCCCGCGCAGCTCACCGAGCACCATTTCGCGGGAGATCTCCAGCCCGACGCTGAAGAAGAACAGCACCATCAGTCCGTCGTTGATCCAGTGCCGCAGGTCGTAGGTGAGTGCGGCGTCACCGAGGCGGAACGACAGCTCGGTGTGCCAGAAGTCCTCGTATCCCGTCCCGAGGTTCGCCCAGATGAGTGCGATCACTGCAGCAGTGAGCAACAGCACCGCCGAGCCGGATTCGGTCCGCATGAAGGACCGCGCAGCGCGACTCAGGTCGCCGCGCTCGGTTAGGGTTGTCACCGCCACGGAGCAGATCCTGCCAGTCGGACGTCCCTGGCCCGGACGTCGCAGCCCAGGAGGACCACGATCACGCTCGACCCCCGGATCGGGAGCTACGACCATCTGCACGGCGTGCTCGGCGCGGAGCTCACACTCCTCGAGTACGGCGATTTCGAGTGCCCGTACTGCCGCAAGGCGGCCCCGGTGATCGAGGAGGTGCGGCGGCGCCTCGGCGACCGCCTCCTCTTCGCGTTCCGCCACTTCCCGCTTGCCGAGCTGCACCCGTACGCGCTGTCGGCCGCCGTCGCGTCCGAGGCCGCGGCGCTCAAGGGCCAGTTCTGGCCCATGCATGAGCGGCTCTTCTCCGGTGACGAGCCCAGGCTGACCCAGGACGACCTGCGCCGCTACGCCAAGGAGATCGGCGTTCCCCCGGAGAAGGTGGTGTGGCCCGCCACCCAGTTCGTCGAGGACCGGGTGGAGGCCGACTTCAACTCCGGGGTCCGCAGCGGCGTACGGGGCACCCCGACGTTCTTCGTCAACGGCGTGCAGTACCGCGGGGCTGTCTCGGTGAGGGACCTCATCGACGCTCTCGAGCAGTGAGAGTGGCGACCTGGAACCTGCTGCACGGGCTGGATGTGCGCACCGGCCGGATCGATCTCGGCGCCGTCGCCGCAGCGATCGACGCGCTCGACGTCGATGTGCTGGCAGTGCAGGAGGTCGACCGTGAGCAGCGGCGCAGCGGCCGGGTGGACCAGATGGCCGACCTTGCCGGCAGGCTCGGCTGGCACAGCGTGTTCGCGCCCGCCCTGCTCGGCGAGCCGGCCAGGCGGTGGCACGCCGCCCCGGGAGATGGCACGGACCCCGGCGGTCCCGCGTACGGGATCGGGCTGCTGAGCAGGCATCCGCTGCTCTGCCCTGAACGCACCACGCTCTGCGGGGGCGACGCGGGCGAGCGACGTCCCGAGGACGCCGGACGCGCGCTGCCAGGTTGGGACCACGAACCACGGACGGTGCTGCGGGCGCAGGTGGTTCCACCGGGCGACCGGCCCCTCGTCGTCGCCACCGCGC
>DASRSC010000134.1:0-3795 GCA_035695525.1 Pseudonocardia sp. | reverse complement strand
GGCGTGGGGTCCGTCTCCGCTGACGCCGTGTTGATCATGAAGGTCTCCTCGGACTGGTCGCGGATGTCGCCGGTCCTGCAGGAGAAGGTGCCGCCGGGGCGCTACCTCGCCGACGTCGTCGTCCGCCCCGCACTGCCCGAGCACGTCCCGGCCGTGCTGAAGGTCGCCTTCGAGCACGACGTCCCGGTGACGCCGCGCGGCGCGGGCACGGGCAACTACGGGCAGGCCACGCCGTTCGACGGCGGGATCCTGCTCGACCTGCGCGGTCTCGACACGATCGCCGTCAACCCCTCGGGAACCGTCACCGCAGGGGCGGGTGCACGGATGACGGCGATGGACAAGGTGGCGCGCGCTGCCGGTCGCGACATCTGGATCTTCCCGTCCACGAAGAGCTCGACGATCGGCGGGTTCGTCGGCGGTGGGAGCGCAGGCACCGGTACGATCGAGAAGGGCACGACGAGCGACGGTTACGTCGTCGCGGCGACAGTCGCGCCGATGGACGGCAGCGGCACGATGGCCACGGTGCGCGGCGAGGACCTGACGCCCTACATCCACACCTACGGGGTCACGGGAATCCTGGTCGACGTCGAGGTCCGTACCGATCCCGCGCGCGACTGGGCGGCGGTGTACGCGGCATTCCCGTCCTATGAGGAGCTCGTCGCCGTGCACCGCACGCTGCTCGACCTGCCGCAGCTGCCCCGGCTCGCCTCGGCCGACGAGCCCGCTCTCGTCCCGACGCTGCCCGCTCCGGTGGCCCTAGATCCGGCCCGGTACAGCCTGCGCGTCATCGCCGAGGCCTCGACGGTCGACGAGCTCGCCCGCCGGGTCCACAGCGGCGGGGGGGAGGTCGTGGCGGTGCTCGCCGACTACACCGAGACCGACCGGCTCTCCGGCATGTCCTACAACCACCCGGTCTGGTTCCTGCAGCGGGCCCATCCCGACCGGAGCTGGTTCCACATGGAGACCGGCGGCGCACCGCTCTGGGACCACCCCGACGCCGTCCGCGCCGTCTACGACGGGCCGGTGCACCTGCACCTGGAGCTGTTCCGCCACGGGCCGGGGGCGATGGTCGTCGCCGGATACCGTGGCGAGGAGGCGGTGCTGGCGGGCATCCCGGAGCTGGAGGGGCTGGGGATCGGGGTGCACTCGCCGCACCAGTGGTATGTGGACCGCAACGTCGGGCTCGCAATCGAGACGGCCCGCCGCACCGATCCCAAGGGGCTGCTCAACCCCGGCAAGCTGACGTCGACGCCGCCCGTCGATACCCGCGTCAACATCGGAGTGCGCTGATGGCAGCGGTTCCCCGGTTCGTCGACCTGACCGCCCCGCAGGTCGCGGCGCTGCCCGCCGACACGGTGGCCGTGCTCCCGCTGGGGGCCGTCGAGCAGCACGGCCCGCACCTGCCGGTCTCCACGGACTACGTCACCGCCACGGAGGCGGCGGAGGCGGCCGTCGCAGCGGTGGCACAGGAGGGCTCCGCGCCGGTCGTGCTGCTTCCCGGGCTCGCCTACACCAAGTCCGACGAGCACCACTGGTCCCCGGGCACCATCTGGCTGTCGTGGGACACGCTCATGCGCACTCTGGTCGACATCGGACGGTCGTTGCAGAGCTCGGGCATCACCCGCCTGCTGTTCGTCAACGGGCACGGCGGCAACTCCGCGCTCGGCCAGGTCGCATGCCGGGAGATCCGCAGGCAGTTCGGGCTCCGGACGTTCTTCGCGCACCTGTCGGTGCCCGTCGACCAGGGCGGCAGCGGATCGGCCGCGTCCGAGCACGGGATGGGGATCCACGGCGGCCACGGCGAGACCTCGCTCATGCTGCACCTGCGCCCCGAGCTGGTACATCTGGAGCTGGCCGGGCGCCGGGTGCCGGAGGGGCTGCGCGAGTTCGATCTCATCGGGTTCGGCAAGCCGGTGTCGTTCGGCTGGACGAGCGATGACTTCGGCCCGGACGGTTACATCGGTGACCCGACGGGTGCGACCGCGGAGCACGGCAAGCTGCTCTTCGAGCTTGCCGTCGCGCGGCTCGCCGCGGTGATCGTCGAGGCGTCGCGGTTCACGACCAGGTGAGTCACTGGTCGACGGGCCGGGCACGATCGCGCCCCTCGCACGGGCTGATCGACGAGCTGGGCGCGATCGGCCGGGCGCACGGCGCGTCGGTCGGGCAGGTGGCGCTCAGCTGGGTCGTCCGCTTCTACGGCGACACCGTTGTGGCGATCCCCGGGCGCCTCACAGCCCACGCCAGGCGCAGGAGAGCGCCGTCGCGATGGAGCTCGACCTCACCGAGCGAGAGCTCGGACGCCTCGACGAGGTCTCCGGCGCTGCGACGAACCTCGGTGACAGGCCCGGTTCAGGTGAGGCCGAGGAGGCCGGGCACGTCGGCGATCGAGTCGACGACGTGCTGCGGACGGTGCCCGTCGACGCCGTCCTCGGCGTCCGGCCGGAACTTGCCGGTGCGCACCAGCACACCGGTGAGCCCGTGGGTCTGCGCGCCCAGCACGTCGGACTCCACGTCGTCGCCGACCATCACCGCCTCCGAGGCGGTGACGCCGAGGCTGCGCAGCGCCGCGGCGAAGAACTCCTCGGCGGGCTTGCCGAGCACCACCGCCTCGGTGCCGGCCGCCTGCTCCAGGCCCAGGAGGAAGGCCCCGCTGTCGAGCTGCAACCCGGCGTCGGTGCGCCAGAAGAGGTTGCGGTGCATGGCGAGCAGCTCCGCGCCCCGCTGCAGGTGGCCGAACACGTCGTTGAGTGCCGCATAGTCGAACTCCGGGCCGGCTCCACCCACCACGACCACGTCGGGCCGCGCGTCGGGTCCGTGGACCAGCCGCACGCCCTCGAGGTCCTCGGCGACGTCTCCGCTGTTCAGCAGCAGGCATGCGGTGCCGGGGCGATGCTCGCGCAGGTGTGCGGCCGTGGCAGCGGGCGCGGTGAGGACGTCGTCCGGGCCGATCGGGAAGCCGGCGTCGGTGAGCGTCTCGGCGATCCGGCGGCGCGTCCGGGACGTGGTGTTGGTGACCAGGGCAAGGGGAATCCCGGCCTCGCGGATGGTGGTCACGGCCTCGACGGCACCGGGAAGCGGCGTCCAGGAGACCGTCAGCACGCCGTCGATGTCGATCAGCACCCCGCCCACGGTGTCCATGGCGGCACGTTACCTGCGGGAGTGGCAGGGATCAGGTCACCAGCTGCCGCGGTGGTCGGGCATCGAGAGGATGAGCGGGACGGCGGCCAGCAGGATGACGGCGAATACGGCGAAGACGAAGGCCTGCGTGATCCCGGGCTCCGTGCTGACCGACAGCAGCGCCGTGGTGACCGAGATAGACACGATCGCGCCGGACTGGCGGAACATCCCGCGTAGCCCGGTGATCGAGGCGATCTCGCGGGGGGCGAGGTGCAGCGAGGCGTTGTTGCTCGCCGGTGCCGCCATGCCCATGCCGAGGCCGGTGATCCCGGCGGCGAGTGAGAGCCACGCCTGCGCCGCGAGGCCCTGAGGAGGGAGTGCCAGCAGCACCAGCCCGACGATCATCAGGGCGAAGCCGGCGACCATGAGGATACGGTGACCGGTGCGGCGCAGCAGGAACACCGACAGCGACGACAGGCTGATCATGCCGATCGCACGGATCGCGAGCAGGCCGCCCGCGGCGAGCGGGACGATGCCGTAGCGGCTCTCGGCGTAGATCGGCACCAGGGTGCCGAACCCGAGCGCGGCCGCGCCGAACATCACGTTGACCGTGTTCATCACGCCGAAGGTGCGACCGCGCAGGAGCCGCATCGGAACCACGGCATCGGGATCCCGCCG
>DASRSC010000133.1:0-9754 GCA_035695525.1 Pseudonocardia sp. | reverse complement strand
GCTGCGATCTCGTCGACGCCGGCGTCGACGCCCATCGCGTGGAGCTGCCAGACGCAGAGGACGGCAAGGCGCTCACCGTGGCCGGGTTCTGCTGGGAGGTCTGCGGCCGGATCGGCCTCACCCGCGGCGACGTGGTGATCTCACTCGGCGGCGGGGCGGCCACCGACCTCGCCGGTTTCGTGGCGGCCACCTGGATGCGCGGGGTGCGGGTGGTGCACGTCCCCACCACGCTCCTCGCCATGGTCGACGCGGCAGTGGGAGGCAAGACCGGCATCAACACGGCGGCCGGCAAGAACCTCGTGGGTGCGTTCCACGAGCCGTCGGCGGTGCTCGTGGACCTGGCCGTGCTCGACACGCTGCCCGCCGCCGAGCTGGCCGCCGGCAGCGCGGAGATCGTCAAGGCCGGGTTCATCGCCGATCCGGTGATCCTTGACCTGTTCGAGGCCGATCCTGCGGCTGCGCTGGACCCGGCGGGCGTCGTGCTCCCCGAGCTCGTCCGCCGCTCGATCCAGGTGAAGGCCGACGTGGTGGCGGCCGACCTGCGGGAGTCACACCTGCGGGAGATCCTGAACTACGGCCACACGCTGGCCCACGCCATCGAGCGACGTGAGGACTACCGTTGGCGGCACGGGGCCGCGGTGAGCGTCGGGTTGGTGTTCGCCGCGGAGCTGGCCCGTGCGGCGGGTCGCCTCGACGAGGCCACCGCGGCCCGGCACCGCGCGATCCTGCAGTCGCTCGGGCTGCCGGTCTCCTACGAGCGCGGGGCGCTCCCGGAGCTGGTGCAGACGATGCGCGGGGACAAGAAATCGCGCGCCGGGATGCTGCGCTTCGTCGTGCTGGACGGGCTGGCGGCACCTAGCCGCCTGGAGGGGCCGGCGCCGGAGCTGCTGGAGACGGCGTACGCGGCGGTGTCCCAGTGAGCGAGACCCAGTGAGCGAGACCCAGTGAGCGAGCCGCAGCCCGTGCTCGTGCTGAACGGGCCGAACCTCGGCAGGCTCGGCACCCGGGAGCCGGCCGTGTACGGGGCGACGACCTACGCCGACCTCGTGGCTCTGTGCGAGCGCACCGGCCGTGAGCTCGGCCTGGCGGTTGAGGTCCGGCAGACCGACCACGAGGGCGAGCTGCTTGGCTGGCTGCACGGGGCCGCCGACGCCTCCACGCCGGTGGTGCTCAATGCTGCGGCGTGGACGCACACCTCGGTGGCGGTGCGCGACGCGTGCGCCCAGCTCACCGCGCCCCTGGTGGAGGTGCACATCAGTAACGTGCACGCTCGCGAGGAGTTCCGCCACCACTCGTACATCTCAGCGGTGGCCAGCGGCGTGATCGTCGGGCTCGGCATGGGTGGCTACGGTCTGGCGTTGCGCTGGATCGCCGAGCAGGCCCGCCCCGATCAGTAGCCGTCCGGATCAGTAGCCGCGCTGTTGTGGGGGCGGGTACTCCTCGCGAGCCACGACGACGGGGCGGTTCCGTCGGGCCAGCGCCAGGCTGGCGATCAGCCCGACGACGCCGACGGCTGCGAGGATCCACCCGACGAGGGTGAGGTCGATCCCGCTCAGGTTGACGTTGATGGCGAGCGCGAGGATCAGGCCGATCGCGATCAGGCCGATGCTCGATCCGATTCTCATGGGGTGATCTACCCGGTACGTGATCGGCGGACACATCCGGGTGGACCCCGCCCGGTCCGGGGGCCCTGCGTGGAGCACACGGACTCTGCGCGGACGGCGGTCAGGCCGCCGGGAGGAGGCGCTGGTCGGGAGAACGGCGCGAGAACGACAATCGGGTTCCCGTACGGTGCGGGTCATGTTCCGGTCCCGCCGTACCGCCCTGCGCGGGCTGCTCCGAGCCGCGGAGGTCGACGCCCTGATGGTCACCGACCTGATCAACATCCGGTACCTGACCGGCTTCACGGGCTCGAACGCCGCGCTGCTGGTGCACGCCGACGGCGACACCTCCACCCGCTTCTGCACCGACGGGCGCTACCGGACGCAGGCCGCGGAGCAGGTGCCCGACCTGCAGACCGTCATCGAGCGGGGTAGTGCTCTCGCGCTCGCCTGTTCGGCCCGCAGTTGGGGTGTGCGGCGGCTCGGGTTCGAGTCTGACGCCGTCACGGTCGACGCGCACGCGGCCATGGCTGAGGCGGCCGACGGCGTAGTGCTGCACCGCGCGCCCGGGCTGGTGCAGCAGCTACGGGTGGTGAAGGACGACGTGGAGATCGCCGCCGTGCGCGCCGCCTGCGCCGCGGCGGATGCCGCCCTCGCCGACCTGCTCGCCGCGGGTGGCCTGCGCCCGGGCCGCACCGAACGCGAGGTCGCGCTCGACCTGGAGAACCGGATGCGGAGACACGGGGCTGCCGGTCCCTCCTTCGAGACGATCGTGGCGGCGGGCGCCCACTCCGCGGTGCCGCACCACAGCCCGACCGAGGCCGAGCTGCGCGCCGGTGACCTCGTCAAAATGGACTTCGGGGCGCTCGTCGACGGCTATCACTCGGACATGACCCGCACCGTGGTGCTCGGACCCGCCGCGGCATGGCAGCGGGAGCTGCACGCCCTGGTCGCGGCGGCCCAGGCCGCGGGCCGGGCCGCCCTCGCCCCCGGGGCGGAGGTGTCCGAAGTGGACGGCGCGGCGCGGCGGGTGGTCGACGCCGCCGGGCGGGGCCCGGACTTCATGCACGGCCTCGGCCACGGTGTCGGCCTGCAGATTCACGAGGCACCCGCGTTGTCGAAGACCGCTACCGGGGTACTCGCCGCCCGGATGGTGGTGACCGTCGAGCCAGGGGTGTACCTGGAGGGGCGGGGTGGTGTGCGCATCGAGGACACCCTCGTCGTGCGCGACGGCGCGCCGGACCTGTTGACGTGCACCAGCAAGGAGCTCGTGGAGGTGTAGCGGTATCGTGAAGCCAACGGCGGCGCCGATCCGGTGCCGATCACTGAGAACACCCCCCGGCGCGCATGACGGCGGTGCCGCACCGCGGCAGTCTCCCGGCCGATCGACGCAGCCAGTAGAGACGCAGGAGAAGCTCGCACGTGGCCACCACGAACGACCTGAAGAACGGCTTGGTGCTCAACCTGGACGGCCAGCTGTGGTCGGTCACGGCGTTCCAGCACGTGAAGCCCGGCAAGGGGGGCGCATTCGTGCGCACCACGCTGAAGAACGTGCTGACCGGCAAGGTCGTGGACAAGACCTTCAACGCGGGCACGAAGGTCGACACCGCCACCGTCGATCGCCGGGACATGACGTTCCTCTACCGCGACGGCGCCGACTTCGTCTTCATGGACAGCGACACCTTCGACCAGATCCCGATCCCGGAGGGCACGGTCGGCGATGCCGCGAACTACCTGCTGGAGAACCAGACGGCGATGGTCGCGCTGCACGACGGGGTGCCGCTGTACGTCGAGCTGCCGACGTCCGTGGAGCTCGTGATCTCCCACACCGACCCCGGCCTGCAGGGCGACCGGTCCACCGGCGGCACCAAGCCCGCCACGGTGGAGACGGGTGCGGAGATCCAGGTGCCGCTGTTCCTCACCACCGGCGAGAAGGTCAAGGTGGACACCCGCGACGGGCGTTACCTCGGCCGCGTATCCGGCTGATGCTCGGTCGATCCCCATGCTGAGAGCACGGACGAAGGCACGTAAGCGCGCGCTCGACATCCTCTTCGAGTCCGAGGCACGCGGCGACGACCCGCTCACGGTGCTGACCCAGCGCCGCGAGACGGACGACGCACCCCCGGTCTCCGACTATGCGGCGATGCTCGTGGATGGCGTCGTCGAGCACCGGGAGCGCATCGACCAGCTGCTCGCCGAGCACGCCGAAGGCTGGACGGTCGCGCGGATGCCCGCGGTCGACCGCACGCTGCTGCGGATCGGCGTGTTCGAGCTGCTGTGGGTGGATGAGATCGATGACCCGGTGGCGATCACGGAGGCCGTCGAGCTGGCCCGCACGCTCTCCACGGACGACAGCCCGCGGTACCTCAACGGGGTGTTGGGCCGCATCGCCGACATCGCCGAACACCTACGCGCCACGCGCTGACACACGCACGACTGCAGCCAGGCCGGGCACTCCAGGAGTGCCGGCCTGGCGGTCGCGGGCAGGCCTCGACCTCGCGGTCGAGGCTGCTACGCGCTGGGCCGGGCCTCGGGAGGGAGCACGCCCCACTCGATGAGCTGGTCGGTGAGCTCGCCCGGTGTCATGTCGTAGATGATCGACAGCGACCGCAGGTCCTCGGCGCGGATCGAGAGCACCTTGCCGTTGTAGTCACCGCGCTGGCTCTGGATGGCGGCGGCATACCGGGCCAGCGGGCCGACCTTGTCCGCCGGGAGCTGCTGCAGCCGCTCCAGGTTGATGACGATCTTCGTGGCCGGCTCCGAACCGGAGGGGACGCGGCCCTCGGGAAGCAGCTCGGCGACGGGCACGCCGTAGAAGTCGGCCAGTTCGGCCAGCTTCTGCACGGTGACCGCGCGGTCGCCGCGCTCGTAGGAGCCCACCACGACCGCCTTCCAGCGACCGCCCGACTTCTGCTCGACCCCGTGCAGCGACAGCCCCTGCTGCTGCCGGATAGCCCGGAGCTTGCCGCCGAGCGCCTTGGCGTAGTCGCCCATCTGGCGACCTCCTCACTTGCTGGTTCATCGGCCGCGGGACCGAATTCATACCGGTGGTGCGGGTGCCTTCCGACGCGTAACTGCGCGCCGGCTCCCGTCCCGAGGTGGTGCCCCCCGCTACCGCGGCCACCCTGGGAGCAATCAATCGATACGGAGAGTAATCATGCGCGCGCGCGGCCGATCGGTCAAGTTGGCTGCCCCCTCCCGGGGCCGTAGAGCGTGGAGACCACTCGAACGGCTGATCGAGGGTCCCCCGCCAGGCGTTACGTCCCCGCAGGGCGCGTGGCCGCCTTCTCCCATCGTGACAGTTCGATCGCCGCGCTGTGGCAGGTTGCGGGTGAAGTGTGCAGTGGCGGATCCCACGCGGTGTGACGCTGGTGATGCCGAGGCGCTGGAGGGCGGGCCGTCCGGGGCCCCGCTGGTAGCGTTCTAGGGACCGGTTTTCCTTTAAGACCCGTCCCGTGAGGCGGGGAAGGAGCGACTCGTGGCGGATGACCGCCGCGGGGACCCGGCAGGCGCCACCTCTCCCGCGCGGGAGTTGCTGAGCGCTGCCGACGTCACCCGCACCATCGCGCGCATCGCGCACCAGATCATCGAGAAGACCGCGGGTGCCAGCGGAGTCGTGCTGATCGGCATCCCGACCCGCGGCACCGTGCTGGCCCGGCGACTGGCGGACGCAATCGCCGAGTTCGAGGGCAGCGGGCCGCCGGTCGGCTCCGTCGACCCGACGCTGTACCGGGACGACCTGCGCCGCCGTCCGGCCCGGGCACTGGAGGACACCGCCGTGCCCGACGGCGGGCTGGACGACGCGCTGGTGGTGCTCGTCGACGACGTGCTGATGTCCGGGCGCACCGTCCGGGCCGCACTCGACGCGTTGTCCGACCACGGCCGTCCACGAGCCGTGCAGCTCGCCGTGCTGGTTGACCGCGGTCACCGGGAGCTGCCCATCCGCGCCGACTACGTGGGGAAGAACGTGCCGACCGCCCGTGACGAGCAGATCCTCGTGCTGCTGAGTGAGATCGACGGCAGCGACGGCGTCCGGCTGCGGCGCGCGGGAGAGGACGCATGAAACACCTGCTCTCGGTCACCGACCTCGACGCCGCCACGGCGACGGGTCTGCTGGACACCGCCGACCGGCTCAAGCAGGCACTGCTGGGCCGCGAGGTCCGCAAGCTGCCGACACTGCGCGGCCGCACCATGATCACGATGTTCTACGAGGATTCCACGCGCACCCGCGTGTCGTTCGAGATCGCCGGCAAGTGGATGAGCGCCGACACCGTCAACGTCAGCGCGAAGGGCTCCTCGGTTTCCAAGGGGGAGTCGCTGCGCGACACGTCGCTGACGCTCTCGGCGATGGGCGCCGACTGCGTGATCGTCCGGCATCCCGCCTCCGGTGCGGCACACCGTCTCGCGGGCTGGATCGACCGTGACCAGGCGACGACCGGCACGTACACCTCGATCGTCAACGCAGGCGACGGCACCCACGAGCACCCGACGCAGGCGCTGCTGGACGCGGCAACGTTGCGGGACCGGCTGGGCGGGATCGCCGGGCGCCGGATCGGGATCGTCGGGGACGTGCTGCACAGCCGCGTCGCCCGCTCGAACGTCTTCCTGCTCGCAACGCTGGGCGCCGAGGTGGTGCTCGTGGCGCCACCCACGCTGCTGCCCGTCGGCGTCGACGAGTGGCCGTGCCGTGTCGGCACCGAGCTCGACGCCGAGCTCCCGGCACTGGACGCGGTGATGATGCTGCGTGTGCAGGCCGAACGGATGCACGGCTCGTTCTTCCCGTCCGCCCGCGAGTACGCGATCGGCTACGGCCTGTCCACGGAGCGCGCCGCCCTGTTGCCCGAACACGCCGTGGTGCTGCACCCAGGTCCGATGGTGCGCGGCATGGAGATCGCGCCGAGCGTGGCCGACAGCGCATCGGCAGCGATCCTGGCGCAGGTGTCCAACGGCGTGCACGTCCGGATGGCCGTCCTCTACCACCTCCTGGCAGGAGCACCCGAGTGAGAGCACCACACCGGACAGCAGCGACGACCAGTGCCGATCTGCTGATCACGAACGCCCGGCCGTACGGCGAGGACGCCGTCGACCTGCTCGTGCGGGACGGGATCGTCACCGAGATCGGCCGCGGGCTCGCCGGTCCCGACGGGATCGAGACGCTGGACGCCGGCGGCCACGTCCTGCTGCCAGGTTTCGTCGACCTGCACACCCATCTGCGGGAGCCCGGCGGCGAGGAGTCCGAGGACGTCGCCACCGGGTCCGCCGCGGCCGCCCTCGGCGGCTACACGGCCGTCTTCGCGATGCCGAACACCGATCCGGTTGCCGACACGGCCGTCGTCGTCGAGCACGTGCGCCGGCGCGGCGAGGAGGTCGGGCTGGTCGACGTGCACCCGGTCGGCGCGGTGACCGTGGGGCTCGGTGGCCTGCAGATGGCCGAGCTCGGCACGATGGCGCGCTCGCGCGCCCAGGTACGGATGTTCAGCGACGACGGCCGCTGCGTGCACGACCCGCTGATCATGCGCCGCGCGCTCGAGTACGCCTCCGCGCTCGACGTCGTCATCGCCCAGCACGCCGAGGACCACCGGCTGACGGCCGGCGCGCAGGCGCACGAGGGCGTCGTCGCATCCCGGCTCGGGCTCGCGGGGTGGCCCGCCACCGCGGAGGAGACGATCGTCGCCCGCGACTGCGCGCTCGCCCGGGAGGCCGGGGGCGCGCTGCACGTCTGCCACGTCTCGTCGGCACGCACGATCGACGTACTGCGCGCGGCCAAGGCGGCGGGCGTGCGGGTGAGCGCCGAGGTCACCCCGCACCATCTGCTGCTCACCGACGCGGCGCTCACCAGCTACGACCCGGTGCACAAGGTCAACCCGCCGTTGCGCACCGGGGCCGACACCCGCGCGATGCGCGAGGCGCTCGCCGAGGGCGTCATCGACGTCGTCGCGACCGACCACGCCCCGCACGCGACCCAGTACAAGGACACCGAGTGGGCCGCGGCCCGGCCCGGCATGCTGGGGCTGCAGACGGCACTCTCGGTGGTGGTGCTCGCGGTGGTCGAGCCGGGGTTGCTGGACTGGCGCGGCGTGGCGCGCGTGCTGTCGGAGCGGCCGGCGGAGATCGCCGGGCTGCCCGACCACGGCCGCCCGATCGCTGCGGGCGAGCCGGCGAACTTCGCGCTCGTCGACCCCGACGGGGTCTGGACGGTGCGCGGCGCCACGCTGGCGAGCAGGGCGTCCAACACGCCTTATGAAGGCATGCGGCTGCCGGCGACGGTGGTCGCGACGGTGCTGCGCGGCCGGCTCACTTCGCGGAGCGGACGCGTAGCGGGGATCGACGCGGAGCGAACCGAACGCGTAGGGGGCATCGACGCCGAGCGGAGCGGACGGGTAACTGACATCGACGCGGCCCACAGCGCGCGCGAGGCGAACATCGGCGCGGCGCGGAGCGGGCGGGAAGCGCCCGTCGGCGCCCCGCGGAACGGAGAGCACCAATGAGCGACGAAGCCCTACTCGTTCTCGAGGACGGCCGGATCTTCCGCGGCGCGGCATACGGCGCGCGCGGCGAGGGGCTCGGCGAGGCCGTGTTCACCACCGGCATGACGGGCTACCAGGAGACGCTGACCGACCCGTCCTACCACCGCCAGATCGTGGTGCAGACGGCGCCGCAGATCGGCAACACCGGCTGGAACGACGAGGACGACGAGTCAGTGCGTATCCAGGTGGCGGGCTACGCCGTGCGTGACCCGGCCCGGTCGCCATCGAGCTGGCGCTCCCGGCGCTCCCTCGGCGACGCGCTCGCCGAGCAGGGGATCGTCGGCGTTGCCGGCATCGACACCCGCGCGCTGGTGCGCCACCTGCGCGAGCGCGGTGCCATGCGTGCCGGCGTGTTCTCCGGTGGTGCGCTGGCCGCGGCCGACGACCTGGTTCGCCGCGTCCTCGACAGTCCGCCGATGGAGGGCGCCGACCTCTACGGCGCGGTCACCACCCGCGAGCCGTACGTCGTGCCCGCCGCCGGGACGCCCCGGTTCCGGGTGGCGGCGCTGGACGTCGGGATCAAGTCGAACACCCCGCGCATGCTGGCCGCGCGCGGCGTCGAGGTGCACGTGCTGCCGGCCGACACGACGATCGAGCAGCTCGAGGCCCTCGCGCCCGACGGGTTCTTCCTGTCCAACGGCCCGGGTGACCCGGCCACCGCGGAGGGGCCCGTGGCGCTCACGCAACAGGTGCTGGAGCGGCGCATCCCGCTGTTCGGGATCTGCTTCGGCAACCAGATCCTCGGCCGGGCGCTCGGTCGCGGCACCTACAAGATGCGCTACGGCCACCGTGGCATCAACATCCCGGTGGTCGAGCACGCCACCGGCCGGGTCGCGATCACGTCGCAGAACCACGGGTTCGCGGTGGAGGGCGAGGCGGGGGAGCTCTTCGACACGCCGTTCGGGCGGGCGCAGATCACCCACACCTGCCCGAACGACGGCACGGTCGAAGGATTGGCGGCGCTCGAGGTCCCGGCGTTCAGCGTGCAGTACCACCCCGAGGCCGCGGCCGGCCCGCATGACGCCGCGGACCTGTTCGACCGGTTCGTGGAGCTGATGGGTGCCCACCGAGGCCCCGCTACGCACGAGGAAGGCGCCTGATGCCGAAGCGCGACGACATCCGGCACGTGATGGTGATCGGCTCCGGACCGATCGTCATCGGCCAGGCGTGCGAGTTCGACTACTCCGGCACCCAGGCCTGCCGCGTGCTGCAGGCCGAGGGCATCCGGGTGTCGCTGGTCAACTCCAACCCGGCGACGATCATGACCGACCCCGAGTTCGCCGACGCCACCTACATCGAGCCGATCACCCCGGAGTTCGTGGAGATGGTGATCGCCAAGGAGCGGCCGGACGCCATCCTGGCCACGCTCGGCGGGCAGACCGCGCTCAACACCGCGATCGCCCTGCACGAGAACGGCGTGCTGGAGCGCTACGGCGTGGAGCTCATCGGTGCCGACGTCGAGGCCATCCAGCGCGGCGAGGACCGGCTGAAGTTCAAGGAGATCGTGCAGTCGATCGGCGGCGACGTGCCCCGCTCCGCGGTCTGCCACACGATGGCCGAGGTGCGGGCCGCGGTCGTCGAGCTGGGGCTGCCGGTCGTCATCCGGCCGTCGTTCACGATGGGCGG
>DASRSC010000132.1:0-8998 GCA_035695525.1 Pseudonocardia sp. | reverse complement strand
TCGAAACGCCTCACGCCCCTCGATGAGCTGCTGGTGCGCGGCTCCACCATAGGCTCGAGCTCCTTGCGAGTCCGGCTCCAAACTGCCGGACTGCTACCCGACCACTGCCAGGAGTGTGGCCTCCAGGAATGGCGAGGCAGCCCCCTTCCCCTCGCGCTCGACCACATCAATGGTGACCACACTGACAACCGGCTCGAGAACCTCCGTATCCTGTGTCCCAACTGTCACGCCCTGACCGTCACCTGGTGTGGGCGCAGTCGAGCCGGCGTAGCCCAACGGCAGAGGCACGGGCCCTAGGAGTCCGTCAGTGTGGGTTCGAATCCCACCGCCGGCACAGGTTTTTCCAGCTATCCGGGCTGGTCCGTCCCGGGTTCCTGCTGCACGGCCGTGGACGTCGGAGTGGCGGACGCGACCGCCGGCTGCCGGCGCGCCACCACCAGCGCCCCGGCCAGCCCCAGCAGGCCGGACGCCACCGACACGGCGAACATCGCGGGATGCGGGCTGCCGCCGACCACCGCATCGCCCAGCACCACGATCCCGATCGTGCCGGGGAGTACGCCGAGCACCGTGCCCAGCAGGTACGGCGCGAAGCGCACTCCCGACAGCCCGGCGGCATAGTTCATCGCCGAGAACGGCACGGCCGGGATCAGGCGCAGCGACAGCACGGCGAGGAGCCCGCTGTGGTCCAGCCGGGCGCGCACCCAGGCCACTCCACGGTGCTGCGCGTGCCGCTCCGCCAGTCTGCCGCCGACCAGCCGAACCAGCCAGAAGGCCACCACTGCAGCCAGCGCCGTGCCGGCGACGGTGAGCAGGAGCCCCACGACCGAGCCGAACAGCACTCCTGCGGCCACGGTGAACACCGTGCGCGGCACGGGCGTCACGGTGACCATGCCCTGGAGCAGCACGAACAGCACCGGCGCCCAGAGGCCGGCACTCTGGACCGTCTGCCGCACGTCGGGGATCCCGTCGCGCAGGAGGACGGCGGCGGTCGTCACGACCGCCAGTGCGGCGACGCCTGCCGCGATCCGTCCCCACTTCACGTCGCCGACGGTACCGACGCCCGCACCAGCCGCGTGACGATGGGGTGAGCGCGCCATCGGCCGCTCATCTGCCGGTCATCACGCCGCTACCGGTCGGTCCCCACCCCGGCGGCTACCGTGAACGATCGTGACGACCGAGCAACCGCAACCGCCCGTTCTCGACCTCGACCCGGACGGGCTCGCCGTACGCCGCGAGGTGCTGGGGCCCGACCACGTCGACGCGGCGCTAGCCCGCGCCGACGCCACCACGGCCGAGTTCCAGGAGATGATCACCCGCTATGCCTGGGGCCACATCTGGACCCGCCCGGGGCTGGACCGCCGGATGCGCAGCGCGATCACGATCACGGCCCTGGTCGCGCACGGGCACTACGCCGAGTTGGAGCTGCACCTGCGCGCTGCCCTGCGCAACGGCCTCACCCGCGAGGAGATCGTGGAGGTGCTGCTGCAGAGCGCCATCTACTGCGGCGTGCCCGCGGCCAACTCCGCGTTCGGCGTCGCCCGCCGTGTCCTCGACGAGGAGCCCACGACCTCCTGAGACCAACCGCGGCGCGGTCAGGCGAGATCGCGCAGGTGCGGGAGGAGGGCGCGGAATGCGCGGCCCCGGTGCGAGGCCGCGTCCTTCTCCTCCGGGCTCAGCTCGGCGGAGGTGCGCTCGTCCCCGTCGGGCACGAAGATCGGGTCGTAACCGAACCCGCCGGATCCCCTGGGCGCACGGACGATGCGGCCCGGCCACTCACCGTGCACCACGGTCTCCAGCCCGCCGGGCACCGCGAGCGCCGCCGCGCAGACGAACGCCGCACCACGCCGCTCGTCGGGCACGTCGGCGAGCTGAGCGAGCAGCAGCTCCAGGTTGGCGCGGTCGTCCCCGTGCCGCCCCGACCAGCGCGCCGACAGCACGCCCGGCATCCCGTTCAACGCCTCGACGGTCAGGCCAGAGTCGTCCGCGACCGCGGGAAGGCCGGTGGCGGCCGCCGCGTCCCTGGCCTTGGCGAGTGCGTTCTCCGCGAACGTCGCACCCGTCTCCGGGGCGTCGGGGAACGCCGGCACGTCCGCGAGACCGACGATCTCGACGGGGCCGCCGGCGAGCATCCGACGCAGCTCCGCCAGCTTCCCGGCGTTGCGTGTGGCCACCAGCACGGTGTTGGCCACCCCGCCCTCCTCCGCGGCCCCGGCACTCACGCATGCTCCGGCAGCACACCGGGGTAGGGCTCGGCGAGTGCGGCGGCCTGGATGTCGGAAAGCTGCCGGATGCCGGCGAGCGCGACGTCGAGCATGGCGTCGAGGGTGCGGCGGGTGAACGTGGCGCCCTCCCCGGTGCCCTGCACCTCGATGAGGGTGCCGGTGTCTGTGGCGACGACGTTCGTGTCGACCTCGGCGCGGGAGTCCTCCGCATAGGGCAGATCGAGGCGCACCCGGCCGTCGACGACCCCGACGCTCACGGCCGCGACCCGGCACGACAGCGGCTTGGGGTCGGCGAGGCTGCCGTGCGCGCCGAGCCAGGTGACAGCGTCGGCCAGCGCGACGTAGGCACCCGTGATCGCCGCTGTGCGGGTGCCGCCGTCGGCCTGCAGGACGTCGCAGTCCAGCGCGATGGTGTTCTCGCCGAGCGCCGCCAGGTCGATGCATGCCCGCAGCGAGCGGCCGATCAGCCTGCTGATCTCGTGGGTGCGGCCGCCGATGCGGCCCTTCACCGACTCGCGGTCGTTGCGCGTGTTGGTGGCCGAGGGCAGCATCGCGTACTCCGCGGTGAGCCAGCCGAGCCCCGACCCCTTGCGCCAGCGCGGCACTCCCTCGCTGACGCTTGCCGCGCACAGCACCTTCGTGTCCCCGAACTCGACGAGCACCGAACCCGCCGGATGCTTCTGGAAGCCGCGGGTGATCGTCACCGGGCGGAGCTCGTCGTCCGACCGTCCGTCCGCCCTCGTACCGTCCATGGAAGTGCCATCCGTTCGCGTCCCATCCGCCCTTGTCACCGCGCCAGCTTAGGTCGCTGGACCGGCGCCCTCACCGTGGCAGTGGTCGCGAATCAGATCGTGTATCCGGCATCAGGGACGACCAGCTCGACGGGCCCGTCGAACGCCTCCTTCGCCTCGGCGAGCAACTGCTTCCCGTCGAACCAGGCCGGGACGTGGGTCAGCAGCAGTCTCCCGACACCGGCAGCCGCCGCGTGCTCGCCCGCCTGCCGGCCCGACAGGTGCACGCCGGGAGGCGGCTGCGCCCACCACTCGGTGACGTGCGGCCACGTGGCCTCGCAGAGCAGCACGTCGGCGCCGCGCGCAAGCTCGACGAGCCCCTCGCAGGGACCGGTGTCGCCGCTGTAGACGAGGCTGCGACCGCCGTGCTCGAGACGCAGGGCATACGCCTCGCACGGGTGGTCCACCAGTCCGGCCCGCAGCACGGCTCCGGCCACGGCGGTGTCCCCACCGTCGGACAAGGGGAGGAACGCGAAGACGTCGCCGAGGTCGGTCGTGGCCCGCTCGGCCGCCGACGCCGCATAAGCGGCTGCGAAACGGTCGGGTGCCTCGGCTGGGGCGTACACGGGCAGGCGGCGCTTGGCGGGGTCGAACGGCGGGCGCGGGTGGTAGCGGCGGTGGACGACCAGGGACGAGAAGTCGGCGCAGTGGTCGGGGTGGAGGTGGCTGAACACCACGGCGTCGAGCTCCCACGGGTCGAGGTGGCGTTGCAGCGCGCCCAGCGTTCCGTTGCCCAGATCCATCACCAGGCGCGCGTCACCCGCCTCGACGAGGTAGCCCGACGCCGGCGAGGCCGGACCGGGGCCGCTGCCAGAGCAGCCGAGCACGATCAGCCTCATGCCGCACGTTAACGCGCGCGGGTATGGCGCAGCCACCAGAGGCCGACGAGCGGCAGAACCAGCGGCACGAAGCCGTAGCCCCGCCCGAACACCGACCACACGGTGTCGTCAGGGAAGTCAGCGGTGTCGAGCACGGTGAGCGTCCCGACGACCAGTACGCCCGCCAGCTCGAACCCGACGGCGGTCCACGCCAGTCTGCGGGCGGCGGGCCCGTGACCGGCCAGCCCGATCGTCGCCAGGATGTAGACGACGCCCGCCAGCGCGGACAGCAGGTATGCCACCGGGGCCTCGCTGAACTTCGAGGCGATCTGCACGAGGGCACGGGCGGTGGCGGAGAGGGCGAACACGCCGTAGACGGCGATCAGCACCCGGCCGGGGCCCGACGACGTGGCGCGAGCGGGCTCAGGCACCGGCCAACCACAGCCCCTGCAGCCGCACCACGGCGACGAGGGTGGCGATCGCGCCGACGGCGATGACGGTGCCGCCCCAGCGCGTGGGCTCGGCCGTGGCGAACTGCGTGGCGATCGGCAGCACGCACACCGACACGACCAGATAGATCAGGAACGTCGTGCTCTCGGGCAGCGTGACGCCCGAGAACACCCGGACGGCCGCGATGGCCGCCTGCAGGACGAGCAGTGCCTCGACGGCACCGACCGCGAGCCGCATGGTTCGGTCCGGGGGGCGGTTCAGGATCGTGAGCACCACCCCGAACACAGCCAGGGCTCCGGTCGCGACGAGCACCACGATCTCCAGCGCGTCGATCACGATTCACGACGCTACCCGCAGCGCAGCCGCGGATCCGGGCCAGGCCCGGGTCAGCCGGTGGTCGGGGCGGCCGCCACGGCGGTGTCGAGCGCCGAGACCGTACCGATCTCCGGACCGAGGAACCGGCGCCCGAGCCGGCGGAACGGCTCCGGGTCGCCGGTGGCGAGGAACTCGTGGGGGGCGTGCAGCGCCCCGGCGGGGTCCCGCGCGAGGTCGTGGTCCATGAGCACCCGCACGAGGTCCTTCGCCGTCTCGTCGGCGCTGGACACCAGCGTGACCTCGGGCCCGAGCACGATCTGCAGCACGCCCGCGAGCAGCGGGTAGTGGGTGCAGCCGAGCACGACCGTGTCCACCCTGGCGAGCTGCAGCGGCTCGAGGTAGCTCTGGGCGAGGCCCAGTATCTGGCGTCCGCTGGTCATGCCGCGCTCGACGAAGTCGACGAAGCGGGGGCACGCCACGGCCGTGACCTGGACGTCGCGGGCGGCCGCGAACGAGTCGGTGTACGCCCCGGACGCGATGGTGGCGCGGGTGCCGATGACCCCGATCCGACCGGTACGGGTGGCGGCGACAGCACGGCGGACGGCAGGGCGCAAGACCTCGACGACCGGCACCGAGTACCGCTCGCGGATGTCCGGGAGGCAGGCCGCCGAGGCGGTGTTGCAGGCAACGACGAGCGCTTTGACCCCACGCTCCTGCAGCGAGTCGCAGACCTCGAGCGCGTATCGGCGCACGTCAGCGATCCGTAACGGCCCGTACGGGCTGTGCGCGGTGTCGCCGACGTAGACGACCCGTTCGGCGGGGAGCTGGTCGATCACCGCTCGGGCGACCGTGAGGCCACCGACCCCCGAGTCGAAGATGCCGATCGCCGCGTCGATCTCTGGGGGCACGGTGAGCAGCTTAGGCGCCCGCGATCGGGGCCGGCCGCGACCGGCGTCGGTCGGCCTGCACGACGAGCCGGGCGGCGAGTAGGCCGGCGAGCGCCCCGAACAGGTGCGCCTGCCAGGAGATGCCCGGCGCGCCCGGCAGGATCCCGAACAGGACGCCGCCCCAGATCAGGAACAGCACCACCGCGAGCACGATCTGCCGGCCGCTGCGGGCGAAGAACCCGCGGGCGAGCAGGAACACCAGCCACCCGAAGATCAGCCCGGACGCGCCGACCGTGGAGGTGCCCTCCGGGCCGATCAGCCACACGCCGAGCCCGCCCAGCAGCCAGATCGTGGCGGTGACGATGACGAACTGCCGGATCCCCCCCGCCATGGCGAGGAAGCCGAAGACGAGGAACGGCACGGTGTTGGCCAGCAGGTGTGGCCACCCGGCGTGCAGCAGCGGGGCCCAGAGGATCCCGTCGAGCCCGTCGACCGAGCGCGGCACGATGCCGTCGGCGTCGAGACGCAGCCCGGTGAGCTGGTCGACCACCTCGGACACGTAGAGCACCCCGGTGAACACGAGCATGGTGAACAGTGCGAGTACCGGCGAGGCCGGGAGCACCCGGGCGATCGACCGCCGGGGCGTGGACGCAGGGACGACCATGCGACCGAGGCTACCCGCACCTCGGTGCGTCCCGGAGGACGTTCTCAGGCCCAGAGCTGGCCCTCGATGCCCTCCGCAGCGTCGTCCAGCTCGCCGGAGTAGGCGCCCGTGGACAGGTACTTCCAGCCGGCGTCGCACACGACGATGACGATGTCGGCCTTCTCGCCCGCACCCGCGGCCTTCTCTGCGACGGCCAGCGCGGCATGCAGGATGCCCCCGGTGGAGATGCCCGCGAAGATGCCCTCCTGCTCGACGAGCTGACGGGTGCGCCGCAAAGCGTCGCGCGAGCCCACGGAGTAGCGCGAGGTGAGCACCTCGGGGTCGTAGAGCTCGGGGACGAAGCCCTCGTCGAGGTTGCGCAGCCCGTAGACCAGCTCGCCGTAGCGCGGCTCGGCCGCCACGATCTGCACGTCCGGCTTGTGCTCCCGCAGGTAGCGCCCGGTGCCCACGAGAGTGCCCGTGGTGCCGAGCCCCGCGACGAAGTGCGTGATCGAGGGCAGGTCGCGCAGGATCTCCGGGCCCGTGGTGCGGTAGTGCGCGTCGGCGTTGGCCGGGTTGCCGTACTGGTAGAGCATCACCCAGTCCGGGTGCTCCGCTGCGAGCTGCTTGGCCATGGCCACGGCCTGGTTGGAGCCGCCAGCAGCGGGCGAGGAGATGATCTGCGCGCCGTACATCCCGAGCAGCTGCCTGCGCTCGATCGAGGTGTTCTCCGGCATCACGCAGATCAGCGTGTAGCCCTTGAGCTTGCAGGCCATCGCGAGCGAGATGCCGGTGTTGCCCGACGTGGGCTCGAGCACCGTGCAGCCGGGCGTCAGCAGGCCGTCCGACTCCGCCTTCTCGATCATGGCCAGCGCGGGGCGGTCCTTGATCGAGCCGGTAGGGTTGCGGTCCTCGAGCTTCGCCCACAGCCGCACGTCCGGCGTCGGCGAGAGGTTCGGCAGGCCGACGAGCGGGGTGTCCCCGACAGCGGCCAGCAGCGACTCGTAGCGGGCCATGTCCGGCCTTTCCCGTGCCTCGGTCCGTACCTCAGCCGCCTGCGACGGCAGGCAGGATCGTGACGTTGGAGTTCTCCCCCACCGGCGCGTTGAGGCCGCCCGCGAAGCGGATGTCCTCGTCGTCGACGTAGATGTTGACGAACCGGTGCAGCGAGCCGTTGTTGACCAGGCGCCCGGCGATGCCGCTGTGCCGCGAATCCAGGTCGTCGATCACCTCGCCGACGGTGCTGCCCTTCGCCTCGACGGACTTCTCGCCGCCGGTGTGAGTGCGGAGGATGGTGGGGATGGACACGGTGACGGCCATGGTGATGCTCCAGGTCGGTCGTTCGGGACGGGTCGTGGCAGGTGGCGTCAGACCGACGCGTCCCTGTCGGGGACGTCGTCCGCGCCGGTGTGCCCGAACATGTAAGTCTCCACGACCTCGACCTGTTCCTCGGTGACCACACCGTCGACGATCCGGAAGGACCGGAGGTCGTGCCCGGTGTGGTTCGACTCGGCCTGATCCCGCGTGGACACGAGTACGTAGTGCGCCTCGGGCTCGGACGCGAGGGAGATGTCGGTGCGCGACGGATGGGCCTCCGTGGCCGTGTGTGAGTGGTAGATCACCACGGGCACCTCGTTACGGTCGTCCATGTCGCGGTACAGCCGAAGCAGGTCCCCCGAGTCGAACTCGTAGAACGTCGGCGAGCGAGCCGCGTTCAGCATGGGGATGAACCGCTCCGGCCGGTCCGAGCCCTCGGGTCCGGCGATGACGCCGCACGCCTCGTCGGGATGGTCCCGGCGGGCGTGGGCGACGATCTCCTCGACGAGATCGGCTCGGATCAACAGCACTCAACCAGCGTACGACCCCATCGGCCCGTACCGCACACCGCGGCGGGCGGACTCACATTGCTAGCGCACCTGCATCCGGGTCTGCACCAGCGCGTCCTGCACGAAGGTGAGCCAGTGGTAGACGCCGATGTGTGTGGCGCGCGGATCGTCGGGTGGGAGTTCCTCCGGCATGTCCTCGCTGACGTCGAGGGCGGTCCCGAGGGCGAGCCGCACGTCGTTGAGCGCGGCCAGCCAGGCGTCGGCCTGGTCGGGCGTGAGCTCCACCCGACCGCCGGACTCCGGCAACGTCTCCAGCACCACGGCCGCGGCCGAGTCCTTGGCCTCGATCAGCTCCGGCTCGTGCAGGGACCGCAGACCGGCGGCGAGGTCGGCGTCCTCGGTGGTGAAGTCGGGGAGCAGCCGGGCGAGGACCCGGTCGGTGGGGCGGGTGGACGGCCCCGTGCGCATGCCGGTGAGGATCGCGAGCTCGTCGGCGGGGTTGTCGTCGGTGCGCCCGGCGAGGATCTGCCGGACCTCCCCGACCAGGCCGCGCAGCACGGCGGCCTCCTGCGCCTCCAGCGACGCGACGAGCCGGGTCCTACCACCCCGGCCGGCACGCTTCCACCCGTTCATGCGCGCTGCATGGTTGCCCACAGGCCCGCGGCGTGCAGCTTCGCGACGTCGGCCTCGATCTTGTCCTTGTCGCCTGCCGACACCGCCGCCTTGCCCTTGTGGTGCACGTCGAGCATCAGCGCGGTGGCCTTCGGCTCCGGGTAGCCGAAGAGCTTCTGCAGCACGTAGGTGACGTAGGACATGAGGTTCACGGGGTCGTTCCACACAATCGCCTGCCAGGGCGTGTCGACCACCGAGTCCTCTGCGAGGTCCGGATCCACCTGGCGCGTGGTTGCGGGTAGCGGCGCGGCCATGCGGTCCATGGTGACACCCCGGCCATCGAAGGCGCACGGCAACATAGGGTCCAGGTCCATGAGCGAGCGCGCAAGCGAATCACCGACACAGCGCCTCCGCGCAGTGACGTCATGCGATGG
>DASRSC010000131.1:0-3374 GCA_035695525.1 Pseudonocardia sp. | reverse complement strand
CGCGCCCGCGGCACGCGGAGGCTGGGACCGGCGAAGGGGCTGGACGGCGACCTAGATCTCGACCGCACGCTCGACGGGTGGGCGCCAGGCCCGTCCCGGCGGCCGGAGGTGGACGACATCGTCACCCGCACCTGGACGGCGCACCGCCGCGCCGTCTGTCTCGTCGTCGACATCTCCGGTTCGATGCGGGGCCTCGCCGTCGCGCTGGCCGCCGTCGCGGCGGCCGGGGTCGTGGTCGCGGCAGCCGAGAAGCTGGAGCCGTCGGTGCTCGCCTTCGGTGCCGGAGTGCGCGTGCTGCAGGCGCAGGGTGTCCGCCGACCGCCCGAGGAGCTGTTGTCCGACCTCGTCGCCCTGCGCGGCCACGGCCTCACCGACCTGGCGGCGGGACTACGGGAGGCGTCACGCCAGCTCGCCGGGGCAGTCGCCGACGAGCGGGTCGTCGTGCTGCTGTCGGACTGCCTGCACACCGCGGGCGGCGATCCGGCGGCGGCACTGGCCGGCATCGACCGGCTGCACGTGCTCGTGCCGCTGGGCGGGGAGGACGCGGAGGGCGCGGCGTCCGCGCTGGCAGCGCGCGCCGGTGGTCGGGCGGAGACCGTTCGCCGGCTCGCGGAGGTGGGCTCGGCCCTGACTCGACTACTCACGTGATCCGCGCGAGATCCGGCCATGTGCCCTCAGGAGGGCCGAGAGCAGGATCTCGCAGCGATCTCGTTCTGGACGCCGGATAGGCTCGCCTACGTGGGCACCATCGTCTCATTCCACGCACATCCCGACGACGAGTCGATCGGTTCGGCGGGCACGCTCGCGCGCGCCGCGGCCGCAGGTCACCGGGTCGTACTCGTCTTCGCCACGCGGGGTGAGCTGGGTGAACCCGTGGCCGGCATCCTGGAGCCCGGCGAGCAGCTGGCCATCCGCCGATCCGCGGAGTGCTACGCGTCCGCGGCAGCGATC
Source organism: Pseudonocardia sp. (assembly GCA_035695525.1). Taxonomy (GTDB): domain Bacteria; phylum Actinomycetota; class Actinomycetes; order Mycobacteriales; family Pseudonocardiaceae; genus Pseudonocardia. Next base: position 2,423 of record DASRSC010000131.1, on the reverse strand, counting down.
GGGGCCAAGCGCGTCGAGTTCCTCGGCTACACCGACTCGGGGATGATGGGCGAGCCCAGCAACGACGCCCCGTTCTGCTTCTGGCGTGCCGACGTCGAACACGCGGCCCGGCAGCTCGCGGTGATCCTCGACGAGGAGGAGCCCGACATCGTCACGATCTACGACGACAACGGCGGCTATGGGCATCCCGACCACATCCAGGTGCACCGCGTGGGGCGCCGCGCCGCCGAGCTGTCGGCAGTGCCGGTGGTGGCGCAGGGCACCATCAACCGCGACTGGATGACCCGCGGCATCCGCGGGATGGCCAAGGCCGGGCAACTGCCCGACGGCTGGGAGGCGCCGGCCATGGACGCGCCGACGTTCGGCAAGCCCGAGTCCGAGATCACCCACCGCGTGGACGCCGTCGACTTCGTGGAGCAGAAGAAGGCGTCGATGCGTGCCCACGCGAGCCAGATCGGGCCCGACCACTTCCTGCTCGCGATGCCCGACCCGCTGTTCGCGATGGGTATGGGTGTCGAGTTCTACATCGTCGATCCCCTGCCGAGCCCGGCGGCGACGCCGGAGCTCTTCGAGGAGCTGTTCACCCCCCTGCGGTAGTGCCCACGGCTCTCCACGCGAGGTGCGTCACGTCGGGGGACCGGGCCCGGGGCGCGCCTTCGACGACGGGTAGAGCTACCATCCCCCGCGGGGCTCGGAGGATCAGTTGCCCCACAGTTCGGCAAGGCAAATGCAGTCGGCCAGGCAGTCCCAGGAGGCTCAGTGACAGCCGTCGCCCCCAAGCCGATCACCGCGCGCCCGTACCCGGCGCGCAGGTCGGCCAAGGGATCCATGCTGGTGAAAATGCTGCACACCACGGATCCCAAGGACATCGCCATCCTCTATCTGGTGACGTCGTTCGGGTTCTTCCTGGCCGGTGGAGCCATGGCGTTGCTGATGCGCGCCGAGCTGGCGGCGCCGGGGCAGCAGTTCCTGTCCAACGAGCAGTACAACCAGCTGTTCACGATGCACGGCACGATCATGCTGCTGCTGTACGCGACGCCGATCCTGTTCGGCTTCGCGAACTACATCGTGCCGCTGCAGATCGGTGCACCCGACGTCGCGTTCCCGCGGCTCAACGCCTTCTCGTACTGGTTGTTCCTGTTCGGCGGGCTGACCGTGCTGTCCGGCTTCCTGACACCGGGCGGGGCGGCCGACTTCGGCTGGTTCGCCTACACCCCGCTGTCCGACGCGATCCACTCGCCGGGCGCAGGTGCCGACCTCTGGATCGTGGGCCTGATCATGTCGGGTCTTGGCACGATCCTCGGTGGCGTCAACTTCATCACCACGATCGTCTGCATGCGTGCCCCGGGCATGACGATGTTCCGGATGCCGATCTTCACGTGGAACATCCTCGTGACCGCGATCCTCATCCTCATCGCGTTCCCCGTGCTCACCGCCGCGCTCTTCGGGCTGCTGGCCGACCGGCACTTCGGTGCCCACGTGTTCGACCCCGCCAACGGCGGGGTGATCCTGTGGCAGCACCTGTTCTGGTTCTTCGGCCACCCCGAGGTCTACATCGTCGCGCTGCCGTTCTTCGGCATCGTCTCCGAGGTCTTCCCGGTGTTCGCCCGCAAGCCGCTGTTCGGCTACAAGGGCCTGATCTACGCCACGATCGCGATCGGCGCGCTGTCCGTCGCCGTGTGGGCCCACCACATGTACGCCACCGGCTCGGTGCTGCTGGCCTTCTTCTCCTTCACCACGTTCCTGATCGCGGTGCCCACGGGCGTCAAGTTCGTCAACTGGATCGGCACGATCTGGAAGGGCCACCTGACCTTCGAGCCGCCCATGCTGTTCGCCCTGGGCTTCCTGGTCACCTTCCTGTTCGGCGGGCTCACCGGCATCCTGCTGGCCTCGCCGCCGCTGGACTTCCACGTCTCGGACACCTACTTCGTGGTGGCGCACTTCCACTACGTGCTGTTCGGGACGATCGTGTTCGCCACCTACTCCGGCATCTACTTCTGGTTCCCGAAGATGACCGGCCGGATGATGGACGAGACGCTGGGCAAGGTGCACTTCTGGCTCACGTTCATCGGCTTCCACCTGACGTTCCTGGTGCAGCACTGGCTGGGCGCCGAGGGCATGCCGCGCCGCTACGTCGACTACCTGCCCACCGACGGGTTCACGACGCTGAACGCGATCTCCTCGACTGGGGCTTTCGTGCTCGGCGCGTCGACGCTGCCGTTCATCTGGAACGTGTTCCGCAGCTACCGCTACGGCCGCGTGGTCACCGTCGACGACCCGTGGGGCTTCGGCAACTCGCTGGAGTGGGCCACGAGCTGCCCGCCGCCGCGGCACAACTTCACGGAGCTGCCCCGGATCCGCTCGGAGCGTCCGGCGTTCGAGCTGCACTACCCGCACCTGGTCGAGCGCTTCCGCGAGGAGGC
>DASRSC010000130.1:0-7878 GCA_035695525.1 Pseudonocardia sp. | reverse complement strand
CGCACATCCGGGTACCGGGCTGCCCGCTCGGCCACGACCTCGTCCCAGAACGGGAGTGTGTGCACGATCCCGTTCGACTTCGTCGCCGACGTGAGGTACCCGCGCCTCGTCTGCGCCAGTTCGAACGCGAAGTCGGCAATCCGGCTCACCCCGACCCGGGTGAAGATCGACTCCTGGACGGCCATCTCGTCCGGGAACCCCCGGTTGGCCCGGCCGCCGACCTCGCTGTACTCACCCTCGACGTTCTCGCGGACGACGACGAAGTCGACGTCCTCAGCGCCGCGCAGCGGGCTCTGCACGCCGTCGAACACCCGGATCGGGCGGAGGTTGACGTACTGCCGGAACGCGCGGCGGATCGGGATCAGCAGTCCCCACAGCGACACGTGGTCGGGCACGCCCGGCCACCCCACCGCGCCGAGCAGGATCGCGTCGAACCCGCGGAGCGTGTCGATCCCGTCGGGCGGCATCATCGCGCCCTCGCGTTCGAAGCGGCGACAGGACCAGTCGAACTCGGTGTAGTGGAGCTCGATGTCGTGCCGGGCGCACACGGCGTCCAGCACCGTCCGGGCGGCATCGACCACCTCGGATCCGATGCCGTCGCCCGGGATCACGGCGATCGTCTGCGGGGTCATGCGACGCCGAGCCCGAGGACGGCGACCATCAGAGGAAGGAACACGATGATGAGTATCGCTCCGATGAGGTCGAAAGCCGCGCCGGACCGGATCATCGTGGTGATCGGCACGACGCCGGACCCGTAGACGATCGCGTTCTGCGGCGTCGACACCGGCAGCATGAACCCGAACGACGCCGCGAACGTGGCGGCCAGCGCGGGCACGAAGGGGTTGACCCCCGCGGCCACCGCGATCGGGATGACGATGGGTACCACGACGGCCGCCGATGCGGTGTTGCTGGTGGTCTCCGAGACGACGATCGCCAGCAGCACCGCGAAGATCGTGATGGTGATGACGTTCGAGAGCCCGAGCCCTGTCGACACGGCCCCGCCCAGCGTCCGGGCCAGGTAGAGCAGGCGACGCCCCGAACACCGCGACGATGCCCTCGTCGAGCCGTGCGCTCACCGCGTCGTAGGCGGCCGAGTCGTTGCCCGCCACGAGCGCGACGATCCCGGGCAGGATCCACAGCGTCACGGTGACGCCGAACGCGATCAACGTGTTCTTCTCAGCACGCGACAGCGGTCCCAGCTGGGCGCGTTGCTCGACCACGTACTCGGCGACGCCGTCGATGCGGCGGATCTCCGGCTTGTTGAGCAGCAGCAGCACGACGGCCAGTGCCACGAACATCAGGAGACAGATCGGAACCGCCAGCGCCACCCACTGCGCGAAGCTGATCCGCTCCCCGGTGGCCTCCTCGATCAGTCCCCGGCCGATCAGGTTGGGTGGGCTGCCGACCGGCGTCAGCGGGCCGCCCACACTCGCCCCGTAGGCCAGCATCAGCATCAGTGCGGCGCCGACACGCAGCCGCAGCGGGTCGAAGTCCTCGGCCACGAGCCCGCGGTCCTGCATCAGCTTCGCGATCACGCTGAGGATGCCCAGCGCCGTAGGTAGGAGCATCGCCACCGTGGCGGTGTTCGACACGAACGCAGAGAGGAGGCACGTGACCCCACCGAACGCGACGATCACCCCGACGCTCGACCGCCCGACCCGCGGCAGCGCCAGTATCCGGAAGGCGAAGCGGCGCGCGACCCCGTGCTTGAGCATCGCCTGGGCGAGGATGAACGCCCCGATGAACGTGAAGACGGTGCTCGACCCGAAGTTCGCCAGCACGTCGTCGGCCGGGGCCACCTGCAGGATCACGATCAGCGATACGCCGATCAGGCCCGCGATCGGGATCGGCACCGCCTCGCTCACCCACAGCACGATCACGCCGAGCAGGATCCCGGCCAACACCTGTTGCTGGGGCTGCAGATTCAACGGCAGCGCCAGGAACGCGATCATCACGATCGGCGCGAGGAACAGCCCGACCGTGCGGCGGCCCTTCTCGAACCGCTCCTCTGCCGGGGAGAGCCGTCGCTCCCCGAGGCTGCGATAGGTCGAGTGCCCGAGCAGGGCCTTGTCGACGTCGGTGCGGCTGCGCTGGCTCTCGGTGGTCATCGTCCCCTCCACGGCGATGGGATCAACTCGCCGAGAGTGACATCAGTCACTCCTTGATGCCACTCCTGACCCGCTGCCCCGGCGGGAGCTCTCAGGGAGTGCGGGCCACCGCGAAAATTCGCCGGAACGGGAACCACGTGGTGCCGTCCGGCCGGGCCGGGTACGCCGCACGCAGCCGCGGGGCCAGCTGCTCACGGAAGGCGGCATACGCGTCGGCGCCGAGCGCGTCACGCACCGGCCGCAGCGCTGTGCCGCTGATCCACTGGAGCACCGGATCCGGCCCCGTGAGCCGCTGCTGGTAGGTCGTCTCCCAGACGTCGACCGCCGCGCCGGCGCCCGACAGCAGCTCGGCGTACTCCGCCGGTTCGGCCACGGCGATCTCACCGCGCAGGTCGACCCGGCCGCGCCACAGCTCCTCCTCGGCCAGCTCCCGGATCAACGCGTGGGACGGGGCGCCGAGGTTGCCCGGCACCTGCAGCGCGAACCACGCGCCGCCCGGTAGGGCCTCGATCCACCGCGGCAACAGCTGCCGGTGCGGTGGCACCCACTGCAGCACCGCGTTGGTGACCACCACGTCGGTGTCGGGCGGCGGCATCCAATCGACGACGTCGGCCTGCTCCGCGTCGATCCCGCGCTCTCTCGCGGCAGCCACCATCTCCGCAGACGAGTCCAGGGCGACGACCTCGGCCTCCGGCCAGCGCGCGCTCAACACGGCCGTCAAGTGTCCCGGACCGCAGCCCAGGTCGACCACACGGCGCGGCGCGACCGCGCCCACCCGCGCGAGCAGGTCGTGGAACGGGCGGGAGCGGTGGTCGTCGAAGTCGAGGTACAGCGCCGGATCCCAGGTGGTGCTGCCCGTCACCTCGTCAGCCCAACCCCAGCGTGCGCGCGACGCCGCCGGCTACCTGCCGGACCGCGACGTCGTCGGTGCCCGGGTCGGCACGCACCTGCAGCACGATTCCGTCGCGCCCCGGCACCTTGCGCTGGACGAACCACGCACCGCCCCCGGGCAGGTCCCGGTGGTGCCTGCTCCTGATCGAGCCCGTGACGCGCGCGTGCACCATCTCCGGCACCCGGCCGGGCTCGGCGAGCCGCAGCCGCTGCGGGGGCAGGTCGGCGATCAGCACCGCACCGCCGACGACGTCGCGCTCCTGGGCCTCGACCAGCACGATCGCGCCGTTCTCCCACGACGCCTTGCTCACCAGATGCCAGCTCAGCCTCCGCACGCCGTCGGGCGTGGGCAGCCACAGCCCGAGTGAGGTGGCGACCACGTGCCCGCCGCCGCCCAGCCGTGCCGTGGCGAGCACCTGCTCGTCAACGTCGAGGTGGCCGGTAAAGCCCTCGGGCAGCTGGTCGCGTCCGAGCAGCTTGCGCACCGCCTGCAGGAGGTTCATCGCTCTCCCTCGCTGCGCTCGGTCGGCAACGAACCCAGGCGCTGCGCCGATGGTTCACTCGCACGCTCACTCACCGCACGCCCTCGCCGCTCACCGCGCCGCCTTCTCCCGCAGGGCGATCCGGTACTGCTCCAGCGGCACGAGATCGCCGAACAGCTGGTGGTAGGCGTCGGCCTCTTCCATCGGGTTGGTGCGCTGCAGCCGTGCCTTCAACTCCGCCACCTGGGCCTCCACCAGTGCGAGCCGCACCCCGGCGATGACACTCGAGACGTAGCGCGCCTCCTCCGTGTTCCTCCGTGGCAGCTCCAGGGGCTCCACCGCGAGCTCGGTGACCAGGGATCGCGTCTCCGAGTTGCACGCGGCGAGCACGGCCTCGAGCCACGCGTGACCGTCGCGCCCGCCGGACGCCCCACCCGCGGCCTGCACCGCGCGGTGCACCGCCGCCAGCGCCGGGTGGGTGAAGGCCTGCTCGGGCAGCTCGTCGTAGCTCGGGCCGGCGATGACCGGTACCTGCAGGGCGGCCTTGAGCGCCTCCCGCTGCAAGTGCAGCCGCGGGTCGTCCTTCGGAGGCGGGCTCGGGGCCTCGCGCCTGTTCCCGATGCGTCCCCTGACGGGCTCGGCAGGGGCGCCCGCCGACTCCCGGACCCGCCGCACAACCATCGCGATGTCGTCCCAGCTGGTCCAGCCCGCTAGCCTGCGGGCGTACTCGTCGCGCAGATCCTCCCGACGGATCCGCGCAACGAGCGGCACGCAGCGCTGCAGCGCGGCCACCCGACCCTCGGCCGTATCGAGGTCGTGGTCGCGCAGCATGCTCCGGATGGCGAACTCGAACAGCGGCTCACGGCGGGCCACCAGGTCGCGTACGGCCGTGTCGCCGTGGGCCTGCCGCAGCTCGCAGGGATCCTGCCCGTCGGGCGCGATCGCCACGAACGTCTGCGCGGCGAAGTTCTGGTCGCCCTCGAACGCCTTGAGCGCCGCAGCCTGCCCGGCCGCGTCGCCGTCGAAGGTGTAGATCACTTCGCCGAGGTCGAACGAGTCGTCGCCGATCAGGCGACGGATCACCGAGATGTGCTCGGTGCCGAACGCCGTGCCACAGGACGCGACCGCGGTGGGGACACCCGCCAGGTGCATCGCCATGACATCGGTGTAGCCCTCGACGACCACGACCTGGCGGCGCTTGGCGATCTCACGCTTGGCGAGGTCGAGCCCGAACAGGACGTGGGTCTTCCGGTACACCGGCGTGTCGGACGTGTTGAGGTACTTGGCCTCGATGCCGTCGTCGTCGAAGAGGCGGCGGGCCCCGAAGCCGACGACGTCGCCACCGAGGTCGCGGATCGGCCAGAGCAGGCGGCGGTGAAAGCGGTCGATCGCGCCGCGGCGGCCCTCCTTCGACAGGCCGGCCTTCATCAGCTCGTCGAGGGAGAACCCGCCCGCGAGCAGGTGCTTGGTGAGCAGGTCCCAGCCGCCCGGGGCGTAGCCGCAGCCGAACTGCTGCGCCGCTGCGGAGTCGAACCCGCGGCTGGTGAGGAACTGGATGGCCGGCGCGGCCTCGGGGGTGCGCAGCTGGGCGGCGTAGAACTCCGCGGCACGCTTGTTGGCCTCGAGCAGCCGCGACCGGGTACCGCGGTCGCGCTGTACGGAGCTGCCGCCTCCCTCGTACGTCAGCCGGTAGCCCACCCGGTCGGCGAGGCGCTCCACGGCCTCCACGAACCCGACGACCTCGATCTTCATGATGAACGCGACGGCGTCACCGCCCTCGCCGCAGCCGAAGCAGTGGAACGTGCCGTGCGATGGGCGGACGTTGAACGAGGGCGACTTCTCGTCGTGGAACGGGCAGAGGCCCTTGAGCGATCCGGCGCCGGCGCGGCGCAGAGCCACGTACTCGCCGATGACCTCGTCGACTCGGGTCCGGTCGCGGACCTCCGCGATGTCGCTGTCCCGGATCCGCCCTGCCACGGGCCGAGTGTAGGCCCGACATCGGACGGACCTACGAGCGCCGCGATCGGCGTTCCTCCGCGGGTCGGGTCGCCGTTGCCCCGATCACCGAGGTGCCGCGTGCGGCCTTGCCGGGCGAGTGGCGGGCGGCACACGGAGGCGGGCCCCGCGCTGGACGGGGATCACCACGCGGGTGTCCACGGCCTGCTTCAGGGGACTCTCGGAGAGGGGTCGGTGCCGATCGGTGAAGAACGGCGCAAGGGCCATGACCAGCAGCAGAGCGACTCCCACGACGGCCCCGAAGTCCGTGAGAACGACGGATGAGTTCATGTCTCCACCGTGCGCCGCGGAACCTGAGACGCGCCTTGGCTGAGGGTGCGAATACCCCCCGAATCGGGTTAAACCCCGGCCAATGCCCGCGTCCGACCCGTCAGCGGGCCAGCAGGAGCTGGACTGCCGCGAGCCCCACCAGCAGCGCAGGCCCGCGCACCACCTGCCGCACCAGGTCCACCTGCATGCCACCGAACCCGGTATCGAACACGGCGGCGCCGTAGTCCGGGGGCGGCCGGGTGGCCGAGCGCTCCACCACCACGACCGCCCCCACGGGGATCAGTACCACCGCAATCGGGTTCAGCAGGTGCAATACGGGGAGCAGCGCCACGGTCCACACGATGACGACGGCGAGGGGCGCGACGAGGTGGACGACGATCAGTGCCCGGTCGGCGCCCCCCAGCGCTCGCCGGAGCGCCGGGGAGCGGGTAACGGCGCGCAATCCCGTCGCCACCCGGCCGGCCACCGCGTAGGCGGCGACGGCGGCGACAGGTGGCACAACCACGGCGGGCAGCACGGCGGCAGCCGCGTAGGTCACGAGCAGCAGGCCCACCGCGAGCGGCAGCGCGCCAGGTGTGCGCAGCACGCGTCGCAGGTCGGCGTACAGCAGCGCGCCGTACCCGGTGCCGCGGCCAGGCCGCGAGCGTCCCCGGTGGACCGAGCGCCAGCGCCGCTCCTCCAGCAGACCGAGCAGCAGCGACGGCTCCATGAACGTCCCGGCAACCTGGACGGCGGCGGCGAGCCCGCTCCCCGCCCCGAGAGCCGCGCGGTCCAGAACACCGAGCCGCCGCCACCCGCAGGCGAGCAGCAGCACGGCGAGCAGCCATGCGACGGTGGCCACCGCCGCGGCGGGCAGGGCCGGCACGGCGGACGCGCGGGGAACCAGCAGCGCGGCGACAGCAGCCGCACCGCCGGCCGCCACGAGGGCGGTGCCCACGGCCCGGCCGGCGCGCGCGTTGCCCGCCTGCCACACCACGGCCGCGGCCGCGAGCGCGGCGGCGGAACCCGAGCCCGCCCCGGCCCACCACAGCGCCGCCCACCAGGGCGGGGCCACCGCGGCGACCAGGGCCGCGAGCGCCCCACCGCCGGCCCCGGCCAGCGCCGCCACCGCCGACAGAGCGACGTAACGGGGCCTGAGCATGGCGGCGCGGTCGACGGTGCCGGCGAGCACCCAGTGCCGCACCGCCGGTCCGGCCATCATCGGGCCGAGAGCCAGCGCCGCGCGCAGCACCATGCCCGTCAGCACCAGCCCGACGGCGCCGAGCAGCAACCCGGTGTGCGGGGCGTCCGGCAGCCGGGGCGACTCCGCGCCCATCACCCGGCGCATCCCCTGCACCAGCAACCCGCCGAGCACGGCCACGGCGAGCAGCGGGGTGTACCAGTCGGGCCCAGGGCCCTCCCTGACCGCGGCGCGCCGGTCCCGCCGGACGCGAGCGAGGTGGGTGCGCAGCTCTCGCGCGGGCGGCACCTGCACGGGTGGGGCGGTGGTCACGTGCCCAGGTCGACCGTCTGGTCGGCCACCGCGTCGACGACGGCCGCGTCGTGGGAGGCGAACAGCACGGCGCAGCCGGCCGCCTTCTCCAGTTCGAGCCGCTCCACCAGCCACTGCCGGCCCGCCGCGTCGAGCCGCTGCTCCGGCTCGTCGAGCACGAGCAGCCGCCGCGGGCGTACGAGGCAGGACGCCAGGGCCAGGCGTCTGCGCTCCCCGCTGGAGAGGCCGACCGGCGTGCGGTCGGCCAACGCCGCCAGGCCCAGCTCGGCGAGCACCGGCGCGGTGTCGGGCTCGGCGCCGTGGGCCCGCGCGAGCAGGTCGAGGTGCTCCGCCACCGAGAGGTCCGGGAAGAACTCGACGTCGTCGAGCACGCTCGCGACCATCGCGCGGGCCCGCGGATCGTCCTCACGCAACGGGCGGCCGTCGAGGAGCACCTCGCCTGCATCGGGCCGGTCCGCGCCGACGACACAGCGCAGGAGGGTGGTCTTGCCCGCGCCGTTGGGTCCGACCACAGCGGCCGCCCGACCTGCGTCGAGGGTGAAGCCGACACCGGCCAGCACCACTGCGGAATCGAACTGCCTGACCAGGCCGTTCACGACCAGCACGCCCGTCCACCCCC